>NZ_MKSL01000036.1:0-143588 GCF_001897265.1 Microbacterium sp. 71-23
ACAGGACGACTCTCATAACGACTGGACCTACGAAACGGGGTCAGCCCACAGCAGACGGCATAGCGGCGACGTCTCTATGCCCGAGAAATCAGGGTGGAGTGCGAGAATCGCGCGAGCACAGCGCACAGCGTGATGGGCGTGCGCAAGGATCGCCAGCGCCCTATCCACACCAACATCGGCACGGTAGGTGACGCTCTCGTGCTCGGACTCTTCCCAGAGTCGACATAGCGCCTCTATCTGGACACGCACAAGTTCCGTATCCCGGAGCGGCTCATCCGGGTTGCTCGAGTGACGGGAAGTGTCATCGCTCACGGCGAGATCATCCCACGATGCTCGCACCCTCAAGTGGCTTACGACTCGAGAGGCGCTCAAGGCTAGGCCGCGGCTCCCGCGAACACGCCCCAGGCGCGAGAGACGCCACCCGACCCGGCGTAGATGTCGGTGAACTCGTCCTGGGGCTCTGCACCGAGGAGATCGAACATCCACCGACAGAACACGGCCGGCTTCGCCCCGATCACCCGGCCCGGATCGGTCGTCCGCGCGCCCGGCCGGTACGTGAGGACACCCACGCGTCGCGAGGATCCCGACGACGCGTCGTCCGCGGCCGATCCCGACGCGTCGCGTCGCGCGGCCGCGTCACGCGACGCGTCGAGGTCACCGGCCAGCACGACGCGTACGCCGGCAGCATGCGACGCGTCGGCTCGAGTCGCGCGCGACGCGTCGCCGCGGACCTGCGCGACGCGTCCACCTGGTCGCCGCGACGCCTTCTCACCCGCCGCGGTGTACCGCGACGCGTCCCGGCGCCCACCCCAGTAGATCACCGGCTCCCACGCATTCAACGGCCCCGCACTGCGCGCCGGCCGCTCACCACGCACCCACACGGCGACACGGCTCCCCGGCGGGCACAGCGCAAGCACATCTTGTAGCGATCGAGCGGACGTCGACAATGCCCAGCCGTCAAACTCCCCCAGCTTCGCGATCAGCGCCGCGTGGTCGACCTCGCCGGCGAAGTCAGGATGCTTCCCGTAGTACCTCCGCGACAGCCCCGGATACCGCGGATCGGCATACGCGAGCCGCAAGACGTCGCGACCGACGTGAGGCGCGACGCCTACCCCCGACGTGAACCGATGCCGCGCCTGCCGACACCGCACCGAGCAGCACGCCGCATCGCGGCGAACACGCTCCGGGATCGGCCCCCGACACCATGCGCACTCGCGCGTCACGATGACGGATCGGCCGAATCGGCTGGCGTCCCCCATGCGACGTGCGCACTCGGGTAGACGTTGAAGTGCTGGTCGTAATCGGGATGCCGCTCGTAGCCGTCACTCTCGTGGCGCGCCTCCCATGCGTCGTCTCCGATGCGGACCCAGCGGACACCATTCGCCCAATCCCACGTCTGCCCGATACGGCGAGGTAGAGCTTCAATAGCGCGTAGTGACTCCTGCGCCTCGGCCAGCCTGCGCCGGGCGTCTCGCAGTTCTTTGCGGTTGCTCACGATGCGCTCCCATCCGTGTGGTCGGGTGACGGATCGGTCGAACTGGTGCTCAGGCACGAAGGGCATGTGTCCATCGGGTGAGGCATCTGGTAGCGCCATCCGGCACCCTCGACGGTCGCCCGCTGATCCGGCTTCGGCGCGTTCGGGAATGGTCCAAGAAACTTCGCGCGGCACACGTCGCACTCCACGAACCAGACTTGCTTTTGCGGCGCACCCTTCGGGAGCTTGTAGGCCAGGAACGTCATTGCTCAGACTCCAGACCGGTCGGTTCGGTGTCTTCGTCGTCATCCCAGATCGCGCCGCGACCCTGGCACTCGTCCCAGGTGATCACGCCACCCTCCCACTCGGCCCAGTTGCGGTCGGTGCACTCCTGGCACACCTCGTAGATGCCGGTCGAGGGGCAGGGTCGCTCCTCGTGCGCGCAGTCGCCCATCGCGCACTCGTACTCGACCGTCTCCATGTCCTTGCGCGTGTGGGTCACGATGCGCTCCCATCTGTGTGGTCGGGTGACGCGGTGCAGGTGAACGTCGGCTGACTCTCCGCGTCGGTGGTCATGTAGTGGTGGTGCATCGCCTCTCCCCTCGTCATGCGGCTTCCGCCGTCGGCTCGGACAGGCCGCGTCCGGCCCGTTCCTTCATCTGTTCGCGCACGGCGATCACGGTCGCGCGCCGGTAGATCGTCGTCCGCTTGCCCGCGGTCCAGATCGCACCCTCGGGAGCGATCTCTCCCGCCTTCTCCCACCGCTGCAACGTGCGGAGCGACCCGGCGAGCTGCGCCGCCTGGTCGCGCACGATCAGCGACTCCGCCCCCCACTCCGTGACCGGCGACGCCGTGTCCTCGTCGTACTCGGGCACCGGCCTGAGGGCGGGTGACGGGCTCGCGACGACGAGCGTCGGCCGTTCACGTCGCACGACACCCCAGCGGGCGTGAGCGTCAGCGACCGACCACGCGTCCCGCACGCCGTCGCCGTCGGGCTCGTGCCGATCCAGCACTTGACCGGCCAACGCGAGCACCCATGCGTGGTCGTTCAGCAGCCCCGTGTCGAGGTCGTGGAGGATGACGTTCGCGCCGTACCGGGCCTGCTCGAACGCTTCCGCGGCATCCGACGATGTCACGAGGAACAGTCGCTCGAGCGCCACGATCGCGTCCAGAAGGTCGGCCGGCACGGGCGCGGGCGCCTCGGTCGACGTCGACCCACCACGCTGCGCCGCGTCCTCGTACACCAGCGCCGACCGCGGATCCGCGAGCGACCGCAACCGGCCGAGCAGATCCGGGCCGTCGACCAGCATCCGGCGGAAGCCTCGAGCGCACCGATCGCACACCGCCGACTCCGCGGCCGTCGGCGCCCCCGCACACCCGGTGCACTCCCGCGGCGCGCCCGGCAACGCGAGCCGCTCCGCGATCGACGCGTCGTCCACGCCGTACCACGGGCACGCCCCGTAGTGCGCGCCGCGCGTCTTGCACCCGCGCACGCACTCACGCTCAGACGTCAACGGCACCCCCGAAGCGCTCCTGGATCCGCGACGCGATGAGCCCGTTACCGATCAGGCCCGTTCCGTGCCCGCCGCGCAGCCAATCGGCGATCTCCGCGACGACTTCCGCCCGAGCATCCGCCTCGACGGCGTCACGGATCCGCTTGCCACCGAGCCGCCCGATCTCACGATCGACGTACCACCGCGCCTTCTCGAGATCCTCGATCTCCCGGGCGGGATCCTTCGCCCCCGCGCGGGCGAGGTACTTCACCGCGTTGCCCCGGTTGAAGTTCATCTGCTCCGTGAGGTCGATCACCTCGAGCCCCCGATACTGCGTGTAGTGCGCGGGTCTATTCACGGCGTCCGACATCAGAACGGCACCTCCTCAGACGGCGCCGCCCACACGTCATCGGCCGGCCCCTGGGCCGGCGCCTGCGTGTTCGACCGTGCCCGCACGACCGTCGCCGTCGCGTACCGCAGCGAGGGTCCGATCTCGTCGACCTCAAGCTCGAGCGACGTCCGCGGATTGCCGTCGGCGTCCTGGTACGACCGCTGCCGCAGCCGACCGGTCACGATCACCCGCGACCCCTTCGTCAGCGACGCGGCGACGTGCTGCCCCAACTCCCGCCAGGCAGTCGCCCGGAGGAACAGAGCCTCGCCGTCCTTCCACTCGCCCGACTGCCGATCGAGCTGCCGCGGCGTCGCCGCCACCGTGAACCCCGCGACCGGGATCCCGCTCTGCGTGAACCGCAGATCCGGGTCCGCCGTCAGATTTCCCACCACCGTCAGAACCGTCTCGCCTGCCATGTCCTACCCCTCTCTCGTTGCCTCATACAGCCGGACGACGCTCTCCGCGTTCGCCCGGTTCGATCTCTCCACCGCGGCCTGGAAGGCCTGCACTCCCTCGACGGAGCGGAACTGGAGCCCGTGTTTCGCCAGCTCGTCCAGCACCCGCCGGTCGGCCCGCTCGTGCTCGACCCTGCGGCGCGCCAGCGCCCGCTCAACGGCCCCCAACTGGGCACGGCTCGCCGCGCGCACGACTCACCCCCGCCGCCGCTCCTGGTTGAAGAAGTCGTGAGCGCGGCGCGCGTCCCCGCAGTGACGGCACGGCGCGCCACCCGTACCCGCAGGTTGGTGGACCCGACAGAACGGAGACGGCGGCAGTCCAGCGGGACGCGAGCCGGATCCCCCGGACTCCCCCCACTCGCCCCCTTCCCCCTCTCCCCCCCATGCCGAGCGGTCCTCTAGCGGGTCGCCAGCGGCCCGCTGGAACAGTTCTGGCGGCGGTGCAGGATGACGCGACCGCTTCGGGTGCGACACCGCCGGCCACTCCCTGACCTGGTAGTAGGTCCGACCGCCCGCCGCGTAGATCCCGACATAGCCGAGGTCGTCGAGCAGTAGAAGGTGCTCGATCAGGTCGTCTGTCGACAGCGGGTCGCCCGGCCACAGCGACGGACGCAGCATCCAGTCCGTCGTCGTCTCCCGACCCTCGTCGTCGGCGTGCATCCTCAGACCGATCGCCGTCCACTTCACGGCCAGCGGCAGCGCTATCAGATCCTCGTCGAGCCAGAGATCGGGCGGGATCGCCCTCTGCTTGCCGATCATGCGCCCGCATCCCTTCCACTACCGCGGACACCGCCGCCTCGATCTCATGCAGTGACACCGCGAAGCACTCCGTGAACCCCCGACCGCCGGGCAGCAGCGACCGCGCCGCCTCCTCCGACGCGAACGCGCGCGGGAACCGCGCCGCGAGCGCGTCGAGAATGAACCGCTCCTCGGCGCGGGGCCGGTCACGATCCAAGATCACAACCACGCCGCCCGTCCGACACAGCGCCGCCAGCCGCGCGTGCGACCTCGTCACGCCGACCTTCAGCACGCCCTGCCGAGGCCAGAACACGACGTATCCCCACACCTCGGATCGCGGGGCAGCCGACAGTCCGTCTCGCGGTTCAAAGTTGCCGCAGGGGCTGTAGGTGTGACCACATTTCAGCCCCGCCCAGCCCTCGTTTGCGTTCTCGCCCGCGTGCTCGACCTCGACGCCGCACGCGTCGCCGGCACGCTCTACTCCGCAGGTCAGATCGCGGCGACCCTCGGTCGCGCGTTCGGCATGTGGTGACCGGGTCAAGCCGCCCACCGCTCCGCCTCGCGATCTCGCATCCACTGCCGCTCGAACGCCTCGTACGTCACCCGCGGGTGCCGCTCCCAGTGCTCGAGCAACTCCTCCGACGCGTACGCGCTCGCCCGCACGAGCGGACCCATGAACAGCGAGATCGAGGTGACGCCCTTCCGCCGCCCGCGCTCGTTGAGAAGGCGATCGTTCGTCGCTTCCGCCGCCCGTTCGTACGCCGCGTTCAGCAGCAGCTCGTACTCCGCGCGGCACTCCCGCCACTCGCTGAACGCCGCCGACAGTATGCTCACGCGGCATCCCTCGCCACCTCCGACCGCCGGGCGACGATCGCTGGCACCCGCCGTCGCGCAAGCACCTGCGACGCCGCATCGTCGAACGAGCAGAACGATGCCCGCGCGGAACCGATCACGTCGTGGATCGCGATTGCGAGGCTGAACACGGCCGCGAAGAGTTCACCGGAGTGAGGTCCGAATGCTCGGGTGTGGACGGTAGCCTTTGCCGCATGAACGCCACCAAGACTCACCGCGGCGAGGTCATGCGACTCGTCTGCCCGCCGGATCTCCGCACCCACTCCGCCGATCTCTACATCTGGCGCGGCCCGTCCGGAGACCTCGCGGTGACCGACGACGAGGCTGCGCATTTCGGCGTCGTGCCTTATCGCGCCCTCCTCGTGAACCCTGTCGAAGACTGACTCGCTCACGCCGCGACCGCCTGCGGCTCGTCGGGCGTCGCCGACTCCCACCCGCCCGCGTTCGTGAGGAACACGGGACCGAGCAACGCGTGCACGATGCGGGCGGCGTGAGGCCGAACCACGCCGAGGGCGGACACGATGAACCCCGCGGCAGTCGCCTCGGCGTGGTCGCTCTCGACCGCGACATGACATGCGGTGCACAGCAGCACGCCGTTCGACGGCAGGTTCACCCACCACCGCTTGCGGCCCGCGCCGCCACGACCGCGCGGCTCCCGATGATGGATCGCCCAGTCATCCCCGCGGCGCTCCCGCACGAGCCCGAGCCCGCAGCGGGCGCAGCACCCGCGGTCGCGCTCCCATATCTGGCTCACGACGAGCGGCGTGAATCCGGTGTCTCTCACTTCGCCTCCCGGCAGTTGGTGCAGTAGTCGCGACGGTTGTCGCGGGTGCCGACGAGCCAGCCGGCCTTCTCGGCGGCTGCGCGCGTCGCGTTGACGGAGACGTGCCGTCTCGTGAACCGGGCCGCGCAGCCGTCGCAGACGATCACGGCGCGACCCGCCTCGGTCGGTCGACCCGACGACTGGTGTGCGGTCACGTTGCCGGCTTGCGGCGCGGTTTCGGCTTGGCGGGCGCCGGACGCGGCGCCCGGGTGACGACGAGCCACAGCACTTCGGTCATGGCGAGGATCAGCCACGGTGCAAGCGCGTTCGTCACGCCGCCGACGACGGCCGAGACGCTCGAGAACCCGGCGAGATCCACGGTGTGAGCGAGGTTCGCCAGGGAGCTGTACGCCGTCAACGCGATGATGCCCGCGAGCATCCCCCGCGCCCGCACACCGCGCTTACGGAGCGCGCCGCGCGCGCACGTCAGCACCACGAGGGGAACGTCGATCATGAGCGGCGTCAGCCACCGCAGCGACTCCGGCAGCTCCTGCCACGACGCGACGAACGCGAGCCCGTTCCATGACGTCATGACGGCCGCGATCAGGGTGACGAGCACGCCCGCCACGATCAGCCGGTGCATCACGATGTGGTCGGGATTGATCGTCTCCGCCGAGCCCGTGCGGTGCTTCACCCGCGGTCGTGTGGTCATGCGTTGTGCCCACGATTCGAGCCTCGGTCGCGGCGCCCACGGGACGCCGCCTTGCGCTTGGATCCCGGCTTCACGGGGAGCGCGTCGAGACGCAGCTCGGTGCGGGGCGCGTGCGGCACCGCGACCGGTGCCGGGCGCGGTGCGCTCGGGCGCGTCCGGGGCCGCGGTTCGGCTGCCGGTATCGGCGGGCCGCTCGGGCGCCAGTCGTGCTGCGGGGCGGGCGCGACGGCCTCGGGCGTGACCGCCTCGGGCGCGTCCGGCTCGACGTCGTCGGCCTGCCGGTGATCGCCGATCACGTCGCGGTACGCGCGACGCAGCGCCGCACGGATCCCCGACGCCCCGAAGAACGTCATTGGCCGCGCCCGCCACAGCTCCTGCCACACGGGGTCGACCGGCAGGGACTCCTGCCAGGCGCGATACACCTGCGTCTGGATTCCGTTGCGCCACACCGTGACGCGCACGAGCTGAGGCGGCTCATCGCCCAGCCACCACGGCGCCCAGTCGATCGACGCGTCGGGCGACGCGAACTCGGGCGGGTCGATACGAACCATCGCGCCCGTCGACATCGCCAGGCGCTCGTACTCCGCGAGCGTCTCGCGCACGTCGTCCTCGGTCGGTGCCGGCTCGGGCCGATGGATGCGCGACGGCTTCGCGTCGGTCGGGATCTCGATGCTCATTTCTCAAGTGCCTCCGTGTCGATGTGGTCGTAGATCGCCCATTGCGGCGGGCGCGCGATCTGGATCTCGTCCGGGTATCCCGGCCAGATGCCGTCCTGGATGCCGCGGGCGAACAGGTGTCGGGCGCGACGCGCGCGGGCGGCGCCGATCTCCCGGTAGTCCTCGTTCAGCACGAACACGCCCACCAGATAGGGCGGCTCCTTCTCGACCGCGATGAACGCGAACGCGTCGATGTGCTCGCCGACGAACCGCAGCGTGTCCTCGTAGTGCGCGCCCTGGACGTGGTAGCCGTGATCGGCGACGGTCTTCGCGAACTTCACCGGGGACGCTTCGCCGTGCAGCGTCTTGAGGTCGACGCCCACGCGCCGCCCGGATCCGCGCCCGAGGAAGTCGAACCGCGCGCGCGTCTCGACACCCGTCTCCGGGTCGACGCCGAACACGGATGCCTCGGCCGCGCCGTCCTGCTCGAGCAGGATCCGCGCCGACGGGTGCGCGAGAACGGCCTCGCTCATCGCGGTGACCTCGTCGAACTCGGCCTGCTTGATCGGCACCTGACCGTTCGCGCGCGCTTCCTCGATGAACGCCTTCGCCTTCGCGGTCGATGCGGCACCGTTCACCGCGAGCACGCTGTCGGGAATCGCGACGATCTCCCACCCCGTGCCGAGCACGCGCGAGTGAGCCGCGGTCCCGACGTCGAAGGCCTTCTTGTGCACCCTCGGCGCCGACCTCGCGAAGAGGAACTTCGCAGGCGCGATGAGAAGCTGCCGCGCCCCGGTCGACGAGAGCGCCGGGTGTGCGTGGTACTCGTCCTCGGGGAGCCCGAGAACAACACCACTCAATGACTCCGTCATGACTGCCTTCCCAGTAGGTCGCGGACGACGATCGCCGCAAGGATCTCTGCACCCGACACCAGCCCGAGCCCTCCGGCCGGTCGACGGGTCCGCCGCTTCGGCGGCTTACTGAACGGGGCTCCTGCCCGCTTGCGCGCCTTGCGCGCTGCGGTGCTCACGGCGCCTCCGCCGGCTCGAGCCGCGCGCCCGGGCCGTCACACGACCGGCACCACCACGCCGCCACCTTCGCTCCGGCGGCGCACCCGAACACCCGCTCGCGCGGGCACAGGTGGCACGTCATCCGTCGCGCTCGTCGCTCGTGTACTCGCAGACGACGCACCCGAACCGGCGGGTGAGCGTCGAGTAGCTCCGCTCCGGCCACCCGCAGTGAGGGCACACCGCGTCGACCGCGATCCGGTCGCCGTCGGCGCCGAGCGCCGGGTCACCGACGATGCGCTCGGGCTCCCACTCCGCGGCGGCACGGTCGGCTCCGCCGAGCGCCTTCCACGTCTCGAAGTGCAGAGCGAACCGCCCCCAGAACGCGAGGTGCTCCGCGTACGCGTCCCGCACCCGCCACGCATACGCGACATCGACCTCGAGGGCGCTCACCCTTCCACCTCCGCGAGGCGCTCCGTCACGTCGACCGGGCGCCGCAGCTCCCGGGTGTCCGTGTGCCGCTCCTCGCGACGAATGGCCTTGTCCGACCTCTCCACCCGCGCGAGCCGCTCCGCGCGGTCCTGGCGCCAGCGAGAGCCTTCCTCGGCCCGACGCGCGACGACGCCAGGGAACCGAACCGTGCGCATCGTGTCAGTCACGGGGTCACGTCCTCATCGCCCGGGAACCCGATCACGCCGAGGCGCCCGAGCACCGCGAGCACGAGGTCATACGCCTCCGCCCGCGTCAGCCACATGACCTCGCCGTCACGCTCGAGCGACACGACACGCTCCCCCGCGACCGTGGACGTGTCGACGACCATCTCGGCGCCCGAGAAGCGCACCGAGACGTGCGTCGCGTCGATCGTCGGCTGCCCGTTCACGACCGTCACACGGTGCCGATCCGAGTGACCGGTGACGGTCAGGTCAGCGTCGAAGATCGACTCGCGATTCAGGTAGCCGATACCCGCCTGGGTAGTGCTCTGAGTGGTGCTGAGATCCGTCATGATGTGCCCTTTCGATTCGGATCGGTGCCGCCTACGCGGCGATGGATTCGGGATCGCCGTCGCGCGCTTCCAATTCCGCAAGCGCGTCACGCTCGGCGAGTCGCCGGAGGATCTGCGCTGCGAGCGCGCCGAACCGCTCCCAGGCCGCTTCGGACGGCTCGGAGCCGGTGCGCACGCAAGCGCGCGCCAACGTCAGGCCGCAATCGCAGCGACGTCGTCGGCCGCAGCCACGACCGGCATGAGAAGGTCGGCCGGGTCGACACCGAGCGCGAGTGCGATTGCGATGACTTCGGCGACTGTGAAGGCGTTCCCGCCGCGAAGCTTCCGGCGGAACGTCGTGAGCGGAATGCCAGCGCGCTCGGCAACCCATTTCTGGGAGCGGTCAGCGCGCACGATTGCGGCGGCGATGATCTCGGCGACGGTCGTCGCCTGATTGCTGCCGAGGGTGCGTGTGGTCATATGGCCACAGTAGAGGCCATTCGGCAATGCGTCAAGGCGCGAATGTTGCCGATCACGCTATGTTTGTTGTCGTAGTGGTGCTATTGTGGCCGCATGACCACAGATGAAGCGAGCGATTGGGCGGCGGCTGTCGCCGTCCAACTACGTGCAGAACTGGCCGCGTCCCCCCTCACCGCGATCCAACTGGCCGCGCAGGTCGGCATCGACCGAGCGACACTGAGCAAGTACCTAAACGGTCATCGCGACATTCCGATCCCCGTCTTCCTCGACATCGTGCGCGAGCTGAACCTCGACGCCGGCCGCGTTATCGACGACGCGAAGCGTCGCCGCGACCGCAGCCAGTAGCACCGAAGGCGTGAGGCCAAGCCTCACCGCGTGTACCAACAACTCTCCGACCGTGGCAATGTGCACGGCACTCCCCCTCCATTCGCCGCGCACACCGCGACGTAGATCGGTAAGGTGAGCCACCAACGTGAACGCGAAGCGACACGCCAGCGTCAGTCCGTCAACTAACAGCCAACGTGCAATTGCACTCGTGCGAGTCTCACGCGAACGCGAGGGAATGACCTCGCCCGAGATCCAGCGTCATGCGATCGAAGCCTTCGCCACCCAAAGCGGCTACACCATCGTCGACTGGGTCGAAGGCATCGACGAGTCAGGATCCCGAGCGCGCTCCGCTTGGTGGCCACGACTCGAGCAATCCATCGACCGTCTCGCAAGCGGCGAGTTTCAGACCATCATCGTCTGGAAGTTCTCACGCACCGCCCGCAATCGCTTGCGTTGGGCGGTCGCCCTCGATCGAGTCGACACGCTGGGCGGCTCGATCGTATCGGCGACCGAGCCGATCGAATCCCGCACCGCATCCGGCAAGTTCGCCCGAGGCCTACTTGGCGAGGTCAACGCATATCAGGCCGACCTCATCGGCGAAACGTGGCGCGACACGCACGCTCGCCGCGTCCGCGACGGGCTCCCGGCAAATGGCAAGCCGCGGTTCGGCTACGTCTACGACCGCAGCGCCGGCTTCACGCACGACCCGACAACGGCGCCAGTCCTTCACGAGGCATATCTCCGGTACACCGCTGGCGAATCCATCTATGCGCTGGTCGCATGGCTCAACGCCGGGTCGACGCGTCCGGTCGACGGATATGGTCGCAAGGGTGACGGCCTCTGGTCGGATCGCACCCTACGGCGAGTGCTCGACTCTGGCTTCGCTGCGGGATTGATCATCGCGAACGGACAGCGACACCCGGGGGCACACCGGCCGCTCATCACCCAGGCCGAGTGGGATGCCTACCTCGAGGCTCGCGAGCGGCGGCGCACATACCGACGCGGCGAGCGATCGGAGTACCTACTCTCCGGCCTCGTATGGTGCGCCTGCGGGTCAAAGATGAACGCAGGGCAGTTCGGACGCGCCCACACTCCGAAGTTCCGCTGCAAGGCCGCACACGAGAAGCGCACCCACGCCGGCGGCTACGTGAGCGAGTCTGTACTCATTGATGCGGTGCGCTCGTGGCTCCATGAGCGCGAGGTCAAGGTGCGCGAAGCCGCCGCGGCAGGGATCGCTGCGCTGCCGCCGCACATTTCCTCTGACCCGCGCGCCGAACTCTCGAGACGAGTCACGCGCGCGACGGAGAAGCTCATCCAGTTGGCAGACCAACGAATCGAACTGGATCTACCACTCGACGTCTATGCATCCCTGCGCGACCGTTACGAGGCGTCGCGGCGGGCCGCGGAGGCTGAGCTTCGCACAATCCGTGTCAGGTCTGGGGCACCCTTGCGCATCCTCCCTGTGCTGCTCGAACGTTGGGAGGACATCGAAGTAGCGGAGAAGCGAGAGCTGCTCCGCGCGATCATCGCGCGAGTCGAGGTCACGCCGAAGCGACCGATCTCCGATGTCGAGGTGTTCGGCCACGAAGACGGGTGAGAATCGGGACTATTCACGAGGGTGATCAGCACCCATCCGGGCACGTCGCCCGTGTCGTCGTGAACGGCACCCGCCCAGGCCGCCCGCAGGCGGCGCCACATGCGCGTCATCTCTCTCACTCCTTCCGCGCGGATCCCACATCCGCGCGTCATCGACCGTGGAGGGCACGGTCACCCCATTCCGAACCGGAGCATGACGATGCCCGGAAAGATCGCGAACAGCACCGACAGCGGCAGGATCACGAAGACGAGTGGCAGCAGCATCGCGATCTCCTTGCGGCCGGCGGCCTCGAGCAGCGATCGCTTGGCATCCTCGCGGGCGTCGCCGGCTTGAGCCTCCAGCACTCCCGCGAGCGGTGTGCCGCGGTCGAGCGCCGACGTCAGCTGATCGACGGCGCGCGACAGAGCGGGCACCGCCACGTCGCGTGACAGCTCGCGCAGAGCGGCGGCCAGGGGCATCCCGGATGCCACGGCCACCACCACGCGCCCGAACTCGGCCGTCAGCTCGCCCGAGCCGACCGCACTCACCCGGCGAAGCGCATCGAGCAGGCTCTCTCCTGCGGAAAGGCAGAGTGCGAGGAACTCCAGCACCGTCGGAAGCTCCTCCCGGATGCGGTGCTGGCGGCGCCGTGCCGCCGTCGTCAGAGTGACATCGCACAGCACCGCGCCGGCGGCAGCCGTCAGCACCGGGAGCACCACCAGCAGAGCCGTGCCGGAGCGGGCGATGACGATCCCCACCGCGACAGCGGCGCCGACGCCGGCCCCCGCGAGCGCCCAGCCGAGTTGGCGGGCACGGAAACGCGCGACATCGATCTCCCATCGCGCGGCGGCCAGGCGCGCGGCGACAGCCTCACCGCCTCCCAGTGCCCCGACGACCCGTGCCCGCCACACCGTCCACGAGTTCCCGAGCGTCGCCACCGGGTCAAGCGGTGTGAGCCCGCGAGGATCTGCGACGTGGCGCACGTACGGCTGGATGCGATCGGCGAGACGCGGTGCGCCCCATTGCGGCACCGTCGCGAACATCAGCAGAACGCCGGCGGAGAATGCCCCGCCGAGCAGCACGGACACGGCCATGGTCGGGAGCAACGCGGCGGTCATCCGAACCACCGCCGCGGCTCCGGGAGACGCCCGAGCCGAGACATCAGCCAGAACGCGAGCACCGAGGCCGCAGCGCCGAATACGACGAGGGCCATCCCGCCGGGCGACGCGTACGCCGCCGCCCCTTCGGCGCGGAGCGACAGCAGCACGAGGATCACCCACGGCGCCGAGACGCCCAGCACCGCTGCCGCCCGCACCCAGGACTGCCTCGCCTCGGCTTCGGCTCGCGCCGCAGCGTCGGCGCGGATCGACTGCGAGAGCGCCTGCAGCACCGGCACAAGCTCGGTGCCACCGACCTGTCGGGCCATGCGCAAGGCCTCGACCAGGCGATCGGCGACAGGGTCGGAGAGGGCGGCCTTGAGACGGGCCATCGCACTGTCGAAGTGACCGGATGCCGCGACATCCCGTGCATACGACGCGAAAGCCCCGCGCAGCGCGGCCGGCGCGGATGCGGCGAGCGCGGCGACGGCGTCAGGGAGCGCGACTCCTGCGCGCACGGAGGCGACGAGCAGATCGCAGACGTCGGGCCACAGCGCCCGGCGGGCGCGCACCAGGCCCCGGGCGCGCGACCGGAGCCACACGAACGGCGCACCCGCCGCGGCGAGCGCCGCCACCGCCGCCACCACCGGCACTCCCGTCAGGAGCAGCGCCGCCGACGCGGCGACGGCGGCGAGCGCGAGCGCCGACAACACGACAGCACGGCGCCGACGCGCGGCGAACCCCGCCTCGGCGAGAAGACGGTCGAGCGCCGGAGCCGACAGCGGTCGCGTCGGTCGCGCCGACGACGTGTGGGGCCAGAGCCACGGCGATACGACGAGCAGCGCGCCCGCGCCGAGCAGGAGGCCGAGAAGAATGCTCATGCCGTCCTCCCCGTCGGCATGAACCCTGCCGCCACGGGGCGCACCTCGATCACGCCGTCGACCACCCGGCCCGTCGGCGCGACGATCTCCGCGACGCGGCGCGTGCCGGCGGCATCCTGCCGGCAGTGCACGACGAGGTCGACGGAGCTCGCGATCGCGGGCAGCAGGAAGTCCCGGTCGATGTTGCGGCCGGCCAGCAGCGGGAGCGCGGCGAGCTTCACGAGCGCGTCGCGCGCCGAGTTCGCGTGGATCGTCGCCGCCGCCGGCACGCCCGTGTTGAGGGCGAGCACGAGGTCGAGGGCCTCGGCGTCGCGCACCTCGCCGATGACGAGCCGGTCGGGGCGCATGCGCAGCGCCTCTTTCACGAGCCGCCGCAGCGTGACCTCTCCCCCGCCTTCGAGACTCGGCTGGCGGCTCTGCATCGCCACGAGGTCGGGCATCTCGGCGGCGAGCTCGAACGTCTCCTCCACCGTGACGATGCGCTGATGCGGCGCGCACGCGGCGATCAGCGCCCCGAGGAGCGTCGTCTTCGCTGCAATCCCCCTACATTTTCATCCGTATAACTGACCCCTGACCGGGAATTTGTTGAGTCCGAGGGCCACCGACTGCTATTCGAAAAGTGTCTTGACAGATGTGACGCCAGTAAGCGGCCCTCAGCACCTCGCGGAGGCGCTCAGGCCGTACGTCTCCGCCAAGTGCGAGCAGGGTGGGTCTGCCGACTTGTGACGAGTCGCACGAATGGTTCGCGTTCGCTGAGGCGAAACTGTGAGGTACACATCTTCGGGGCGTACCGTCAGGTCATGAAGACACAGACACGAACGAGCGGCCCCGATGCCGCGACGCTGGGCCTGGGATCGGTGCTGGTGGGTTCGTTGCCTGCTGCGCTGATGACCGATGAGGCCCCAGACCGGTACACGGTGGAGGCGGTGTTCACTCGTCGTCCCGAACGCGACGAGGTGACGCAGATCCTCGACGGCGGAACGCGGGATTTCCTCGCGAGGGCCGGTTTCCCAACGGTCGAGGTGACGGTCTCGGATCGTCGGCTGGAGATCGCGAACACGAATCTGGAAGAGCTGAGGGATGGCCTTGCGGGTGTCCTGGCTGATCGGCTCGCTGAGATCAGCGAGGCTGTCCGTGCCGGGCGGGAGGCGGCGGCCGCACGCTTTCAGCACGCGGCCGCGAGCGAGCAAATCCGCGCGGCGGCCGTGGCCACGCTGGCGGAATCCGTGAAGTTCCGAATCACCGCCGATGCGGAGGCTCCGCACGGGTCCTTCCTCGATCAGGCTGATCTGGATGCGAGCTACCGGGCGCAGATCGATGAGTGGGCCGATGATGGCGGTCATGCGCGAACCCGCTCGTGACACCGGGACGCGGCCGGTGCGCTGAGCATTCCCTGCTGGACGGGCCGGCATGGTTCTGAAGATGGGGATGCTGGCCCCGGTCGCGTGGCGGACGCCGCCTGAGCACTATGGCCCGTGGGAACGGGTGACGAGCCTGCTCACCGAGGGTCTGGTGCGACGAGGTGTGGAGGTGACGCTGTTCGCGACCGCGAACTCGGTGACCGATGCGGTGCTCGACGCGGTGGTCCCGCACGGATATGAGGCGGACGCGTCGATGGACGGTCGGGTGTGGGAGGCGCTTCATGTCGCGCACGCGATGGCTCGATCTGAGGAGTTCGACATCGTGCACAACCAGGTGGACTGGTTGCCGCTCGCGTTCAGTGCTCAGTGGCGGGCGCCGATGGTGACGACGGTCCACGGGTTCTCGGGTGCGGCGATCCTGCCCGCATACAGAGCATCCTCGTCGGCATTCGTCTCGATCTCGGACAGCGATCGGTCGCCGGATCTGACGTATGCGGCGACGGTGCACCATGGCGTCGATGCGGCGGAGCTGCCTCTGGTCGCCTCCCCCGATGACTATCTGGTGTCTTTCGGTCGTATCCATCCTGACAAGGGCACAGCTCGGGCGATCGAGATCGCCCGCCGGGCGGGGCGCCGGTTGATGATCTGCGGCATCGTGCACGATCGGGAGTACTTCGCTTCCGAGGTGGAACCGCACATCGACGGTGACAGGGTGGTGTTCCGCGGTTCCGTGGGGTCGGCCGAACGGGCTCAGGTGTTGGGCAACGCCACCGCCCTACTGCATCCGATCGCGTTCGACGAGCCATTCGGGCTCTCGGTCGTGGAGGCGATGATGTGTGGCACGCCGGTCATCGCATACCGGCGCGGATCGATGCGTGAGGTGATCGATGAAGGCGTCACCGGACGCACCGTGACCACGCTCGATCAGGCTGTTGCCGCCGTCGAGAAGGTGGCGATGCTGGATCGTCGGGATGTCCATGAACGCGCGGTGGCTCGATTCGGCGTCGAGCGAATGGTCGAGGACTATCTGCAGGTGTACGACCAGGTGCTCGGACGGGGAGCCGGCTCGGTTCACAGGCGACCGGAGTAGAGTAGGGCCACAGCGCCGGGTATTTCCGTACTCTCGGCGTGGACCGGATCACGCCGCCGTCGCCGCGATCCCACGAGGGATGCCGCCGGCAGACGTCTCGCCATCGCCCGAAGACGTCGTCGCTCGGGCATATCGAGGAGCGCGTCGCCGTGACCCACTATGGATTTCTCAGCACCTATCCGCCCACCCGCTGCGGGCTGGCAACCTTCACCGAGTCTCTGGCACGCGCGCTCACCGCGAGTCCCGTGGATCATGCCGACATCGTGCGCGTCCTCGACGCCCCCGAGCGTGCCGCCTCCCCTGGGCCCGGCGTGTCCTCGCAGGTGAGGGCGGACCTCATCGCCGGGGATGTCCGCAGCCGGAGCGCGGCGGCATCGATGCTCAACGACTGCGATGTCGCGATCGTCCAGCACGAGTACGGCATCTACGGCGGCGAGGACGGCGATGAGATCCTCGACGTCCTCACCGCCATGACCGTCCCCACCATCGCGGTACTGCACACCGTGCTCCCCTCGCCGACACCGCATCAGCGCCTGGTCCTGTCGCAGGTGTGCGCCCGCGCATCAGTGACCGTCGTGATGACCAGCGGCGCACGTGACACCCTCGTCGAGCACTACTCTGTGGATCCCTCGCTCGTTCACGTGATCCCGCATGGGGTGACCAACCTCGCTGTCGCCGCAGCCGCGCCCCGCAGTCGTCGGCGCGTCCTCACCTGGGGGTTGATCTCGCCGGGGAAGGGGATCGAATGGGGTATCCGAGCCATCGCGCAGCTCACCGACCTCTCCCCCGAGGTCGAGTACGTCGTCGCCGGGCAGACGCACCCGAAGGTGCTCGCCCACGCCGGCGATGGCTATCGATCAGGACTCGCACATCTGGTCAGCGAACTCGGTGTCGGCCCGTCGGTGCACCTCGACGGACGCTACCTCGAAGGCGACGAGCTCGCCGCTCTGCTGTCATCGACGGATGTCGTGCTGCTGCCCTACGACTCGCGCGACCAGGCAACCTCCGGAGTCCTCGTCGAAGCGGTCGCCGCAGGCATTCCCGTGGTCGCCACCGGCTTTCCCCATGCGGTCGAGCTGCTGTCGGGCGGCGCGGGAATCATCGTCGCCCATGAGGACCCGCGGTCGATCGCGTCCGCGCTGCGGACGATCCTGACCGGTGACGGCATCGCCAGACGCATGCGAGCGGTCGCGCTGCAGGATGCGGACGATATGACCTGGTCTGCGGTCGCGGACCGCTATCGGCACCTCGCCGCCGCGATGCGCGCGGTGGCGGCGTGATGGACGGTCCTGATCTCTTTCAGCACCTGCGTGCCCTCACCGATCACCGTGGCGTCTTCGAACACGCTCTGCTCGACACCCCCCGCCGCGAACACGGATACTGCGTCGACGACGTTGCCCGTGCACTCATCGTGGTCGTCCGCGAGCCGGACCACGATCCCGAGCTCCAGCGGCTGGGCGAGATCTACCTGGGCTTCCTCGAAGCGGCCATCGGAACGGACGGCCTTGCGCACAACCGCATGGACGAACACGGCGAGTGGACGGATGAGCCGAGCATGGGCGACTGGTGGGGACGGCTGCTCTGGGGACTCGGCACCGCAGCAGCACGGGCACCCGATGCACACATCCGCGCTCGCGCCTTACACGCGTTCGACCGCGCCGCGCAACAAGAATCCCAAGATCTGCGCACCATCGCCTTCGCCGCGCTCGGTGCCAGCGAGGTCGCATCCAGGCATCCGGACGACATGCCTGCCAGGCACCTCCTTCGAGAACTCATCGATGCAATTCCCCAGTCGACGGATACGGACTGGCCGTGGCCCGAGCCGCGCCTGCGATACGCAAACGCCTCCATCGCCGAAGCCCTCATCGCCGCCGGCGGACGGCTGGGCGACGATGAGGCGGTGGGCCGAGGTCTGACACTGCTCGAATTCCTTCTCTCCGTGGAGACCTCGGCCGATCGGCTCTCCGTGACAGGTCACGGCGGGCGCGGACCCGATGATGTCGGACCGCTCTTCGACCAGCAGCCCATCGAAGTCGCCGCGATCGCGGACGCCAGTGCCCGCGCCTTCGAGCAGACAGACGACGACAGGTGGCTCATCGGCATCGCCCTCGCCTGGCAGTGGTTCCGGGGCCGCAACGACAGCCACACTCCCATGGTGGATGAGGGAACCGGCGCAGGCTTCGACGGGCTCGAACGCGACGGCCGCAACGAGAACCGAGGGGCAGAATCAACGTTGGCCGCGATCAGCACGCATCAACAGGCGCGCCGCGTCGGCGCACTGGAGGACACATGACCCTCGTGCGGATGCACTCCGCCGAGCTTCGCCCTGAGCCAGACCGGGTGATCGGGCAGCTCTTCCTCCCGGGAGAGGAGTCGGCGGACACGCACTCACGCGCCTCGGACATAGTCTCCCGCGTCCTCGCCTTGCCCGAACGTGAGACCGAAGAGATCGCGGCCCGGCTGATACAACACTTCAGCAGTCGGCATCCCGACGTCCGGGCGTTGTTCCTCGCGAGCGCGGATGCCGTCAGCTCCCGGCTTGCCGGCCCGGTCGAGATCACGGACTCCCGGCGGATCGTCCTCGGTGCCAGCTTCACCGCAGAGTTCGCACTGGAAGGAGCGGCGCTGTGCAACCCCAGCGCCGTCGAGCACCCGGACCAGAGCGGTATGGGACCCGGACAGCTGCGCGTCGCGATCGCGCTCCGCGCGATCGGGGAAGGGCATCTCTCATCCATCGAGTTCGCCGAAGCCGTCATCGGCCCCGGAACTACCTGGACCTTCCACGACCGCCGCCGGCCCCCTTGGCGCCCGCAGGTGAGCGCCGGCGCCTGGAGCGTCGCCCACTTCCGTGCCGCCGCCGCGCACGAGGGGGTCCTCAACGAAACCTCCCACGCCGTCCTGCGCGAGTTGCCGACACGATTCTCAACGCCGGACATCGACACCGCCGCCACGCTCATCCCCTCCGAGCTGTCATCGCGCGCGGACACCCGTCGACAGATCGACGCACTCCGCGTCATCGCGTCCTCCGCATACAGAGCCGGCTTCCCCCTCGACACCGAGCTGAGTCAACGAGTACTCTCCCCCGTCGCGGCAGAGGAACACCGCGGCATGGAGGACGCGCGATTCGTGCGCTTCACCGACACCGACGGCTCCACCCACTACCGCGCCACCTACACCGCCTACGATGGACGCGACATCGCACCGCGGCTGATAATCACCCCCGACCTCCGCGACTTCCGCGTCCACCGGTTGGTCGGCGACGGCGCACAGAACAAGGGCATGGCGATGTTCCCCCGCCCGGTCGACGGCAGGTACCTGGCGCTGAGCCGGACCGGCGGAGAGAACATCTCCCTCGCCGAATCGGACGACGGGGTGATCTGGACGCAGGCCGGCAGAGTACACGGCCCTCAAGAAGCATGGGAGATCGTCCAAACCGGCAACTGCGGCCCACCACTTGAAACCGAACAAGGCTGGATCGTGCTCACTCACGGCGTCGGCCCCATGCGCACCTACGCCCTCGGGGCCCTGCTGCTCGACCTGCACAACCCGACCAAGGTCCTCGGCCGCACCTCCACCCCGATTCTCGAACCTCACAGTGGGCGGCGCGACGGCTACGTCCCCAACGTGGCCTACTCCTGCGGCGGCATCATTCACGAAGGCGTGCTATGGATCCCGATCGGCATCGCCGACTCGCGCATCGGCGTCTGCTCGGTGGAGCTCACAGACCTTCTCGCCTCCATGACCTGATGACCGCGCTCCCAGCCGGACTCCTGGGGACCGGACGAGGAACTCGTCCATGAATGCCTCGTGAAGGCCAACCGCTCGGTGCGGCGGCGGCGTCCCGACACGCATCGGGCGCGCCGCGACGAAGTCGCGATCGTCTGGTGGGTCGGAGATGCCCTCCTACGCGGGAACAACCTATTCGACGACCTCTAGACATCCGCCCTCGTGGCCGACCGACCGGCTGCCCGTACCGGGGTATCGGGTGAAAGTGTGCTCCACGGAGGGACGCATCGGAGAGCTGCCGAACGTAACGTTCGAATATGACCACGACATCGACCGATGAACTCACGACGCAGAGCGGTCCTTCCCCCAGGATCCGGGCCACCCGCCCTCGACGTGTCGGCGCCGGTGAGGCACACGAGCGGAATGCGAGCGAGTACAGCGAGTTGGCCGCAACGATCAAGGAGATGGGCTTGATGAAGCGGCGTCCGGGCTGGTACCTGGCGCGCTGCCTTATCCTGCTCGCCGCGTACGTCGGCGGCTTCATGGCGCTGTTCGCGCTGGGCTCATCGCCCTGGCAGCTTCTTGTCGGCGCGTACTTCGCGGTCCTGTTCACCCAGACGGCGTTCCTCGCGCATGACGGCGCGCACAAGCAGATCTTCGCCTCGGGCATCCGCAACGAGTGGTTCTCACGCGTCGTCGGCAACCTGCTGGTGGGCCTGAGCTACGGCTGGTGGATGAACAAGCACTCCCGCCACCACGCCAACCCGAACAAGATGGGCAAGGACGGCGACATCAAGCCGGGAGTGATCGTCTTCACGACCGAGGACGCAAGCCAGCATCACGGCTGGCGGGCGGCGGTGATGTCGAAGCAGCACTGGTTCTTCTTCCCGATCCTCACCCTGGCCGGCGCCGACCTGCACGTGAACGCAGTGAAGGCGGTGCTCGGCGGGGAGCAGGTGAAGGCTCGTGGGGTCGAAGCCACGCTCCTCGCGATCCGGCTGATCGGGTTCCCCGCGCTGGTCATCATCGCTGCGGGGCCACTGATGGGTCTGGCGTTCATGGCCGTGCAGGTGGCATTGTTCGGCATCTATATGGGCGGCAGCTTCGCCCCGAATCACAAGGGGATGGCGATCCTGCCGAAGGACTTCTCGATCGACTTCCTGCGCCGTCAGACGCTGACCTCCCGCAATATCAGTGGCGGCCCGGTGGTCGCGACGGGGATGGGCGGGCTGAACTTCCAGATCGAGCATCACCTGTTCCCGAGCATGCCGTCAGTCAACCTACGCCGGGCCCGCCCGGTGGTACGTGAGTTCTGCCGGGAGCGGGATGTGCGATACACGGAGACCACCCTCGTGGAGTCGTACAGGATCGTCCTGCGCTACCTGCAGAGAGTCGGACTGAAGCACGCTGACCCGTTCGAATGCCCCCTCGCGTCCCAGCTGCGCTGACAAGGCCGCGTACCATCGGCAGCATGATGGTCGGCAGGTTGGCCCGTCGCCCGGAAGGCTGGTTGCGAATCAGCGCGACGGCGACGGCCGTCGCGCTGCTCGCCGTGTCGGTGCCTCTCGGCGCGACCGTGTACCGGGGAGCGCTTCTCGTGCTGTTCGTCGGTGTGCTCGTGCAGGTGTCCGCGGTACCGATCGCGCTGATCCGCCCCTGGATCGCAGCTCCCCTGTCCGTCGTCGGCGCCGTCACGATCATGGCGTCCGCGCACGCGGGCGGCGCCCCCTGGCCCTGGTCGGTGACGACCATGATCACCCAAGGGCTGGTCCTCGCGCTGCTCGGATTTCGCGCGCCCTGGCCGCTGGGAGCCGGCACCTTGATCGTGGTGCTCGTGTTCTCCGGGGTCGTCGCGGCACTCTCCGGGCAGACGCGCGATCAGCAGACCGTGGCGATCGACCTCGTC
This sequence comes from Microbacterium sp. 71-23, assembly GCF_001897265.1. Taxonomy (NCBI): domain Bacteria; kingdom Bacillati; phylum Actinomycetota; class Actinomycetes; order Micrococcales; family Microbacteriaceae; genus Microbacterium; species Microbacterium sp. 71-23. The sequence goes on from NZ_MKSL01000036.1 coordinate 21,968, forward strand.
GTGTTCACCTCCATCGGCGGGACCGCGCTCGCCGCCGGCATCGTGTCACGGCAATGGCAGGCCATCCGCCGCCAACTCGCCAGCGAACGCCAGCTCACCGAGGGCGAACGCGCCCGCCGGATGCTCGCCGAGGAGAAGACCAGGATCGCCCAGGAACTGCACGACGTGATCGCGCACAGCATGTCGATCATCACCATCCAGGCCAGCAGCGCAACAGTCAGACATCCGGGCGCGAGCGACGAACTGCGGCAAGAGTTCGACGAGATCGCAGAATCGAGCCGCCGGGCCCTCTCCGAGATGCGCTCGCTACTCAGCGTTCTGCGAGATCCAGACGCGCCACTCCCCCGCATTCCCACGCCACGACTCTCCGATATCCCGAGACTCGTGGAGCAGTCACAACAGTCGGGCCTTGACGTCCGCCTGAACGGGATGGACGCTCTCACGGACGACAACGTCGACGAGGCCGTCGGGGTCACCGGATATCGCATCGTGCAGGAGGCGCTCAGCAATATCATCCGCCACGCGCCCGGTACGCAAGCTGAAATACGTGTCGGACGCGGCGCCGAGATCGATATCGTCATCGCCAACACGCCTCCGCCCATCTCTCCAACGACGGTCCGTGACGATGAGACGAAGAGAAATAGCGGCAACGGGCTGCTCGGCATGCGCGACCGCGCAGCCGCCGTGAAGGGCGCCGTCGAATACGGCCCCATCACCACAGGGGGATACGAAGTGCACGTCACGCTCCCCCTCAGACAAGCTCCGCCACACGCGAGGGAGATTGAGCAGTGAGCATCCGTGTGCTGATCGCCGACGATCAGGCGATGGTCCGCGCCGGCTTCGCCGCCCTGCTCGACGCGACCGACGACCTCGACGTCGTGGGAACCGCGTCCGACGGCGCCGAAGCGGTCACGCTCGCTCAGACACTGAAACCCGACGTCGTCCTCATGGATGTGCGGATGCCCGTCCTCGACGGCATCGATGCCACCAGACAGTTGATGGCGCTCCCCGCGGCCGAAGAACGTCCGCATGTCCTCATGTTGACCACGTTCGACATCGACGAGTACGTCTACGAAGCCATGCGAGCTGGCGCCAGCGGCTTCTTGCTCAAAGACTCCCCACCTTCCGAACTCGCCACCGCCGTCAGGATCGTGGCCAGAGGAGACGCCCTGCTTGACCCGGCGGTCACCCGGCGGGTGATCGAGCATTTCGTGCGCGCGCGAGAAGCGACACCGGAACCCATCGCGCTGACCGCATTGACCACGCGGGAACGTGAGGTGCTTGTACTGATCGCGCGGGGACTGTCCAATCAGGAGATCGCTGCGGAACTCGTGCTGGCCGAGCAGACCGTGAAGAGCCACGTAAGCAGGATTCTCACGAAACTGCAGATCCGAGACCGCGCCCAGGCGGTCGTCGCCGCATACGAGTCAGGGCTGGTCATCCCGAGCGACTGAAACGGGCGAACCGCTGTCGGTTCGACAGCGGTTCTTCTGCGGGACACCCGCCGTCATCAAGGGGTGTTCCGTGAGCGGCACCCGCCCCGATGAACTCGGACAGCGCGCTCGACAGAGGCAGATCCACCCATAGTCGGATACTCCCGGTCCTCACGCCAGCACCGTTCACGATCGCGGCCCCTCCGATCTGCTCCAGGAAGGGACGAACCTCTTCCGCTGCACGGCTCGGCAGATAGCCCACGCCGCGTCCGTTGGCGAAGACGCCGACATCCCCCCGCGCTCGCTGCCTGCCCGGTTCAGAGCGCAGCACGTAGGCGCGACGTTCACCGTCCCGACGTTCGCGATCATTCACGAGATAGTGCGTGCGCTCTAACGCGACCGAGCGCGACGGCAAACCTCGCAGATCGGGCAAGTCATCGTGACGCCTGACATGTCCCGTCACGATATGAACAAGCTCTTCCCACCATCCGGGCATGAACGCCCTCCCCTCGGATTGACATGCCATCACCGAGGCGGAGCACCCTTTCACTCTGTCACGCCGCGCTGTACAACCCCTGACCGGCGCGGCCGAGACACGCCCGCCCCGGTAGAACCGTCTCGCCGCGGCGCGGGACCGAAGCGTGCCCTGGCCAGCCCTCCGCGGAAACTCTCGGACACACCGAGACATCTCTGCGTCTGACAGCCAGCGCCGCCTCGCGTGCACCTCAGGCGCCTCAGCCTGACGGCTCGGCGAACCCAGACGGGTTCGCCCGCGCGGTGACCCGAACACCGAGCGCGCCCGGACGCACGCTGACGCGCACACGGATGGCATGACCAAAGCTGTCACCATCGAGCTCGACGAGGTGCGGAGTCTCGAAGCGCGCCTCGAACTGCCTTCCCTGCACATACGCGAGGGCGTGGAAGACTGGCGCGCGTCGGAGCAACTCCCGACTGAGCCGGGAGCGGCGGGCGATGCCCTGCAGAGTGAGGCGCGTCCCGATCCGCGCCCATCCGAAGCGTCCTCGCGGGCGCATCATGACCACGTCCAACAGACCGTCGTCGATGACCGCGGCCGGGATCAACAGCATATTTCCCGTCAGAGTTCCGCAGTTACCGACGATAACCGTATGCGCGCGCGTCGACCGCGCACGGCCTCGGTCGATCCGGTAATCGAGGTGGAAGAGGCGGTTCGCGATGATCGACCGGGCGATCGGGGCGACGTACGCGAACCAGCCGAGATGCCTCTTCGCGATCGTGCTGGTGTTCTGCGCCATCGCCGCGTCCAACCCGATTCCGGCCATCACCATGAACACATGGGAAGCTCGTCTACCGGCCAGCTCCTCGAGCTCGGCAACCCCCACATCAACGTTGCGAAGCTCGCCCGAGAACGCGACCGAGACACACGCGGAGATGTCATTCAGCGGTACGCCGAGATCCCGGGCGAGAAGATTCCCGGTACCTGCCGGCACCAACGCGATCGGGATCCCGGTACCTTGCATCACCTCCGCAGCGGCCCGCACCGTGCCGTCACCGCCCACGACAATGACCACAGTGGGCTCGCCAGCGAGTGCCTGCTCGGCAGCACACCGGCCGGAGTCCTCACTGGCCGTCTCAAACCAACGCGTCTCCTCCCACCCATGTGAGCGCTGTTGCGCCGTGACGGCAGGGCGCACTCGATCGATCGAGATCTTGGCCGGGTTGTAGACGACGGCCGCGTGAGCTCCCGCCGTGAGCTGTGATGCCGTCGCGATCATTGCATGAGCAGAGGAAAGGGAGTCGGCTGACCGGCAAGTCGAGGCATCGACCAGGCGAGCGTCAGCGACCGCCCTCCTGACGGGATGCAGACACCGTCTCCGTGTCTCCCGAGGTCATGAACGTCACGGACGCCGCCAGCGCTGTCACCGCGCTTGCGCGTACATGCTCGCTAGCGGCCGCATCCTCGAACCTCGCGGCCGCTGCCTCCCGCGTCGCACGGACGACTGTGCTGATCTCGGAGAGCCGATCCGCGAGGACACGCGCCAACCCATCACGCAACTCCTCCAGGTTCGTGTTCGCGATCTCCAAACGGCGATCCGACACCGTGACCTCAACCGTCGGGTAACCCGAACTCGCCAAAACGTCACGAGTCTCGCTCCCAAGGATCTGCGCCACCTCTTCCCGCTCGGGACGACGACTGAACACGGCCTCCACCGTGTATCGATCCGGGGCATCCTCAGTCATCAGCGCTGCAGGCAACGAACCCACCAGCACCGATCTCAGGCCCAGCGTCGCGGCATCTACACCGCTCGTTCGTTTCTGCGTATCCATGACCTGACGATACGCCTCCAACATGTACACCTCACAGGTTCCGCAAACCGCCGGCGCGCCGGCCCGGAACCCCGGACACGCTTGCCGCTCTACGCTCGTCACGAGCGGAGAGTGAGAATTGGCATGAGTCAGGCGGCGGTGTATCTACGGATCTCGCAGGACCGCACCGGCCTACAAGCCGGCATCCAACGCCAACAAGAAGACTGCCTCGCCCACGCCGCGAAGCTCGGGTTCACTGATCCGCAGGTATTCATCGACAACGACGTGTCCGCGTTCGATGGGGGCCGACGAAACGGATACGACGCGCTCGTCGCGCAGGTGCGGGCCGGGGTGACGCACATCATCGTCTGGCACGTCGACCGCCTTTACCGGCAGCCCCGTGAGCTCGAGGACCTGATCGACCTCGTCGAGCAGCACCCGATGCGGATCGAGGCCGTGCGTGGTGGCGGGTTCGACCTGAACACCACCGAGGGCCGCCTCATGGCCCGCCAGCTCGTCGCGATCGCCGCGTACGAATCCGGACACAAGTCCGACCGCGTCAAACGAGCCAACAAGCGCCTCGCCGAGCAAGGCGTCTGGCACGGCCCCGCCCGGTACGGATACGGACCCGGCGGGGTCCTTATCCCCGAGCAGGCGGCGGTGATCCGGCAGATGGCCGACCGGTTCCTCGCCGGCGAATCCCTCCGCTCCATCACCGCCTGGCTCAACCGCTCCGAAATCCCACCCCTACGCGCCGGCACCGGCACGTCAGGGCTGTGGCATCCGTACACCGTGCGCAGCATCCTGTCCTCCGCCAGGATCTCCGGGAAACGCGCCTATGCTCCCGATACCCGCGCGGATCCCGCGGGCGGGCGGGAGATCCTCGGTCCGGGTGATTGGGAAGCGATCATCACCCCGGAGGAGACCGCGCAGATCCGGGCGATCTTCGCCGATCCCACCCGCCGGCGCACCACACCGGCACGCCCGACTCTGTTAGGCGGGATCGCGAGCTGCGGGAAGTGCGGCGCCGGACTCACCATCACCGGAAAGCTCTCCCCCACCAGCGACACCCGGCGGTACACATGTCAAAATGACCCCTCCCGCCCTGAACGGGGTGGACTGAGTATCAACACCGCCCACCTCGACGACTACGTCACCGACCGCGTTCTGCGCCGCCTCGCCCACCCTCCGGCCGGGAGAGACGGGCCATCGACGAACGCACTACTGCGGCAGGTCGCGAACATCAATGTTCGGATCGGTCAACTCGATCAGGACTATCAGCACCGCGTCATCACGCGCCGTGAACACCAGATCGGGATCGAGGCCGCCAGCTCAGCGCTTCGCGACGTTGAGCGGCGCCTCGTCGCTGCTGAGGGAGCGATCGGCCTGTATGCGGCACCCGTCGGGAACCGGGAAGCGCTCGAGAGTTGGTGGCATGCACTCGATGTCACCGACCGCCGCGCCGTGATCACGACGTTCATCGCCAAACTCCGGATCGCTCCCGGCCGACCGGGACGCAGCTTCGACACGTCCCGGGTTCGCATCACCTACCGCCCCTAACCAACCACGCACCCGAAGGTCAGATCAGATCCGGCGAGCTCGCGCGGGGAGGCTGACGTACGCGCTGCGCTCACCCCGGAGAGCCCCATCGGAACCACGACTGCCCTGATCTATCTGCGGATCTCCGCCAACCGGACCAGCGAACACGCTTCCATCGGGCAACAACGAGCCGACTGCGTTGAGCTGGCTCACGAGCTCGGCTACGCGCGGATGATCGAGTTCGCCGACGAAGCCGTCTCCGCCTACCAAGACCGAGCACGCCCCGCCTACCAAGAGCTGCTGCGGCAGCTCGAAGAGTCAGCGACCACCACCGTGATCGTCTGGCATCTCGATCGCCTCTACCGCAAGCCGCGAGAGCTCGAGCAGCTCCTCGACCTGCTCGATGCCAACCCGATCCGCGTGGAATCCGTGCAGGGCGGGTCCTTCGACCTCAATCGGCACGAAGGACGCCTGTTCGCCCGCCAGCTCGTCGCATTTGCGCACTACGAATCCGCCCACAAGGGCGCCCGAGTAGCCCGCGCTCAACAACAACGCGCCAAACGCGGACTACTGCACGGCGGACGCCACTACGGATACCGGCGCGATGGCTCCCTCGACACACATGAGGGCAGGGTCATCCGTCGTATCGTGGATGACTATCTGATTGGGCTAACTCCCGTTGTCATCGCCAGAGACCTCACCCGAGCGGGAGTCCGAACGCCGATCGGCGGCGACCGGTGGGGCGCGACCACCATCCGGTCGATTCTCGGCAGCGACCGACTGCACCGGCGGCGCCTCACGGCGGAGCGCGAGCCACAAACCCCAGGACGCTGGGACGCGATCATCACTGCCGATGAGGCAGCGCTCGTCGAAGCCCAGTTGCTGCTGCCGGGCATCGCGGCCTCGCGCTCGTCCCGGAGCCTTCTGGGAGGCATCGTCTGTTGCCCTCGATGCACTGGTCGCCTCGTTTCCGGCGTCAACCGGCTCGGGCGCCGAGAATACTCGTGCCGCACCGCGACCGTCCGATGCGGCGGACCGACCCTCGATGCCAAGTTCTTGGACGCCAAAGTCGAGGCCGAGGTCTTCAACCTCTTGAACAGGGAGCGGATCGGACATCTGCCGTGCGCGCATCAGATACTCCGCAGTGTCCGGGAAGCTCGTCGTCGGCTCGTTCTCCTCGCGGAAGATTTTGGCGCGGGGGAACTCGATCATGCTGAGTATCTCGAGCGTCGGGTCCCCCAGACGACCGTTCTCTGCGAAGGTTTCCGAGCTCTCAGCGCACACCGCAGGGCAAGAGTCCTGTCGCTCGCAGGGCCAGACCTTCAGGAGCGGTGGGGAGCGAGTCTGTCCTTTCGCCGGGCGGTCGTCTGTGCGTTTTACCCGGACTGCGTCTACGGCGGCACGTGTCCACCCCACGAGACAGCTCGAGGAATTTCGCCGTTGGACGGTTACGCCGCCACCTGAGCATGCTCTGTCGGGGTGCTATCCGACGCCCTCGAGGCTACGAACAACCTGGCGAATCTGTCGCCTCAAGCCCTTGGAAGCATCCCCGGTACGCTTAGCGTCCTCAATCACGGACTCGACCTGCTGCAAGACGCGTTCCAGCGTCTGCAACGTCGACGCGAGTTCCGGCCTCTGACCGTCGGCCACCGACGCGGCCTGACGTGCGACACCACGAAGACCTGGGTGTTTGCTCGCGAACGCGACATAGTCGTCCCAATCGATCCGACGCTCACGTCCAGTGCCGGAGCATGCGAGCGGATCACGGGATCGCTGTGTCCAGTTCGTAACCGTGGAAGTACTCACGCCAAGCCGGTTCGCCAAACCGGTCGTCGTGAACATCGCACCCAAGCTAACTCCAATTGGTGTGTTGGAAAGTCCAGATTACTCCATTTGGAGATAGGGTGGAGAGCATGGGATCACCTATCTCCCAGATGACCACGCTCGACCGTCTCGCTGGCGCCGCTCGCCTGAGCGGCGCGGTTGGTGACGCGTTCTTCGCCCCGGATCTGGCAGAGCACCAGCGGAGAGCGAGCATCGGGATGGGAGCCGTGACCCGGCTAGATCTTCTTGACGATGCTCTTCACAACCTTGAGGCGGACGAGCTAGCTCCAGTTGGAGATCTGAGCTCAGCACTGCCGGCTCGTCCAGCCGGGCGTGTGATCAAGGTCGAAGTTCATGCTCGCGATGCTCGAGCGGCGTTCAACCGCGCGGTGATATTCCGGGCCGTCAGCCCGGTGAGCGTCGTCACCCCCTGGCCGAGAACGGGGCTTGGAGAGCTTGCGCTCGAAGCCAGCGCCCTCGGGGTCGGCCTGGTAATCACCACCGGGCCCGTTCACGAACAACTCGTCGAGCCAATCCCCGTCAACAACGATCTAGATCCGGCGACGTGGGCGTTCCACGAGCGAGCCTACGACCACTGGCTCAGCGCGCTCCCGCACCACTGAACTCGGGTGTCAGACCGTCAAGCTCGACCAGCTGCACGAGCGTCCTGTTCGGGCCCCCGGCTCCACGAACCAGTGCCAGCGGGTGCCCAGCCAACGCAGACGCCCGCTCCTGTGCGAGCCACCCGCGGCGGAGCTGCGGATCAAGCGCAGCGACCTCGTTGTGGTGATCGGTGAAGGCATGAAGGTTGTGCTCGACGAATTCTGCGTACTCCCGCTGTCGATAGATCGTCAACGAACGTCCCCCGCACTCTGTGCATGAGGGCGCATCCGGTCGTGACGCGTACATCTCCGCGAACACCGTCGGCGTGCAGATCTCCATGATCGGACGATGAAAGACACCCAGCTCGAAGTTACGCGAGCGCCTGCCCCCGCCACCTGGCATCGACGGAACCCGAAGGCCGCTGTTGATTCCGACCGCGACCGACGCGGCGCCGTGAGCGAACGTGTCGGCCGCGATGAGTGGCTCCGTCGCGAACAGCCGCTGCACCCACCCATCAGCAACGAGGTGGCGAAGAGACGCCAACCGCCCATTAGGAACCATCGAGTCTCGGCCGCCAAGAAGTGTCATCGAGACCGGGCGCCCAAACTCATCAAGGGCCTGCCGCAGAGCAACGAGATTGTCCTCGTCGAGGATGGACGACTGCAGCGGGAGATGGGGAATCAGCTCCGGACGCGTCGCCTTGTCGAGCTCCATGAACAGACTCGCCAGTGTGCGCTGCCACCCCTCGCGACGGATCGCTCGCGTCGGAGACAGCACCGCCGTCGCTCCCGCGTCGACAAGCGCAGCGGTGTACTCATCCAGACTGAGGCCAAACAACCCGTCGTCGGCGACCTTCGACAGCGGGCGGTCGACATCCGCGATCGCATCACGCCAACTACCGTCGTCGACAACGAGAACAAGATCAGGCTCTGACTCGGACAGTCCGCGCAAGCTGCCGACCTCGGAGCCAGTCAGCACGACGCCGGCACCAGGAGTCTCACGAGCCTGCGCAACGGCAGCAGCAAAGTCCGTCGAACCGGCCTGAAACAGGAAACTCGGTTCGATCCTTCCCGCTAGCGTTGTGCTCACGATCTGATCCTCCAGATCCCACTTTTACCGCGAACGCACACGAGATCCGGGTCGCGACACGCCGAGGGTCAGAAATCGTCCTAGGTGTCGCTCTCCACCACGGACTTACTGAGGTCAGATACTCCATGTGGTATTCCCGGCATGGGTGGCACCGGAGACAAGGATGCTGCGTCCCGCCCGCATGGCCGTGTGCAGCAGGTCGGCACGCTGCGCGTCGAGGGAGCCCGCCGCCACGAGGTCGCCGAGCCCGCCGAAGGACGGAAGGAACTTGCGGATGTTCACCGACCAGTGACGCCGCGTGATGAACCATCGCGTGTTGCAGTGAATGCAACTGTTCACGTTTGCAAACGACGCCTATTCGTCTTGTTCGGTGCCGAACTGCTCTGACCATAACAGCGCGATCTTGCGGATGCCGAGTCCTGAGTTGACATGGTGATGCACTGTCCCATACTTTGTTGCATCTAATGCAAGACTTTGGGGCTTCTCCAGCGGCGCTTCGACTGATCACTTCAGCTTCGAACGTCGCGCTGGCGAACCCTGAGGAGCAGGTCTTCAACGCGATGATCGAGGGCTGGCGGAACCAGCAGTTGTCACGGGGGCTTCGTGATCAGACGATCCGAAATCGGACGGCGACGGTGACCCGGTTCCGTGATTTCGTGGACAAGCCGCCGTGGAAATGGACGGTGGCGGATGTGGATGAGTTCACTGCGGAGTCCGGTGGCCGGACTCGGACGCTGTCGACGATGCGCGCCAATCATGGGTCGATCCGTGGGTTCTGTGACTACCTCACGAACCCGTTGTACGACTGGATGGAGATCTGCGATCGCGAGTTCGGGGACGTCCCCTCGCAAGTGTGTCTGCCGTGGAACACAGTGGCGCACCGGTTCGAGTTCGAAGGCGATGGGAAGCGTCGCCCGTTCACGTATGACGAGGTGGAGCGCCTGTTCGACACGGCCGACGCCCGCGTTGAGCTGCTCGTGGCGTCGGGCCGCAAGGGCGCGCTCGGCGCGCTGAGGGATGCCCAGTTGCTGAAGACGGTGTACGCGTTCGGTCTGCGCCGCACCGAGGCGGTGATGCTCGATACCGTCGATCTGCACCACAACGCGAAGATGCGCCAGTGGGGGCGCTTTGGTGCGATCCATGTGCGGTGGGCGAAGGCCGCGGGCGGCGGCGCACCACGACGGCGCACGGTGCTGCTGGTGCCGGAGTTCGATTGGTGGGTGCCCGGCATGCAGCAATGGCTCGAGCAGGCCCGGGAGCGCTTCGCGCCCGGAGATGACCTCGACGCGCTCTGGGTGACCGAGCGCCGCACGCGTCTGTCCGCCGGTTATCTCGACCGAAGATTCGCGGAGCTGCGGGACGAGGCCGGCCTGTCGAAGGATTTGACGCTGCACAGCCTCCGGCATTCCTATGTGACGCACCTGCTGGAGTTCGGCTACGCCGATCGATTCGTCCAGGAGCAGGTCGGGCACATGCACGCGTCGACGACCTCGATCTACGCCTCTGTCAGTTCGGACTACAAGAACCGGGTGCTCGCCGAAGCCCTGAAGGCCCTCATCGAAGGAGAAGCTGATGACCATTGAGCTCGATACCGGATGGAATCTGCGCAGTGTGATGGCCTCGCGCGGGATCTTCCAGACCTCCAAGCTGAAGCCTCTGCTCGAGGACCGCGGCATCGACCTGTCCCGAGAGCAGGTGTATCGGCTGGTGACGCAGCCACCCCAGCGGGTGCGTCTCGACGTCCTCGCTGCTCTGTGCGATGCGCTGGAGTGTTCACTCGACGATCTCGTGACGATCACTCGCCGGGAGGCCTCGGCCCCGGTTGCCGTGGGCGAAGAAGCGACGCGCGGGTCGATTGGCGATCTCCGCCCCGTTCGCGCGACGATCCGCCGGCCGCGGACGAAGTAGCCGCGGTGGCGAAGCCTCCGCAGCAGCCGCGAGTCGCGGAAGTCGTCGACCTCGTACGCCCCCTTGTTCCCGAGATCTCGCCCGAGCGTCTCGTCGAGATCGTGCATTCAGTCGCGCCGGTGCCGCTGACGCAGCGGCTTCTTGAGCTTGCGCTGATCAAGCAGCCGGGGGTCCTCGAGGGGCGGCATGCGAACGTGCCGGTGACTGTTCAGGACCTGGCCCGTGCGCTCGTCGACGACGGAGCAGGCATGGTCGTCCTGCCGACGTGCGAGTCGTGTGGCCGCGCGGTCCGTCTGCCACACAAGACACCGAACGGTGGTCGGCACTGCTCCCGATGCGAGCGGAACGCCCGGTCGGTTTCCTGCGCTTCCTGTGGCCGGGTCCGACCCGTGCAGCGCACGATCGACGGGCAGCGCTTCTGCCGCGACTGCTGGCGAGCCGACCCTCGATCGTTCGGCGACTGCTCGCGGTGCGGTCAGCATGCGACGATCATCGTCCGCCGCCCGGAACTTGTCTGCCTGGCCTGTTACACCGCACCGATCAAGACCTGCGGTCTCTGCGGAGAGCCTGGCCGCGTCGCCTCCCACCTTGACGGGCGACGGGTCTGCGCGCGTTGCTACTACGCGATGCGCAGACCCCAGCCCTGCCCCGAGTGCGGGCGCAGGGTGTTCCTCACCGGGTTCATGAATGATCAGAAGGTCTGTGCTGACTGCGCGGGTGCGCCGGTAACGATGGCTTGTCCTGGCTGCGGCTCGATCGAGGAGATCCGCAAGCATCACCTCTGCGTCGAGTGCCGCAGGCCCATCGCGATCCAGCAGCTGCTCGCCGACGACACGGGAGAGATTCGGACGGATCTTCACCCTCTTACGGACTACCTGCTCACGCATCACAGCAAGGCGGCGTCGCTGGAACGCTGGCTGCACAAGAGTAAATGCGCGAGCGTACTCCGCGAGCTCGCGGACGGAGCCCTGCCGCTCACCGCCGAGGCGATCATTACCCGAGCCCAGTCAGGACAGGCCGTCGCGTTCCTCCTCTCGCTTCTGGTCCGCTCAGGAGTGCTCCCGGCGCTCGACGTCGAAGCAACACGCTTCAACCACTGGCTCAACGACTGGCTCGACGACATCGACCACCCCGAGGACCGGCTGATCCTCCGCCGCTACTGCACCTGGGAGCTCCTCCGGTCCACTCGAACCCGCAGCCAATCCAGCCCCGCCGCCGGCTTCCAGAGGCAACGAGCCGCGCTGAAGTACTGTGCCGCGCTCCTTGGAGAGATCCGGGCGCAACAGGAGACACCGGCGACGTTCCCGCAGCGCCGGCTCGACGCCTATCTGACCGGTTCGCCCAGCCAACGCGACGCGCTGGCACCGTTCACTCGCTGGCTCCGAAAGCACCGGCTGAGCACCCTTCGGGTCGAATTCCGAGCCCACCGCCTCGAAGGGCGAGACTACGCCTCCGACCACCGCTGGCAGATGGCCCGCAGGTTCCTGTCCGATCCTGACCTGGACCCGAAGACCCGGGCCGCAGGTCTCCTCGTGCTGCTCTACGGAATACAACTGACCCGCATCGTCACGATCACACGGACACAGGTCAATACGAGCTCGCAGCCCGTAACACTCACCGTCGGAGCCGAGCCGATCGAGCTCCCCGAGATCCTCGGCGACGCCATCGTCGAACTTGTCGATGCTGCCCAGCACCACCCAGAAGGATGGCTGTTCCCCGGCAGGAACCCCGGCCGTCACCTCACCCCGGGCCCGCTGAGCCGCCGTCTTCGCACCGAAGGTTTGCTTGCCGGGAGCGCCCGCACGACAGCGCTCATCGAGCTCACCCGGCAATTGCATCCCCGGATCGTCTCGGATCTCCTCGGCATCACGACGGCGTCCGCTGCATCATGGTCGCGTCTCGCCGGCGGTGAATGGTCCGACTACCCGGCGCTTCGTTCCACCCACGCCTGAACGAGCATCACACGTCCGAGCCGGGGCCGGAAATCGCTTCGCGCAGCTGATCGACGGTCGGTGACCCTGCCAGCCCGGCAGGGGTGCGGAACACTCGACAGGCGAGCCCCACCGGCGCACCCTCCTCCGCGAAGGGGTCCACGCCGTTGACGAGGACGGTCGGAGACCCGTGAAACCCGAGGCGGGCGGCGTCCTCGGCGGTCTCGACTCGCTGATGGGCGACGCGGACATCCGCTCGACCCTCGACGACCTGAGCAAGCCGGTGATCGAGCACCTCCCAGTTCGGGCAGCCGTCGAAGTACTGCAGTGTGATCTCCATGAAGGTCCTCTCAGTTCTCGGTGCCGCGGATCATCAACAGCGCTCCGGCGATCGCGGCGGTGACGATCACGATGTCGGCGACGTTCCCGATGAACCAGTTGCCATAGGCGAGGAAGTCCACGACGTGCCCCCGAGCGAATCCTGGGGCACGGAAGAGCCTGTCGCCGGCGTGCGAGGCGGCGGCCCCGCCGAGCGCGCCGATGACGATCGCCCACCCAGGGCGTCGGACGCGGAACGCGAATACGATCGCAGTGACGGTGGCCGCGACGGCGATGAGAGCGAACACCCAGGTGGAGCCCTCGCCGAAGGAGAACGCCGCTCCGGGGTTGTACGCGAGCTGCAGGCCCAGCAGGTCGCCGACCAACGGGATCCGCTCGTGCTCCGACAAGGCGGCCTCGGCCCACGCCTTCGTCCCCTGGTCGACCAGGACGACGAGGACGGCGATCAGCAGCGCCCAGGCCGTGAGCCGCCAGCGCCCTCTCTGCGACTGCTCTTCCGACGCCCGCTCAACGTCAGTTTTCGCGTCCGGGGTCATGCGAGGACCTCGAAGAGGCGGACAATGACGCCGGATTCGATCAGGATGAACAGGCCCAGGCCGATGAAGACGACGGGAACGAGCCAGTGCTCGACGCGCTCGAGCGTCTCCGTGACGGCCTTGTGGGTCCCGATCAGTCGGCCAGCGGCGCACCAGACGGCGACGAGGATCAGGAACACGACGATCATGATCGCGACGTCGCCGGGGGTGCTGGTGCGGAAGATCGGCGTGTAGAGGGAGATGTTGTCCGCCCCGTTGGCGATGGTGATCCCCGCTACGCCCCACAGCCCGACCGCAGTGATCTTGTGGTCGTCGTCATCGTCGTCTCCGTTGCGGCGCAGGCCGCGCACGAGGGTCCAGATGCCGATGCCGAGCGGGATCAGGCCGAGGAACCCGACCCATTCGTCCGGGACGATCGTCAAGCCGAGGGCGGCGACCACGCTGATCACGACCAGGGTGATGAACCCGAGGTACTGGCCCGCGACGATCTGCCAGGGTCGTGGGCTCCCGCGCCGGGAGGCGAGGAAGAGAACGGTGAGCACGACGATGTCGTCGATGTTGGTCGCCGCGAACAGACCGATCGCGGAGCCGATGGTCGCGAGCATCAGCTCTCCAACCGTGGGGTGCGGGTGCGGGCGGCGCGCAGCCCGTTGAGGATCACGATGACCTCGGCGATCTCGTGGACAAGGACGACGGCGGCGAGACCCAGGACCCCGAACAGGGCGAGCGGGAGCAGCGCGGTGATGATCAGCAGCGACAGGATGATGTTCTGGTTGATGATCCGCCGTCCCCGGCGGGCGTGGTCGAACGCCCGCGGGATGAGGCGCAGGTCGTGGCCGGTGAAGGCGACGTCGGCGGACTCGATCGCGGCATCGGAGCCGGTCGCGCCCATCGCGATGCCGATGTCGGCGGCCGCGAGGGCCGGAGCGTCGTTGATGCCGTCGCCGATCATCGCGACCGATCCCGCCTTCGACAGCTCGCCGATCGCGGTCGCCTTGTCCTCAGGACGCAGTTCCGCGCGCACGTCATTGATCCCGGCCTGCGCAGCCAGTGCACGAGCGGTGCGGGCGTTGTCGCCGGTGAGCATGGTCACCTCGATGCCCTGATCCGCGAGGGTGCGGACGACTTCGGGGACTTCTGGTCGCAGTTCGTCACGGACGCCGATCGCGGCAACAGGTGCCCCGTCACGGTGCACGATCACGACAGTCATCCCTTTCTCCTCGAGAACCGCCACCCGGTCGCCGAGCCCAGCGGCGTCAAGCCAGCGGGGGCTGCCGACTATGATCCTCGCCCCGTCGACGGTGCCTTCGATGCCGTGCCCCGCCTGCTCGGTCACGCCGGCAGCCGCCGGAACACCCGGCGCTGCCGCGGTGATCGCCGCAGCGAGAGGATGCGTGCTGTGCTGTTCCAGCGCTGCCGCCCAGGCGAACGCCTGCGTCTCGGTCACGCCGTCGGCGGTAAGGACGGCGGTAACCGTCGGCTCGTTGCGGGTCAGGGTGCCGGTCTTGTCGACAGCGACGTGCCGGACAGCACCGAACCGCTCGAACACCGCACCCGACTTGATGATCACGCCGAACTTGCTCGCCGCGCCGATCGCGGCCACGACCGTCAGCGGCACCGAGATCGCCAGCGCGCAGGGAGAGGCGGCGACCAGCACGACGAGCGCGCGGGTGATCCACACCTCCGGGTCGCCCAGCAGCGACCCGATCAGCGCAACCAGCGCAGCGAGAATCAGCACGCCCGGCACCAGCGGGCGCGCGATCCGGTCCGCGAGACGCGCCCGCTCGCCCTTCTCCGTCTGCGCCTGCTCCACCAACTCGACGATGGTCGTGAGCGAGTTGTCTGTGCCCGCCGCCGTCGTCTCGACCTCCAGCGCGCCGGAGCTGTTGATCGCGCCGGCCGACACCGCATCCCCGGGCCCGACCTCGACCGGGATCGATTCCCCGGTGATCGCCGACGTGTCCAGGCTGGAACGCCCCGCACGAACGATCCCGTCGGTCGCGATCCGCTCGCCCGGACGAACGACCATGACCTGGCCGACCGTCAGCTCCTTCGCCTGCACCTCCACGGACCCGCCGTCGCGCAGCACGGTCGCGGTCTCCGGAACGAGCTTCAGCAACGCCCGCAGACCCCCGCGGGCCCTGTCCATCGCCTTGTCCTCCAGGGCCTCAGCAATCGAATACAGGAACGCCAGCGCTGCGGCTTCCTCCACGTAGCCGAGGATCACCGCGCCGACAGCGCTGATCGTCATCAGGAGTCCGATGCCGAGCTTGCCCTTGAACAGCTTCCGGATCGCACCGGGCGTGAACGTCGACGCACCCAGCAGGAGACCGATCCAGAACAGCACCAGCGCCGGGATCGCGAGGCCGGACCACTCAAAGACCAGACCGGCCAGGAACGCGACACCGGAGAACACCGGCACCATGACCCTCCGGTCCCTCCACCAGGGCCGCTCGGCCTCCTCGTGTTCCTCGCCCGCCGTGGCGGCAGGCTCATGCTCGCAGCCGCACGCCGCGCTCACGCGTCAGCCCCCGCTCCGCAGCACCCCGGCACCGTGCACGCCGAGTCCACGCACGGAGCGTGCTCGTCGACAGCCAAGGTGACATCCACCAACGCGACAAGCGCGGCGGCGAGGTGCGGGTCGGCGATCTCGTAACGGGTCTGACGACCCTCCGGTTCGCCGACCACGATCCCGCAGTCACGCAAGCACGTGAGATGGTTCGACACGTTCGAGCGCGTCAGCTCCAGCTCGCGCGAGAGCACAGCCGGGTAACTCGGGCCATCGAGCAGGGACATCAGGATCCGGGAACGCGTCGGGTCTGCCATGGCCCGGCCGAGCCGGTTCATGACATCGAGGCGTGAAGCAATGGTCAGCATGCACTGAACTATACAGTATGCGCTGATCAATCACGGATCGGCCGGTGGCCAGCCACCACCCGGAAGCCAGCCGACATCTGGTCAATTCGCGACTCAACAACAATCGGCGCTACCAGTATCGGGGATCACGACGTGCAGACGGCTGCCGTCGGGCAACGACGCGTCGACGAACGGCTGACTGAGGTCGACGCGGCGGCCGGTGGTGTGCAGCATCCGCTCGACGAGGTCACGCACCCCCTCATCGGTGAGCGTCAGCGCGACACGCTCGCTGCGACCTCCGCGCGCGATGAAGACGCGGTCGGGCGCGTTGATCCAGATCTCCTCGACCGTCGGGTCATCGACATAGGTCTGCAGCACCCCGAATCCGCTCACCGCGGCGAGCACGGCACGCACCGCGGCGTGCTCGTCGTCGAGCGGAGCCGCGCCGCGCGCGAGCGCCTGATCGTTGAAGCGCCGCACTTCGGCGCGCACGACGTCGGCGACGATCTCCGGATGCCGCGACGCGTCGGTGCGCTCGGAGCGCAGCCGCTCACGCACCCGCTCGACCACGACGGCGCGGCCGGTGGGCGGCGTCGCGATCGGAGGCGGGTTCATGCGACGCATCCTGGCAACGAGCGCCGCCTGCGCGCGGAGCGCTCTCCACAGTCGCCCTCGTGGGGAGGAGACCAGGCAGGCACGCGTGCCGCATCGCGGACCCAGCCCGCACCCGATCGCGCCAGCCACGAACGACACCCGTGACGGCTAGCCGCGAGACCGCCGGGAACCGTCGGCCATCGCCGCTTCCGCGACGATGCCTCTCACTAGACTGATCGCACTCGCGGGAGTGGTGAAATTGGCAGACACGCAGGATTTAGGTTCCTGTGCCTGAGGGCGTGTGGGTTCAAGTCCCACCTTCCGCACGACCGGCGGCCGTTGTCGTCGGCAGGTCCCCTGTCTAGATCGGGTTTCCCGTGCACCACGCAGCGCTCATCCCCTGGCTCGACCCTGTCCACATCATCAACCAGGCAGGTCCGTGGGCTCTCGCCGTCGTCTGCTTCATCGTGTTCGCCGAGACGGGCCTGCTCGTCGGGTTCCTGCTGCCCGGCGACACCCTGCTGATCATCGCGGGTGTGCTCACCAACACCCACGACATCTTCGGGCTCAACATCTGGGTGGTGTCCCTGCTCATCGCCCTCTCGGCGTTCATCGGCGGTGAAGTCGGCTACCTCATCGGACACAAAGCCGGGCCGGCGATCTTCGAACGCAAGGAATCCGGGCTCTTCAGCAAACACAACGTCGATCGCACGAACGCGTTCTTCGAGCGCTTCGGCGGGCTCACCGTCATCCTCGCCCGCTTCGTGCCGATCGTGCGCACCTTCGCGCCGGTCGCCGCCGGCGTCGGCCACATGCCGTGGAAGCGCTACTCGCTCTACAACCTGATCGGCGCGCTGCTCTGGGGCTTCGGCATGACGATGCTCGGCTACGTGATCGCGTACGTGCCGTGGATCCGTCATTTCGTCGTCAACTACATCGACCTGATCCTCGTGGGTGTCGTGGTGCTGACGGTGCTCGTCACCGGCTACCACTACCTGCGCGAGCGTCAGAAGGCGAAGAAGGCGCGCATCGCGCGGGATGCCGCGGCATCCGCCGGCGAGGCCTGATCAGCGCAGCGTCAGACGTGGGCGTCGTGCTCGACGTGCCCGGCGGGCTCCAGCTGGAACGTCGAGTGCTCGACGTCGAAGTGGTCGGCGAGGCACGTCTGCAGACGGCTCAGGATGCCGCCGGCCTCCCCGCTCGCGAAGCACTCGTCGGTCACGACGACATGGGCTGAGAAGACCGGGGCTCCCCGCGTCAGCTGCCACACGTGCACGTCGTGCACCGCGACGACGCCGTGCGTCTGCAGGATGTGATCGCGGATCTTCTCGACCTGCATGCCGGCCGGTGCCGACTCGGCGAGCACGGAGAACACCTCGCGCAGCAGCCCGATCGCGCGCGGGATCATCAGGGCGGCGATCGCGAGCGACGCGATCGCGTCAGCCTGACCGAACCCCGTCACGAGGATCACGACCGCCGCGATGATCACCGCCGCGGAGCCCAGCAGGTCACCCATCACCTCGATGTAGGCGCCGCGCACATTCAGGCTGTGACGCTGGGCGGCGCTGAGAAGCCACATCGCGGTCGCGTTCGCGAGAAGGCCCACGATCGCGACGACGAGCATGGGGCCGGCGAGCACGTGGGCGTCCTCGTTGGAGACGAGACGGGTGATCGCCTCGACGACGATCCAGACGCTCAAGCCGATCAGGATGACGCCGTTGATGAGGGCACCGAACACCTCGGCGCGCTGGTAGCCGAACGTGCGCCGCTCGTTCGCCGGCCGGGCCGCCACGGCGCTCGCGATGAGCGCGACGACGAGGGCCGCGGCATCCGTCAGCATGTGGGCCGAGTCGGCCAGCAGCGCGAGCGACCCGGTGAGGATCGCCCCCACGACCTGGACGACGAAGACCACCGAGGTGATCGACAACGAGATCGCCAGCAGCCGGCGATTGCTTCCCCCGCGGAGCCCCCCGGCTCCGTGCGCGTGATCGTGCATGACTCCACGGTAGAACCGGGAGGTGCCGGATGCCGCGTCCTCGCGCTAGTCGGGAACGAGACCGATTCTCAGGGTCGCCCGGCGGCGTGCGCCCACTCCGGAGAACCGGCTCCTCTGCCGTCGGCGACGCGCGGTCAGGCGCGGATCTCCGGAGATGCGGTCGCCCACGCGCGGCCGCAGGCCGCCCGGCCGCCGCGCCCCCGCGTCAGAGCGCGCTGAGCAGCGGCGCGAGCGCGACGAAGGCGCGCGCGCGATGGGATGCCGCGTTCTTCTCCGCCGCACTCCACTCGCCGACGGTGCGCTCGGCCGCGAGATCCTGACCCTCGGGGATGAAGATCGGGTCGTAGCCGAAGCCCCCGTCGCCCGAGGCCGCCAGCGCGAGGCGCCCGGGCCACACGCCCTCGACGACGTGCTCGTCGCCGCCGGGCACGACGAGCGCGATCGTCGAGACGAACTGGGCGCCGCGGTGCGGGTCGGGGACGTCGGAGAGCTGGTCGAGCAGCAGTTCGAGGTTCGCGCGGCCGTCTTTGCGGTGGCCGGCCCAGTAGGCCGAGAACACGCCCGGCGAGCCGCCGAGCACGTCGACGCAGATGCCCGAGTCGTCGGCGAGGGCGGCGAGGCCGGTGTGGGCGGCGGCGGCCCGCGCCTTGATCAGCGCATTCTGCGCGAATGTGACGCCGTCCTCGACCGGTTCGGGCCCGTCGTAGCCGACGACCTCGAGGTCGGGCCGGGTCGCGGCGACGATGGCCGCGAACTCCTCGACCTTGTGGGCGTTGTGCGTGGCCAGCACGATGCGCTGCGGCATCCGCTCAGCCCTCGAGCGCAGCGGTCTGGGCGTCCCGCAGCGACGCGGCACCGGCGACTCCCAGTTCGAGCAGGCGGTCGAGTTCGCGCTTGTCGAACGGCGCGCCCTCGGCGGTGCCCTGCACCTCGACGAAGAGCCCACGGCCGGTGACGACGACGTTCATGTCGGTCTCGGCGCGCACGTCCTCGACGTACGCGAGGTCGAGCATCGGCTCACCATCGATGATGCCGACGGACACGGCCGAGACCGAGTCGATGAGCACCTGCGACTTCTGGCCGATGAACTTCTTCTCGCGCCCCCACGCGATCGCGTCGGCGAGGGCGACGTAGGCGCCGGTGATCGCCGCCGTACGGGTTCCGCCGTCGGCCTGCAGCACGTCGCAGTCGATGACGATCGTGTTCTCCCCGAGCGCCTTCGTGTCGACGACGGCACGCAGCGCGCGACCGATGAGCCGGGAGATCTCGTGCGTGCGACCGCCGATCTTGCCCTTCACGCTCTCGCGGTCGTTGCGCTGGTTGGTGGCGCGCGGAAGCATCGCGTACTCGGCGGTCACCCACCCCTTGCCCTTGCCGGTCAGCCAGCGCGGCACGCCGTTCGTGAACGACGCCGTGCACAGCACCTTGGTGTTGCCGAACGAGATGAGCGCGGAGCCCTCGGCCTGGGCGCTCCACCCGCGTTCGATGGTCACGGGACGCAGCTGGTCGACGGCGCGGCCGTCGGCGCGGACGATGTCGGTCATGAGATGGCCTCCTCGGATGCCGCGGCCCTCCGCGGCAGGTCGATGACTCCGGTCTGCACGAGCTGCACGCTGCGCACCTCGCGGCCCATCAGTCGATGGGCGAGCCGGATGAAGTCGTCGGCGGACGTTCCCGTCGCCTCGTAGACGTGGTGGGGTGCGGCATCCGCCGGTGCGAGCAGGTCGCGGGAGACCAGTTCGCGGTAGACGTCCTTCGCGGTCTCGGTGTCGCTCGAGACGAGGCTCACGTCCGGGCCCATCACATAGCTGATCGCGCCCTCGAGGAACGGGTAGTGGGTGCAGCCGAGCACGAGGGTGTCAACCCCCGCCTCCCGCAGCGGCGCGAGGTACTCCTCGGCGGCGCGCAGCACCTCGGGCGAGCCGGTGACGCCCCGCTCGACGAACTCGACGAACAGCGGGCACGCCTGCGTGAAGACCTCGACGCCGGGCGCGATCTGCAGCATGTCCTGGTAGGCGCCCGACGAGATGGTGCCGAGCGTGCCGATGACGCCGATACGGCCCGACCGGCTCGTCGCGACGGCGGTGCGCACGGCGGGGCCGATGACCTCGACGACCGGCACGTCGTAGCGTTCGCGCGCGTCGCGCAGCATCGCCGACGACGCCGTGTTGCAGGCGATCACGAGCATCTTCACGCCCTGCTCGACGAGGGTGTCGAGCACCTCGAGCGAGTAGCGCCGCACGTCGGCGATCGGCTTCGGGCCGTACGGCGAGTGGGCGGTGTCGCCGACGTAGAGCAGCGATTCGGCCGGCAGCTGCTGCGAGATCGCCCGGGCGACGGTGAGACCGCCGACCCCGGAGTCGAAGATCCCGATCGGCGCGCTGTTCACGATCACCGAGCCTACCCGCGTGCGGCGCGCCCCTACGCTGGAGCCATGCCCGAGAGCACGGCTCTGCTGACCGACCGGTACGAACTCACCATGCTCGACGCCGCAGTGCGCGACGGCACGGCGAACCGCCGCTGCGTGTTCGAACTGTTCGGCCGGCGCCTGCCGGGCGGTCGGCGCTTCGGTGTCGTCGCCGGCACGGGCCGCCTTCTCAGCCTGCTGCGCGACTTCCGCTTCGGCGAGGACGAGCTGCGGTTCCTGCGCGACGAGAGAGTGGTGGATGCCGCCACCCTCCGTCTCCTCGAGCAGTACCGGTTCACCGGCACCATCACGGGCTACCGCGAGGGCGAGCTCTACTTCCCGGGCTCGCCCGTGCTCACCGTCGAGGGAACGTTCGCCGAGGCGGTCATCCTCGAGACGCTCGCCCTCAGCGTGCTCAATCACGACTCGGCGGTGGCGACGGCCGCCGCGCGCATGTCGATCGCGGCCGGATCGCGACCCCTCGCCGAGATGGGTTCGCGTCGAACGAGCGAGCAGGCGGCGATCGCGGCCGCGCGCGCCGCGTTCATCGCGGGATTCGGGGCGACCAGCAACCTCGAGGCGGGGCGCCGGTTCGGCATCCCCACGATGGGAACGGCGGCGCACGCTTGGACGCTGCTGCACGACACCGAGGAGGACGCCTTCCGCGCGCAGATCGCGGCGCTCGGCGTCGACACGACCCTGCTCATCGACACCTACGACATCGACCGCGGGGTCGAGACTGCGGTGCGGGTCGCCGGCCCCGGGCTCGGCGGGGTGCGCATCGACTCGGGCGATCTGCCGGTCGTCGCCGCGCACGTGCGCGACCGACTCGACGCCCTCGGTGCGCCGCGCACCCGCATCACCGTGACGAGCGATCTCGACGAGTACGCCCTCGCGGCTCTCGCCGCCTCCCCCGTCGACGCGTACGGGGTCGGCACGTCGCTCGTGACCGGCTCCGGGAGCCCCACGGCGCAGATGGTCTACAAGCTCGTCGCGCGGCAGGATTCCGCCGGCACCTGGATCCCCGTGGCGAAGGCGTCGGCCGAGAAGGCGACGACGGGTGGCCGCAAGAGCGCCTTCCGGACGCTCTCGGGCGGGGTGGCGACATCCGAGCTCATCCGGGTGGCGGACGGCTTCGACACCCCGCACGGCAGCGACCACCCCGACGCCCGGGCACTCCAGACGGTGCTCGTCGATCACGGCGACATCGACACCGCGTTCGAGGGGTCAGAGGGCGTGTCCGCCGCACGCGCCCACCACATCGCGGCTCGCGCCGAGCTGCCGTCGCGGGCCCTCGGTCTCAGCCGATCGGACCCCGCGATCCCGACGGTCTACGCCGCCGGGTGATGAGCGGGGCGGATGCCGCGCTCACGCCTTGAGCGACTCGTAGATCTCCTTGCAAGTGGGGCACACGGGAAACTTCTCGGGGTCGCGCCCCGGCGTCCACTTCTTGCCGCACAGCGCGCGCACCGGCTTGCCGGTGAGCGCGGACTCGAGGATCTTCTCCTTCTTCACGTAGTGGGAGAAGCGCTCATGGTCACCGGGCTCGATGTTCTCCTCGCGGATGAGCTCTTCGAGCTCTCGGTCGAGGGTGGCCAGACCCCCATGGTCGGGCGCGTCGAGTGGGGTGCTCATGGGTTGCCAGTGTAGCCGCGGGGACGCCCGCTCGGACCGGTGATCCCCAGCCCGGAGCGCACTGTCAGGGCGGGCGCATAGGATCGCCGCGTGGCGAAGAAGGTGCACCGCATCCACTCGCTCCCGGACGACGCGCCGTGGGCGGGAGGTCTGCCGCCCGAGGGGTCGCCGGAGCATCCGCTCTCGATCCGGGCCCTCGATCGGGTGCTCTCCCTGCAGCGGCCGGTCGTGCTCGCACACCTGCGCAGCGTGCGGCTGCGGCATCCGGATGCCTCACCGGCAGAGATCGTTCGCGTGCTCGAGCGTCGCTACCTCACCGCCATCACGACCGGCGGCGCTGCGGTGGGTGCGACTGCCGTCGTGCCGGGGATCGGGACCGGAGTGACACTCGCCCTGAGCGGTGTCGAGACCGTGGGGTTCCTCGAGACGACGACCCTGTTCGCACAGTCGATCGCCGAGGTGCACGGCGTCGCGATCGACGACCCCGACCGGGCTCGGGCGCTGGTGCTGACCCTCATGCTCGGACAGGAGGGCGTCGCCCTCGTGTCACAGCTGGCCGGTGAGGCCACCGGACGCGGTCAGAACCGCGCCGGCTACTGGGGTGACCTCGTCACCCGCACGATCCCCCGCGGCGCCCTGGGTCCTGTGGTCGACACCCTCAAGTCGACCTTCGTGCGTCATTTCGCGACCCGCGGCGGCGCCTCGATCATCGGGAAGGCACTCCCCTTCGGCATCGGCGCCGCGATCGGGGGCACGGGCAACCATCTGCTCGGCCGCCGGGTCGTGACGACCTCACGGAAGGCCTTCGGCGCGCCCCCGGCGATGCTGCCCGTCGAGCTCGAACCGCGGGCGGGCGCCCGGCGTACCGAGCACATCGTCGGCGGCGCGCTCGGCCGTGCCGCCGGCGGCGCCGCGGCGATCACCGGCAGCGCGGTGCGCGGGGTGTCGAAGGCGACCGAGCGGCTGCGCCCCCGCCGCGAGCTGCGCATCCGCGAGAACCCCGCCCCCGACGACGACAGCGGGCGCCGACCCTGAGGTCGACGCCCGCTGTGCGGCATCCGTTCGTCAGCTGAGCGAGCCGAGCGTGACGTCGACCGTGTGCGATGCGCCGTCGCGCACATAGGTCAGCGAGGCCTTCGCGCCCGCAGCAAGCGCACGCACCTCGGCGGTCAGGTCGACGGCACCGGTCACGGGCTGGCCGTTGAACTCGGTGATGATGTCGCCCTTCTGCAGACCCGCGGCGGCCGCCGGGCCGCCCGAGGTGACGTCGGCGACATAGGCGCCTGAGATCGTCGCGCCGGTGACGTTCGCCGAGTCCTGCACCGACGCACCGAGCAGACCGTGCGTGGCCTTGCCGTTCTGGATCAGCTCGTCGGTGATGCGCTTGACGATGTCCGACGGAATCGAGAAGCCGACGCCGATGTTGCCCGACTGGGTCCCCGACGTCGACGAGCCGGTGCCCGCGATCGCGACGTTGATGCCGATCAGCTGACCTGAGGAGTCGACCAGCGCGCCACCGGAGTTGCCGGGGTTGATGGCGGCATCCGTCTGGATCACCGAGATCTTGATCGTCGAGGTCGTGGAGGTCTGCGTCTGGCCCTGTCCGAAGTCGAACTGGAACGGCGACTGCTGGCCCTGCTGCGTGTCGCCGCCCGAGCTGCCGGAGCTGCTGGGAGCGGACGACGCGATCTCGATCGAACGGTTCAGAGCGCTGACGATGCCGTTGGTCACGGTGTTCGACAGGCCAAGGGGCGCGCCGACGGCGATCGTCTGGTCGCCGACGTTGAGCTTCGACGAGTCGCCGAAGGTGATCGGGGTCAGCCCCGACGCGCCCGTCAGCTTGATGACGGCCAGATCGTAGGTCGGGTCGGTGCCGACGACCGTCGCGTCGTAGATGTGACCGTCGGAGGTGGTGACCTTGAGCGTGGCGTTGGCAGTTGCGCCGTCGAGGGTGACGACGTGGGTGTTGGTCACGACGTACCCGTCGGCGGTCAGGATGACACCCGAACCGGTTCCGGCGGACTGGCCCGACTCGGCACTGATCGTGACGACGCTCGGCACCACCTTCGCGGCGACTGCCGTGGTCTGGTTGACGGAGCTGGTGTCGTTCACGGTGACCGTCGTCGGGCCGGATGCCGCGGACGTCGTGCCCTTCGGGCTCCACAGCGTCATACCGGCAGCCGCACCGCCGAGGCCGGCGGCACCGCCGACGATCGCCGCGGCGACGAGGAGACCGACCGCGCGCGTCGCGCCGGACTTCTTCTTCGGCGCAGGAGCAGCGGGGGTGCCCCAGAGGGGAGCGGTCGGGCCGGTCGCGGCCGGGCCGAACGACTCACCCGTCGCCGGGGCGACCGGAACGGTCGGCGCCGTCGCCGAGGCGGCCTCGGCCGCGGAGATCTCAGGAAGCGGGGGCCGTGCGGCGGCGGTGTCGACGGCCGGCTCCGGCGCAGGGCTCGGGGTGGGGGGAATCGGTGCCGCGGCTGCCGCCTCGGCGTCGGACTGCTCGGGGCGGGTGCCCTCGGTGTCGCTCATGACTGCTCCTTCTGTGCTCTGGGACCACCCTGCACAGCGACTCTGTGCGTTTTCTATGACAGACGTGAAACGGTCCTATGCGCTCCCCTCCAGTAGCGTGTGGCGGGTGCACGACATTCCCGGCGCTTGGCGTCGAGCCGCCCGCGGTGCGGGCCTGCTGACCGATGACGGGGTGCCGATTCCGACGATCTTCGCCGAGATGTCGGCGCTGGCCCAGCAGACCGGCGCGATCAACCTCGGTCAGGGCTTCCCGGACGAAGACGGACCGGCCGAGATCCTCGAGGCCGCCCGGGCGGCGATCGCGAACGGTGTCAATCAGTACCCGCCGGGGCGCGGCATCCCCGATCTGCGGCTCGCCGTGGCCGAGCATCAGCGTCGCTTCTACGGCCTGGACCTCGACCCCGACCGTCACGTGCTGATCACCGCGGGCGCCACCGAGGCGCTGTCGTCGACACTGCTGGCGCTGATCGACTCCCCCGACGACGAGGTGGTCGTCTTCGAGCCGTACTACGACTCCTATGCGGCCTGCGTGGCCCTCGCGGGAGCCCGTCTCGTGACGGTCCCCCTCGCCTGGCCCGATTTCCGACCCGACCTCGACCGGCTGCGCGATGCGGTGACAGACCGCACCCGAGTCATCCTCGTGAACGACCCGCACAACCCCACGGGGGCCGTCTTCGACGACGAGGTGCGTGCCGAGCTGGTGCGCCTCGCGATCGAGCACGACGCGATCATCGTCGGCGACGAGGTGTACGAACACCTCACCTTCGACGGTCACCGTCACCGCCCCCTCGCGACCCTCCCGGGCGCGTGGGAGCGCACGCTGACGATCTCGTCGGCCGCGAAGACGTTCTCGGTGACCGGGTGGAAGATCGGCTGGGTCACCGGGCCGGCCGCGCTGGTCGACGCCGTGCTGGCGGTCAAGCAGTTCCTCACCTACGTGAACGGCGCGCCGTTCCAGCCCGCCGTCGCGACCGCGCTGCGGCTGCCCGACAGTTTCTTCACCGGCATCGCGACGACCCTCGAGCACAAGCGCGACCTGCTGCAGGATGGCCTGCGGACCGCCGGCTTCGACGTCGCCCCCTCGCGAGGCTCGTACTTCGTCGTGGCGGATGCCACTCCCCTGGGCGCGACCGATGCGGCGGCGTTCTGCCGCGAGCTTCCGGCGCGCGCGGGCGTCGTCGCGATCCCCCTGACGGCGTTCGTCAGCGACGCGGCGCGAACCGAGTACGCCACCCTGGTGCGCTTCGCGGCCTGCAAACGCACCGAGGTGCTCGCGGATGCCGCGGCCCGCCTCGCCGAGCTGCGCTGATCCGGTCGCACCGAAGCCGGTGGGCCGTGCTCGATCCCGTCAGATCTCGCGCGGCACGACCGTGTATCGACGCAGCTGCAGGGCGGGGTTCACGCGACGAACCCGCTCGACGTCATCGAGCGAGACGTCCGCGAGCGCGAGCCCGGTGGTCGTGCCGATCGACGCGCGCACGACTCCGGTCGGGTCGATGATCGCCGAGTGCCCCACGCCGATCGGCGGGGTGTGGTCGGCGGCGGCAACGAACACCGTGTTCTCGATCGCGCGGGCGCGCAGCAGCGTCATCCACTGGTCTTCCTTCAACGGACCGCGCACCCACTCGGCGGGAACGAGCACGAGATCGGCGCCGGCGTCGACGACGACACGGGTCGACTCGGGGAACCGCAGGTCGTAGCAGGTGATGAGCCCGACGCGCACGCCATCGACCTCGAGGGTCTGGGGAGCGTCGAGCGCACCGGGCTCGATCCAGTCGGACTCACGCTGCCCGAACGCGTCGTAGAGGTGCTGCTTGCGATAGACCGCGCGCACGCCGTCGGCGGCGACCGCCACGACGGTGTTGCGCACCTTGCCGGAGACAGGCGCCGACTCGACGAGTCCCGCGACGACGACCACGTCGTGCTGCTGCGCGAGGGCCTGCAGGTGGGTGACGAACGGGCCGTCGAGGGGTTCCGCGTGGGCGGCGAGGCGCTCATCGAACGGGTCGACGAAATAGCTCGCGTACTCGGGGAACACCACGAGACGGGCACGGGATGCCGCGGCCCGCGCGACGAGCGCTGCGACCGCTTCGCGGTTGGCCGCAAGCACCTCGGTGGGTGTGAACTGGGCGACGGCGACGGTCAGCGCAGGAGAGGTCACCCGCCCATCCTCCCGCGTCGGCGTCGCCGCGCCAACCGCGGCGACGCGCCCGGGTGACCGGCCCGGATTCGACGGCCCTCCGGGAGCGTGCTAGGCTCATTCCTTGTGCCGCGGGGTGGAGCAGCTCGGTAGCTCGCTGGGCTCATAACCCAGAGGTCGCAGGTTCAAATCCTGTCCCCGCAACCACGGCGAAAGCCAGAGAGGCCGTTTCCGGAGAATTCCGGGAGCGGCCTCTTCGCGTTCTCGCCGGATCTTCCGTAGACGCGCGCGCTCTCGTAGGCTGACCCCGTCGGACCTCTCGGGAAGGTGCACCATGACGAACGAGATCGACGAACGGGCGAGCGTCGCGCAGATCACCGAACGACTGTCGACCCGGTATCCCCACCTCGACCCTCGCCACGTGGCCAGCGTCGTCGCGGCGGCCTACGACGGAATGAGCACGGCGCGTGTGCGCGACTTCGTGCCCGTGCTGGTCGAGCGCCAGGCCAAGGGTCTGCTGCGCGACGAGGAGGCACGTGCCGATCGGCGTATCCCGGCTTGACCCCGTCGTAGAGACACCCGTCGGGCGCTCGGCGCTCGGCGACGTCCTCCTCGCGTGGAGCGCCTCCCCGCCGGAGCACCGTCATGACACGGGTCGCCGCCTGATGCGCGAGCTCGCGCGCGAGCTGGAGGCCGCGGCATCCGTCGACATCGTCTCCGTCTGCGCACGCTGCGGAGGCACTCACGGCCGTCCCCGCGTCACCGCCGGCGACATCGCCGTGAGCGTCACCTACGCCGGGGATCTGGTGGTGGCCGCCGCTGCTCCGCACCACATCGCCGATGAGATCGGGGTCGACGCCGAGAACGAGGGGGCGGATGCCGCTTCCCCCCTCGCCGACCTCGCGCCCCTGTTCGCTCCCGCTCCCCCGCCGACGACCGTCGGGTGGACGCAGATCGAAGCCGCGCTGAAAGCCGATGGCCGCGGCATCCGCGTGCCCGTGGGAGACGTGGTCGTCGGCGAGGCGGTGCCGTCCGCGCTGCCGGGCGCCGTCGCTGTCACGGTGCCGGGCCGCGCAGAGCCCGTGCACGTCGCGACGTGGCACGGGATCGACGGCGTCGCCGTCAGCGTGGCGATCGTGGCGTCGTTGACAGCGGAGCCGTGAGCGGCGCCGGCTCCCCCGGTGCGCCACCCGCGGGAAGTTCCGGCAGCGTGGTCTCGAACAGCCACGCGTGCAGCAGCGTACGCACCTCGGGGCCGGCGATCTCCTCGGCCAGCGCCACGAAATCGTCGGTGCCGACGCTGCGCCCGCGGTGCCGCGACATCCACTCGCGCAGCAGCGTGAAGAACGGCCCGTCGCCGAGCGTGAGCCGCAGCGCCTGCAGGGTAAGCGCGCCGCGCTTGTAGACACGGTCGTCGAACATGTCGTCGGGTCCCGGGTCGGCGAGCAGCAGATCCTGGGGCAGCGACGCGAGCCGCGCGTGATGGGCGAGGGCCTTCTGATGAGCGGATGCCCCGCCCGACCGTTCCGACCAGAGCCATTCGGCGTAGCAGGCGAAGCCCTCATTGAGCCAGATGTGCCGCCAGAGCGTGACCCCCACGCTGTTGCCGAACCACTGGTGCGCGAGCTCGTGGGCGACGAGGCGCTCGAGGCTTCCCGCGCCGTCGATGTGGTTGGCGCCGAACACCCCCATCCCCTGCGCCTCGAGCGGGATCTCCAGGTCGTCGGCGGTGACCACGACGGTGTAGGCGGGGTGCGGATAGGGACCGAACGCCTCCTCGAAGACCGCCATCATGCGCGGCACATCGGCCAGGTCTGCGTGCACGCGAGCCTCGAGGGCGCGCGGATAGACCAGATCGACCGGCGGTGCGGTCGCGACCCGTTCGACGACGTAGCGGCCGATCTGCAGCGCGACGAGGTACGTCGACGTCGGTTCGGGGTGCGCGAAGGACCAGGTGGTTCGCCCACCCCGGGTCGACCTGCGAAGCGCGGGACCGGCCGACACCGTGTAGTCGGCCTCCGTCGTCACCTCGATGGCGTACGTGGCGCGATCACGGGCGACGTCGTTGCACGGGAACCACGTCGGCGCGCCAGTCGGCTGTGAGGCGACGATCGCGCCGTCGGTGAGCTCCTCCCACCCGAGCGCCCCCCACCGGGTGCGACGCGGGTGCGGCGAGCCGGAGTACGCGACCTCGAGGCGGAACGCATCACCCGCGGCGAGCTCTGCCGACAGCGTGATGCGCAGCTTGCGGTCGCTCTGGCGGAACGTCGCCTTGCGGTCACCGTCCACCCGCACCTTGCCGACCCGCAGGCCGACGACGTCGAGACTCACCGTGCGGGTGGCGGCGAGCGCTCGCCCGTCGAGCACGACGGTGCCCTGCAGGCGGTTGGTCGAGACGCGGTAATCGAGCCGCAGATCGTAGTGCTCGACGGCGATCGCGGCGTCGCCGCTCTGCGGGGTGTACGGGTCGACCGTCATACCCGCTCGCTCTGGTAGGCGCGCACCTTGACTGCCCGCCAGGGGCCGATCGGATTGCCGCTCCACCGTGAGCCGACCGGCACGGCCTCTCCGCGCATCACGAGGGAGGCGGGACCGACGGTCGCATCCGCGCCGATCGTGGCGGCCGGCAGGATCACGCTGTGCGGGCCGAGCGTGCCCCCGGGTTCGATCGTGACGGTGTCGATGCTCATCACTCGATCATGGAACAGATGCGTCTGAACCACACATCCGCGGTTCACCGTCGCCCCGTCGCCGAGGGTCACGAGATCGGGTTCGGGCAGCCAGTAGCTGTCGGTCCACACGCCGCGGCCGACCTTCGCGCCGAGGGTGCGCAGCCACATCGCGAGGGCCGGCGTGCCGGCCGCGCTGTTGGCGAACCAGGGCGCCGCGAGCATCTCGGTGAAGGTGTCCGCCACCTCGGTGCGCCAGATGAAGCTCGACCAGAGCGGATGCTCCCCGGGGTGGATGCGACCGACGAATGCCCATTTCGCCGCCGTCGTGATGAGCGCGGCGACCGCGCCTGCGACGAGCAGCACGACCCCCGACAACAGCACTGCCGCGACCCCGCCCCAGGCCTGGGAGATCGCCGCCAGGGTGAGGAGCACGCCGAGGCCGAGCCCGCAGGTCACGAACACCGGCACGATGCGGCACAGCTCCCACAACGTGCGCGCCACGCGCAGTCCCGGCCGCGGCCGGTAGGTGCGCTCGAGGTCGCCGTCGTTCACGATGCGACGCAGGCGCACGGCCGGCGATCCGAGCCAGGACGATCCGGGCTTGGCTTTGGGCGGTGCGACCGAGAGCACGGCGACCAGGCCGTCCTTCGGCACACGGTGCCCGGCGGCGGCGAGGCCGGAGTTGCCGAGGAAGGCGCGCTTACCGATGCGCACCGGAGCGAGCCGCATCATCCCGGCACTCAGCTCGTAGGTGGCGACCATGGTGTCGTCGGCGAGGAACGCCCCGTCGTCGACAGTCGTCAGCGAGGGGATCAGCAGCACGGTGGATGCCTCGACGTCGTGCCCGACCCGGGCGCCGAGCAGTCGCAGCCACACGGGGGTGAACAGGCTCGAGTACAGCGGGAACAGCACCGTGCGGGAGGAGTCGAGCAGGCGCTCGGTCGTCCACGCCTGCCAGGCGATGCGGCTGCGTACCGGGTGCTCGCCCTCGCGCAGCCCGATCGCGAGCAGTCGGACGAGCACCACCACTGCGGCGGCGTACGCGAGACCTGTCACGAGCGCGGCGGGGAGCAGCCAGGCCAACGCCCCTGGCACGGCATCTGCGACGGATGCCGCATCCCGCACGCCCTGCGCGAGCACCAGCCCGCCGAGCGCGAACGCGGCGATCGGCAGCAGACCGAGCACGGTCGAGGACGCCGCGTAGGCCCACAGCCAGCGCGTCGGAGCGGGGGGCCGCTCGGTCGCTCCAGGGTGGGCGGCACCGACACGAGCAGCCGGCGAACCCGCCCACCGCTGCGCGGCGCGAACGCGCCCGAACACCGCGGAGCCGGGCGCGATCTCGGCACGACGGCCGATCTTCGTGCCGGGCGCGAGGGTGCTCCGCGCCCCCACCGTCGCCCCCGCACCGATGCGGATGCCGCCGATGCGCACGGTGTCACCGTCGATCCAGTACCCCGAGAGGTCGACCTCGGGTTCGACAGCGGCACCCTCGGCGATGTCGAGCATGCCGGTGACCGGCGGCATCGTGTGCAGGTCGACGCCGCGGCCGATGCGCGCACCGAGGGCGCGGGCGTAGTAGCTCACCCACGGCGCCCCCGCCATGCCGATCGGGTCGATCTGCGCGTGCACCTGCTCCGCGAGCCACAGGCGCAGATGCACCGCGCCGCCGCGCGGGTAGTCGCCGGGCCGCAACCGCCACAGCAGCACGCGGGCGAAGGCGGCAGCGATCGCCATGCGCCCGAACGGCGTCGCGAAGAGCACGAGCGCGAGCAGCACGACGATCCCCGGGGTGTCCGGCAGCCACGTGAACCCCGGCCCCAGCCGCAGCAGCCAGCCCGCCGTGATCAGCCACGTCAGCCAGCGCAGCCCGCTGAGGATGAACAGGGGCGCTCCGGCGAGCGTCTGCAGCCACTGCATCGCCCGCGGCGTAGGGCGGGGCGAGCTGAAGGTGGTCGGCGCCTCGTCGTCATGACCCTCGATCGCCGCGGCCATCTGGCGCAGGCGCGGGAGGTCGTAGACATCCGCCATCGTGAACTCCGCTGCCCGCGCACGGATGCGAGAGACCAGCTGCGCCGCGGCGAGGGATCCGCCGCCGAGCTGGAAGAAGTCGGCGTCGTCATCGGACGGACGGATGCCGAGCACCGCCGCCCACTGATCGGCGAGCCAGCCGGCGGTGCCGGACAGGGAGGAGTCGGAGTCGGCGGCATCCGTCAATGGCCACGGCAGGGCCGCCTTGTCGACCTTGCCGGAGGTGCGCACCGGCAGATCCGGCACGACCGCGAGGAGCGGGATGAGGGGCGCCGGCAGCGAGTGCGCGAGCTCGGCGCGCGCCACGGCGCGATCGAAGTCGTCGGTGGGTACGACGTAGCCCACGAGCAGCGCGAGCCCGTCGTCGGAGTGCTGCACGACCACGGTCGCCGCTGTGACGGCCGACAGCGCCTGCAGCGCCGCCTCCACCTCGCCGAGCTCGATGCGACGGCCGCCGATCTTCACCTGGTCGTCGGCGCGGCCCTGGAAGACGAGTCCCTCGGGATCGGCGCGCACGAGATCGCCGGAGCGGTAGGCGCGCTCCCACCCCAGCGAGGGCATCGGCGCATACTTCTCGGCGTCCTTGGCGGGGTCGAGATAGCGGGCGAGGCCGACGCCGCCGATGATGAGCTCGCCCACCTCACCGTCCGCGACGCGGTCGCCCTGTGCGTCGACGACCGCGAGCTCCCAGCCGTCGAGCGGAAGGCCGATGCGCACCGGCACGGACCCGTCGAGCGGGGCGGCGCACGCCACGACCGTCGCCTCGGTGGGACCGTACGTGTTCCACAGCTCACGATCGGGCGAGACGAGCCGCGCGGCGAGCTCGGGCGGGCAGGCCTCACCGCCGAAGATCAACAGGCGTACGTTCTCGACCGCGTCCGGCGGCCAGAGCGCGGCCAGGGTCGGCACCGTCGAGACCACCGTGATGCCGTGGCCCACGAGCCACGGACCGAGGTCCTCGCCCGAACGCACCAGCGCTCGTGGCGCGGGCACGAGGCAGGCGCCGTGCCGCCACGCGAGCCACATCTCCTCGCACGACGCGTCGAAGGCGACGGACAGGCCCGCGAGCACGCGGTCACCCGGCGCGAGCGGGGCGTCGGCGAGGAAGAGCCGCGCCTCGGCATCGACGAACGCGGCAGCGGAGCGGTGCGTGACAGCCACGCCTTTGGGCGTGCCGGTGGACCCCGAGGTGAAGATGATCCACGCGTCGTCGTCGACCGTGGGCGGTTCGACGATCGGTACGGCGCTCGTGTTCGGATGGGGTGCCTCACCCGCCAACAGCTCCACCTGCACCGCGGACTCGGAACCGTCGCCGTGCGGCACGAACCGGCCGCCGGCGGTGACCACTCCGGCGACACCCGCCTCACCGAACACCAGATCGGCGCGCTCCTGCGGGTCGTCGGCGTCCACGGGGACGTACGCCGCCCCGGCCGCCAGCGTGCCGAGGATCGCGATGTACAGGGCCCGTCCTCCCGACGGCATGCGAATGCCGACCCGGTCGCCGCGACGCACGCCGGCCGCGTGCAGGCGGGCCGCGAACCGCCACACCTCGGCGAGCAGTTCGGCATAGCTGAGCGCGCCCCGACCGTCGTCGAGAGCGGATGCCGCGGGGTACCGCGCAGCGGTCTGTCGCAGCACGTCGATGAGCGTGCGCGGCGGAGCGGCCTCGGCCCCCCGATCGAGGTAGATCTGCATCGCGGCGGTCAGGAGGACAGCAGCGCGATCAGCTGCGCCTTGGCGAGGCGTGAGTATCCGGTCCTCCCCGCCGCGCGGGCACGCCCGCGCAGCTGCACCACTGTGAGGGCAGCGAGGTCGACGGCGGGCGCCGCAGCGGGCTTCGCCGTGATGGGGGCCGTCGGCACGGGTGCGGGCTCGGGCTTCACGTCCGACGCCGACCTCGCCTTCGGTTCGGGCTTCGCCTTCGGTTCGGGCTTCGCCTTCGGTTCGGGCTTCGCCTTCGACGGGGTCTTCGCCTTCGGCGCCGGCTTGGCCTTCGGCGCCGGCTTCGCCGTCGCGGAGGGCTTCGCCTTCGGCGCCGGCTTCGCCGTCGCGGAGGGCTTCGCCGTCACGGGCGCCTCGACCGCGTCCTTCTTGGCCGCCGCCGTGATCTTCCGGGTGACCTTGGCGGTCGCCTTCTCGAGTTGGGCGAGCGTCGCCGACGCCTTCTTCTCGATCTTCTTCGGGCTGCGCGCGATCTTCTTCTTCGAGGTGTTCGCGAGATCCTTGGCGTCGGCGGCGAGCGCTCCGAGCTTCTTCGCCTGCTTCTTGGGGAGCTCCCGGCTGAGCGCTTTCGCGTCCTTCGCCGCGTGGGCCGCGGCATCCAGGGCCGCGACGGCGGCCTTCGTCGCCTTCTTCTTCTCGGACATCTCGACCTCGACTCTCCGCAGCGCCATGACGTATGCCGCTGCGCGCAAGCAGGGTAGCGCAGCAACAAGAACGGCAGTCGAACGGGCGGCATTCCGACGTCGCATGCTGAGCTTTCGCTATGCACGGCCGGGTCGACTGGACGTCACCGGGCGGGCCACCCTATGTTAGGTAAGCCTTAGCTCATAAGGAATTCATCACCTCGTCGCGAAAGCGAGTGCGTCCGGCATGCTCGCCACCCTGGTCATCGGTCTGCGTGAAGGCCTCGAAGCGGCCCTGATCGTCGGCATCATCGCCGCGTTCCTGCGCCGCAACGGCCGCAGCCTCGTGCCGATGTGGCTGGGCGTCGGCGCGGCCGTGATGCTCTCGCTGATCATCGGCGTCACGCTCAGCCTCATCGAGGTCGCCCTCCCCCAGGCCGCGCAGGAGGGTCTCGAAACGATCATCGGGGCCGTCGCCGTGGTCTTCGTGACGCTCATGATCGTCTGGATGAACACACACGCCCGGGGGATGCGGGCAGAGCTCGAGTCCGAGGCACAGCACGCCCTCGGCCGCGGTGGCGCGACCGCTCTCGCCGTCATGGCGTTCCTCGCGGTGCTCAAGGAGGGCTTCGAGACGAGCGTCTTCCTGCTCGCCACGTTCTCCGCCGCCCAGTCGGCCGGTCTCGCCGCGCTCGGCGCCGTCGTCGGCATCGCGCTCGCCGCACTGCTCGGCTGGGGCATCTTCGCCGGCGGGGTGCGCATCGATCTCGGCCGCTTCTTCCGCCTGACGAGCGTGTTCCTGGTGCTCGTCGCGGCAGGCCTCGTCGTCACCTGCCTGCGGACCGCGCACGAGGCCGGCTGGCTCAACGCGGGCCAGCAGCGCACGATCGACCTCAGCGCGATCGTGCAGCCGGGCAGCATCCAGGCCGCGCTGCTGACCGGCGTGCTCGGAATCCCCGCCGACCCGCGTCTCATCGAGGTCGTCGCCTGGGTCGCCTACCTCGTTCCGGCGCTCTGCTACCTCTTCTGGCCGCGCCGCGCGCGCCCGAGCGCCGCCGGGGCGCAGCGCCTGCGCTGGGTGCTCGCGACCGGATGCCTCGTGCTCGCCGCCGCCGTCGCGCTCACGGCCTGGCTCATCCCGTCGCCGCAGGTCTCCTCTCTCGCGCTCGTCGACCAGGCCTCCCAGGCTCCCGCCGGCTCGGTCGTGATCGCCGATTCCGGCGCCGCGCGCAGTGCGGCGTTCACCTACGCCTCGGGCGCGACCGCCGATCTGCCGCTCGACGCCTCGACCGCGGCATCCGACACTCACCTGGGCGTCACCACGCAGCATTGGCAGCAGACGGCGACGACGAGCCCCGACGGTGCGCCGTCGACGATCACCCTCGACGCCCTGATCACGCTCGCCGGCGGCCGCGTGCCCGTCGGCATCAGCGCTGCGCAGAACCCTGGCCCCTTCACCGCGCAGTGGAACCGCACCGAGGTCGACGAGGTGTGGCTCACCGGGGCGGGGCTGCTCGACGCGAGCGCGCATTCCACCCTCACCGTGACCCTCACCGGCGGTGGGCTGCAGAACGCCCGTACCGTGAGCGTGACCGACACCGCAGCGATCGACGCGGTGACCGCCCCCGACGCCCAGAGCGTGGCGAGCGCGGCGGCCACAGCCGTCGAGCAGGGTGAGGGAGAGCGGGTGCTCTGGGGCGCCGAGGTTCCCGGCGCACTCGTGATCGCCGCCGCCGTGCTGGTGATCAGCGCCCTGCGCCACCGCGCCCGCGCCCCGCGGGGCTCGCACCCCGCACCGACCTCTCCCCCGCCCGAACCGCCCACCCCGGCGATCAGCATCGCTGCCGCCGACCACGGAAGGACCTCATGAACGTCCGCCTCCTGGCCCCACTCACCGCCGCCGCCACCCTCGCCCTCGTGTTGAGCGGATGCAGCGCGGGAGCCGCGCCCTCCGCGACCGCCTCCGGCGGCGCCACCCACGTCGCTGTGACGCTCACCGGCGACAACGGGGGCACCTGCAGCCTCGACGCGGCGACTGCCGCCGCAGGTCCGGTCACCTTCACGGTGACGAACCAGAGCGCGACCTCCATCACCGAGATCGAGCTGCTCAGCGGCGACAGGATCGTCGGCGAGAAGGAGAACCTCGCGCCCGGCCTCTCCTCCGCGAGCTTCACCGTCACCCTCGACGGCGGCAGCTACCAGCTCTACTGCCCGGGCGCCGCCACCGAAACCATCCCCTTCAGCGTCACCGGCCAGGCCGCGACCCCGACCGGCAGCGCCGCATCGCTGATGGCAGAGGGCACCCAGGGCTACGCGACCTACGTCGATGGCGTCGTCGACAGCATGGTGACCGCGGTCGCCACCCTGAAGTCTTCGATCGACGCCGGCGACCTCACGAAGGCGCAGGCCGACTACGCGCTCGCGCGTCCGTTCTACGAGCGCATCGAGTCCGATGTCGACGGGTTCGTGCTGCCGGGCCACTCCGCAACCGACAACGCGGGCAGCCTCGACTACCTCATCGACATGCGCGAGTCGAACCTCGATCCCGCCGTCGGCTGGCACGGGTTCCATGCCATCGAGCGCGACCTGTTCCAGGCCGGCGCGATCACGGCGTCGACGACGCAGCTCGCGGCCGAGCTCCTCACGAACGTCACCACGCTCGACTCGCTCGTGAAGACGCTCAGCTACAAGCCGGAGGACCTCGCGAACGGCGCAGCGAGCCTCCTCGAAGAGGTGCAGTCGGGCAAGATCAGCGGCGAGGAGGAGGCGTACAGCCACATCGACCTCGTCGACTTCGCCGGCAACGTCGAGGGTGCGCAGCAGGCGTTCGCCTACCTCGAGCCCGGGCTCACGACGCTCGACTCCGGGCTGACCCAGCAGATCTCCGCGCAGTTCGCCGCCGTCAACAAGCTGCTCGACGGCTACCGCGATCAGAGCGCGATCGGCGGCTACGTGCGTTACACCGACGCCGTGAAGGCCGCGGATGCCGCGACTCTGAGCCGTGCGGTGCAGGCCCTGCAGGAACCGCTTGCGCAGATCGCCGAGAAGGCGGCGACAGCCTCATGAGCGCGGCCGTGCCGCCGCGGGAGCCGTCGTCGCAGGAGTCACCGGATGCGGGGGTCTCCCGCCGCGGACTGCTCCTCGGCGCCGCAGCCGGCGGCCTGGTGGCGGGGGTGGCGAGCGGTTTCGCCGGCGGGCGCGCCGTCGCGGCGCAGCCGACCGCGTCGTCGGGCGACGTCGTGCGGCTCGACAATGCGGTCTCGTTCTACGGCGACGCCGAGCAGGCGGGCATCCGCACCCCTCCGCAGCGGCACTGCGTGTTCATGACGTTCGACCTGACCACGTCCTCACGCACCGATCTGCAGACCCTGCTCGCCACCTGGTCGGCGGCGAGCGCTCAGCTCATGCGCGGCGCCACGATCGGCCAGGTCGAGCCGTCGCAGCCGAGCGCCATCGGCGACGACACCGGCGAGGCCGTCGACCTCGACCCGGCGTCGCTGACCGTCACGATCGGCCTCGGTCCGCGTGTGTTCGGCGACGAGTACGGTCTCGCGGCTCAGAAGCCGCCGCTGCTGCGGGAGCTCTCGCGGCTCCCGAGCGAGGCCCTGGATCCGTCGCTCACCGGCGGCGACCTGTCGGTGCAGGCCTGCGCGGACGACCCCCAGGTCGCCTATCACGCGGTGCGGTCGCTGGCTCGCGTCGGCAAGAAGCTCGGCGCGGCATCCACCCGATGGACGGTGACCGGCTTCGGGCGGGCCTCAGCCGGAAAGGGGCAGTCGACGCCGCGCAATCTGATGGGCTTCAAGGACGGCACACGCAACATCGTCGACGACGCGGACTTCTCGCAGTTCGTCTTCACCGGTGATGGTCCCGACTGGCAGCGCGACGGCAGCTACCAGGTCGTGCGCAAGATCCAGATGCGCATCGAGAACTGGGACACCGACCGGGTGTCCGACCAGAACCGTGTGTTCGGACGCCACAAGCTCAGCGGCGCGCCGCTGACGGGCACGGTGGAATCCGACACCCCGGATTTCTTGAAGACGGATGCCTCGGGCGCACCCGTGATCGATCCGACGGCCCACATCCGGCTGGCCGCGCACGAGAACAACAACGGTCTGAAGATCCTCCGCCGCGGATACAACTACACCGACGGCATCAACCAGTACGGGTTCCTGGACGCGGGCCTGCTGTTCATCAGCTACCAGAAGGACCCCGCGCAGTTCGAGACGCTGCAGCGCCGTCTCGGCTCGTCGGACGCGCTGAACGAGTACATCTCGCACATCGGCTCGGGCATCTTCTTCGTGCCGTCCGCAGCCCGGTCGGGGACATACCTCGCGCAGGGCGCGTTCGCCTGAGTTGCGTGGCGAGGCGGCCCGCGCGTCAGCCGTCGTTCGCGGCGACGGCGTCGGCCAGCCCATCGAGGAACCGCGCGACCACGTCGAGATCGGCGTCGGAGTACGTTCCGGCGACGTCACGCATCGCGCCGAGGCTCTCGCGATAGTGCGCGAAGAACGCGGTGCGCGATGCCGGGAGGAGCGCGATCACCCGCGCGCGGCGATCGTGAGGATGGGGGCGGCGTTCGAGGTACCCCGCCGCCGCGAGCCGGTCGAGCAGTTTGGTCGTCGAGGCCGTCGAGATGCGCAGATGCCGGGCGATGTCGTGCGGACTGACCGGCTGCCCCTGCTGCTCGCGGATGATCAGCAT
The DNA here is from genome assembly GCF_001897265.1 of Microbacterium sp. 71-23. Lineage (NCBI taxonomy): Bacteria > Bacillati > Actinomycetota > Actinomycetes > Micrococcales > Microbacteriaceae > Microbacterium > Microbacterium sp. 71-23. The sequence continues at coordinate 61,365 of NZ_MKSL01000036.1, forward strand.
GCGGAGCGTCGCGAGATCGGTGGCGTTCATCCCCATGTCGTCTTTGACGCCCGAATGCATGCGGTCGAGGGCGTCGTTCAGCGCCCGCACGCCCACGAGCACCCGCTGTACGGCGCTTTCGCGGGACGCGGGGTCGGGTCGATACTCGGACATGTGGACACTCCTCCACACCTCTTGTAGCATCGGACTCAGAGATCGCTAGTTTAGCTAGCAAAAGGGGAGAGCAACAGTGTCAGACGTCGAGCAGGTGGTCTTGCTCGACGAGCGCGCCGCTCCCGTCGGGACGACTCCCAAGAGCACGGTACACGGCGCCGACACCCCCCTGCACCTAGCGTTCTCGTGCCACGTGCTCGACGATGACGGACGGGTGCTCATCACCCGCCGCGCGCTCTCCAAGCAGACCTGGCCGGGCGTCTGGACGAACACCTTCTGCGGCCATCCCGGCCCGGGCGAAGACCTCGAGGCGGCGGTGCACCGCCGCGCGCGCGTCGAGCTCGGACTCGCCCTCGACGACGTGACGCTCACCCTCCCCGACTTCCGCTATCGCGCCGTCGACGCATCGGGCGTCGTAGAGAACGAGGTGTGCCCCGTCTTCGTCGCGCACGCGACAGGACCGCTGCATCCCGATCCGGACGAGGTCGCCGAATGGGCATGGGTCGAACCCTCGGATGTCGCGGCCGCCGTCTCCGCGGCACCGTGGGCGTTCAGCCCGTGGCTCGGGCTGCAGGTCCCCCGACTCGCCCTCTACGACACCGCCGCGAGGGCGGCGCGATGATCGCCCGCATCTCCGCGGTCGATCGCGCCGCCGTCGACGACGCGATCGACGCCTCCCTGGCACGGCTGCAGAAGCGAGGGGCCGGGCTCGGCGACGCCTTCGACGACCTCGCAGCCGCGATGGTCCGCGCGGCATCCGGCGGGAAGCGCTTCCGTCCCGCGCTCGTGCTCGCGGCGTTCCGCGCCTGCGGAGGTACCGACGGGCGCAGGGATGCCGCAGCATCCGTCGCCGCGGCGTTCGAGCTGCTGCACACCGCGTTCGTCATCCACGACGACGTGATCGACCACGACACGATGCGTCGCGGCGTGCCGAACGTCGCCGGGGAGTTCCGCCGTCGCGCGCTCGGTGACGGCGCCACACCGTCGGCGGCGACCGGCGTCGGCGAGGCGGCGGCGATCCTCGCGGGCGACGTGCTCCTCTATGAGGCGACCCGGCTGGTCGCGGCGGTCGATCTGCCCGCCGACCTGCGCTCCCGCCTTCTCGATCTGCTCGACGACGCGGTTCTCGTCTCCGCCGCGGGAGAGCTCGCCGATGTCGAGCATGCGGCCGCCGACGCGGAGGCCGAAGACGACAGCCTCATCGCGACCGCTCACGACAAGACGGCCGTCTACTCCTTCGCCGCCCCGCTCGCCGCCGGCGCCGTGATCGCCGGTGCCGACGAGACGGATGCCGCGGCGCTCGCCGCGTGCGGCACCCACCTCGGCCTCGCGTTCCAGCTCGTCGACGACCTGATCGGCGCGTTCGGCACCTCCGCGCAGGCCGGTCGCGACGCCGGCGTGGACCTGCGCGAAGCGAAGCAGACGCCCCTCATCGCCCTGGCCCGTCGCACAGAGGGGTGGCACGCGGTGCGCGACACACTCGCCGTCGCCCACACCGGTCCGATCGCCGTGCTCGACGCGCAGCGCGCGCTCGACGAGAGCGGCGCCCGTGCGGCGCTGGTCGCGCTCATCGACAGCGCCCTCGACGCCGCGCGCACCCGTGCGCAGGAGCTCGGCGCCGCGGCATCCGCCCTCGTCGACCGTGCCGCCGACGCGATCCGCGAGCGCATCCCGTGACCGACGCACCCGGCATCGCGCTCTACGACCGCACGGCAGCGGATGCCGCGGCCACCGTCATCGCGCGTTACTCGACCTCCTTCGCTCTGGCAGCGCGACTGCTCGGAAGCCGGGTGCGGCCCCACATCCGCAACGTCTACGCGCTCGTGCGCATCGCCGACGAGATCGTCGACGGTCCCGCCGCCGAGGCGGGAGTGGCCCGCGACGGCCAGGCGGAGCTTCTCGCCGGCCTGGAGGCCGAGGTCGCCGCGGCCGTCGCGCGCGGGTTCAGCAGCAACCTGGTGGTGCACGCCTTCGCCGGCACGGCGCGCGCGTGCGGCATCGGCACCGACCTCACCGCACCGTTCTTCGCGTCGATGCGCACCGACCTCGATACGACCGTGCACGACGCCCGCTCGCACGAAGAGTACGTCTACGGCTCGGCCGAGGTGGTGGGGCTCATGTGCCTGGCGGTGTTCGTGAACGCGGGGGCGGTCGCACCGATCCAGCCCGACGACAGACTCGTCGCCGGCGCCCGCGCGCTCGGACGAGCGTTCCAGGACGTCAACTTCCTGCGCGACCTCGACCACGACGCGGCCGGCCTCGGCCGCGACTACCTCGGCGCGACCGACGCCCGGTCCCGCGCCGACGTGCTCGACCGCATCGACGGCGACCTCGACCTCGCCGCCGACACCGTGCCGCTCCTCCCCCGCGACTGCCGACCCGCCGTGACCGCCGCCCACGACCTGTTCGCCGCCCTCTCGCGACGGCTGCGTCGAGCGGATGCCGCCGCGAGCCGTGTGCGCGTCCCCGACCCCGTCAAGGCGTACCTCGCCGCTCGCGCCCTGCTGGGCGCACGGCCCCGGCGCCTCGGGGTGCGCGGATGACGGGCCGCACCGCGATCGTCATCGGCGCCGGCATCGCGGGGCTCGCCACGGCCGCCCTCCTCGCAGACGACGGCTACACCGTGACGATCGTCGAACGCGGCGATGACGTCGGCGGTCGGGTCGGCACGTGGGACCGCGACGGATTCCGGTTCGACACCGGCCCCAGCTGGTACCTCATGCCCGACGTGTTCGAGCATTTCTTCCGTCTTCTCGGCACCACCACCGAGCGAGAGCTCGACCTCGTCCCGCTCTCCCCCGCGTACCGCGTCTACTCCGAGGGGTACGACGCCCTCGACGTGCCGAGCGGGCGGGGCGCGGCATCCGCTCTGTTCGAGAGCATCGAGCGCGGCGCGGGCGCGAAGCTCGAGCGCTACCTCGACTCCGCCGCCGACGCCTACGACCTCGCCGTCTCGCGCTTCCTGTACGACCCGTACCTCGGGTACGCGGGCCTCGCCGACGGCGCCGTCGCGCGGCAGCTGCCGCGGCTCGCGCGGCTGCTCGTCGAGCCGCTCGCGTCGCGCGTCGAGCGCACGTTCACGGACCGCCGGCTGCGGCAGATCCTCGAGTACCCGGCAGTCTTCCTGGGCGGATCGCCGTACGGTGTGCCGAGCCTCTACCACCTGATGAGCCACCTCGACCTGACCGACGGCGTGCGGTACCCGCAGGGAGGCTTCACCGCCCTCATCCGGGCGATCGAGCGCCTCGTGCGGGCGCGCGGCGTCGTCATCGAGACGGGCGCCGACGTCACCGCGATCGACGTCGTGGCCGGGCGGGCGCGCGGCGTGCGGCTCGCCGACGGCCGCATGCTCGGGGGAGACGTCGTCGTGTCCACCGCCGACCGGCACCACACCGAGACGGCGCTGCTCGACGACGCACACCGCGAGCTGCCGGAGAGCTGGTGGGAACGACGCACGCCGGGACCGGGGGCGCTGCTGATCCTCCTCGGCGTGCGGGGCGAACTGCCCGAGCTCGCGCACCACACCCTGCTGTTCACCGAGCGCTGGCGCGAGAACTTCGACGCGATCTTCGGGGAGCCCTCGGCGATCCCCGACCCGGCGTCGCTGTACGTGTGCCGCCCGAGCGCGACCGACTCCACCGTCGCGCCGGCAGGCCACGAGAACCTGTTCGTGCTCGTACCGATCCCCGCCGATCCCTCGCTCGGCCACGGCGGCATCGACGGGGCGGGAGACGCGGGAATCGAACGGGCAGCGGATGCCGCCATCGCCCAGATCGCCTCGTGGTGCGGCGTGCCCGACCTCGTGGACCGCGTCGTCTTACGACGCACGATCACGCCCGCCGACTTCGCCGACGACCTGAACGCCTGGCGCGGCACGTCGCTCGGACTCGCGCACACGCTGCGCCAGAGCGCGGTGTTCCGCCCGCGCAACGGCTCGGCGAAGGTCCCGAACCTGTTCCATGCCGGCACCTCGTCGCTTCCGGGCATCGGGCTGCCGATGTGCCTGATCTCTGCCGAACTCGTCGCCAAACGGCTGCGCGCCGACCGCAGCGCGGCGCCGCTCGTCGAGCCGGCGGGTCGCTGACGTGCCCGGCCTGTATCTGCTCGTCATCGTCGTCTCCGCGGCGGGCGTCGCGCTGCTCGACGCGCGATACCGGCTGGCCCTGTGGGCGCGGCCGCTGACCACCGCGATCGCGGTGTTCGTCGGCACCGCGTTCTTCGTCGTCTGGGATCTCGTCGGCATCGCCGCGGGCGTCTTCGTGCAGGGTGACTCGCCGCTCTACCTCGGCATCGAGCTGGCCCCGCACCTCCCCCTCGAGGAGATCACCTTCCTGCTGTTCCTCTGCTACCTCGCCGCCGTCTGCGCCGGAGCCGGCAGCCGCCTCCTCGCGCGGAAGGAACCTCGATGACCTACGCGCTGCTCGTGCTCCCGTTCCTCGCGATCACCGTCGTCGTCACGCTGCTGAGCGCCGTGCGCCCCGGATTCGGACGGCGGATGGCGGCATCCGCCCTCGCCGCCGTCGCCCTGCTCGCCCTCACCGCCGTCTTCGACAACGTCATGATCGGCGCCGGGCTATTCTCCTACCCGCCCGAGCACCTGAGCGGCATCCGCATCGGACTCGCCCCGATCGAGGACTTCTCCTACCCGCTGTGCGCGGCGTTCCTCGTGCCTGCGATCGCCGCCCTCGTCTCGCGGCGCGAGAGGAGCGACGCATGAATGTCGTGCGCACCCTGTTCGTGTCCTCGCGGCCGGTCAGCTGGATCAACACCGCCTACCCGTTCGGCGCCGCCTACCTGCTCGCCACCCGCGAGATCTCCGTCACGCTCCTCGTCGGCGTGGTGTTCTTCCTCGTCCCGTACAACCTCGCGATGTACGGCATCAACGACGTGTTCGACTACGAGTCCGACCTGCGCAACCCCCGCAAGGGCGGTGCTCACGGTGCTGTGCTCGATCGGCGGCTGCACCGCGTGACGCTCTGGGCGGCGGGCCTCAGCTGCCTGCCGTTCGTCGTCTACCTCGTCATCGTCGGCTCCGCGCTCTCCTGGCTGGTGCTCGCCGCGAGCCTGTTCTTCGTGGTGTTCTACTCCGCGCCGCCGCTGCGCCTCAAGGAGCGTCCCTTCGCCGACTCGGCGACCAGCAGCATCCACTTCTTCTCACCGGCCGTCTACGGCCTCGTGCTCGCCGGGGCCACCTGGACGTGGGCCCTCGCCGCGGTCATCGGGGCATTCGCCCTGTGGGGGGTCGCGTCGCACGCCTTCGGCGCGGTGCAGGATGTCGCGGCCGACCGCGAGGCCGGCATCGACTCCGTCGCGACGGCGATCGGCCCCCGCGCGACCGTCTGGTTCTCGCTCGCCTGCTATGCGGCCGCCGCACTCGTCGTGACGGGGGGAGCCTGGCCCGCGCCGCTGGCCGCGCTGCTCGCCGTGCCCTACCTGGTCGCCGTGTGGCCGTATCGCGCGGTCACCGCCGAGACCGCGCACCGCGCCACCGTCGGATGGGATCGGTTCCTCTGGATCAATCAGTTCTCGGGGTTCGCGGTGACGCTGCTGCTCATCTGGTGGTGGCAGCTGGCGCGCTGAGCCTCGAATGCCCGACGGTGGGGTGGACGCCTGCGCGCCCACCCCACCGTCGGTTCACTGCGAGGAGAGCTGCAGCAGCGTGTTGATCGCCTGGGTCAGACGCGCGTCGGCCTCGCCGTACTTCGTCCAGTCGCCGGCCTGGAGAGCCGCTTGACGATCGAGCATCGCCTGCTTGGCCTCCTGGAGCGCCGCCTGGTAGGCGGTCGACGATCCGGTGCCTCCGCTCGCGGAGGGCGACGGCGTGGGCGTGGCGCTCGGGGTCGACGTCCCGGTGGGCAACGGGGATGCCGTCACACCGTTGTCGCCCGCGGCGGCGCCCGAGTTGCCACCGAACAGCGAGTCGAGCGCTGCCGTCAGGGTGTCCTCGAACGCGACCTGGCTGCCGAAGGCGACGAGCACCTTCTGGAGTGTCGGCAGCTTCGTCGCGCCGGACGACTGCACGAACACGGGCTGCACATAGAGCAGGCCGCCACCGACGGGCAGGGTCAGCAGGTTGCCGTTGAGCACCTGCGACTGACCCTGTTTGAGCAGGTTGATGAACGATGAGACGGCGGGGTCGGCGCTGAACGTGTTCTGCACCTGCCCGGGCCCGGGCACCGGAGTCGAGGCGTTGATCACCAGCATCCGCAGCTTGCCGTAATCGGCACCCTTCGTGCCGGCGGTGGTGCCGGCATCCGAATCGACCGCGAGATAGCCCATCAGGACGTTCCGCGCATTCGTCCCGTCGGATTGCGGGATGAACGAGGTGAACATCGAGTAGGTCGGCGAGGCCTGGCCCGGCATCTGCATCGTCATGTAGTACGGCTGCTGCAGCACGGTGTTGTCGGTCGGGTCGGCGGGAGTCGTCCAGGCGTTGTCACGCTGGTAGAACGACTGCGGATCGTTGACGTGGTACACGCCCAGCATCGTGCGCTGCACCTTGAAGAGGTCGGTCGGATAGCGCACGTGGCTGATGAGGTCGGCCGACATGTCGGCGATCGGCTTGACCGTGGACGGGTAGACGTTCTGCCACGCCTGCAGGAGCGGGTCCGTCGGATCCCAGGCGTAGAGCGTCACATGACCGTCGTACGCGTCGACGGTCGCCTTCACCGAATTGCGGATGTAGTTGACGTTGTCGAGCGCGACCCGCGGAGTGGGGTTGTTCGCGTCGGCGATGGCCTGGGACATGCTCGTCGTCGTCGAATACGGGTACTGGTCGCTCGTGGTGTAGCCGTCGACGATCCAGACGATGCGGCCGTCCACCACGCTCGGGTACGGCTCGCCGTCGAGGGTCAGGTACGGGGCGATCTTCTGCACGCGCGTTGCGGGGTCGCGGTCGTAGAGGATCTGCGAATCCTGGTTGATCGAGTCGGAGAACAGGATCTGCTCCGCCTGGAACTTGATCGCGTAGATGAGCCGGTTGAACACGTTGCCGATGTTCGGGCCGCCGTTGCCGTCGAAGGTGGTCTTCGTCTCGGTGCTGCTGCCGTCGCCGGCCGGGTAGTCGAGCTCGATCGGCGCGGTGCCCGCGGGGGCGCCGACGATCGAGTACGTCGGAGCGTTCGCCGAGAAGTAGACCCGCGGCTCGTACTTCTCGCCCGACGTCAGGAAGCCCGCGGACGGGATGCCGCGCTCGAGGAAGACGGGGTTGCCGTCGGAGGTGCGAGCGTTGCCCTTGGCGACCACAAGCCCGTAGCCGTGCGTGTAGATGAGCGAGGTGTTCTGCCACGTGCTGGCGGTCGTGCCGAGCGCGTTGAGATTGAGGTCGCGCACCGACACCAGGGTGTCCTGCGTCTGCCCGTCGATCGTGTAGCGGTCGACGCTCAGCGGGCTCTGGAACTGGTAGTACGACCGGTACTGCTCGAGCTGGGCCACCGTCGGCGGGATGATCGCCGGGTCCATGATGCGGATCTGCGCCGTCGTCTCGGCATCCGATCGCAGCTGCCCCTGCTGTGCCGTGGTGTTCGCGGAGAAGTTCGTCTCCTGCAGGTCACTCAGGCCGAAGCCCGCCTTGGTGCCGTCGATGTTGCGCTGGTAGTACTGGCTCTCGACGCTCAGCTGGTTCGGACGCACCTGCACGAGATTGACGATCCACGGGTAGCCGACACCGACGACGAGCGAGGTGATGATCAGCAGGGCCGTCGCGATCAGCGGGTAGCGCCACCGGCCGATCACGGCGGTGACGAAGAACAGGATCGCCACGAGCACGGCCACGATCGAGAGGATGGCCAGACCCGGGATCGTCGCGTTCACGCTCACGTATGCCGCCCCGGTGATGCGGTCGTCGGCGCTGGTGAGCGTCTTGTAGCGGTCGAGCCACAGGCTCACCGCCTGGAGCAGAAGGTAGACGCCGGCGATGATGGCGAGCTGCACCCGCGCGGGGCGCGAGATGCGCAGCTCGCGCTGGCCTACCCGAACGGAGCCGTACAGGTAGGACACCGCGGCCGTGAGCAGCAGGCAGATCAACACCACGGCCGACGCGAAGGCGAGGACGGCCGAGTAGAACGGCAGCGCGAACAGGTAGAAGCCGGTGTCGAGGTTGAACTGCGGGTCGCCGGTCGCGGTGTGCACGCCGTTGACCCAGAGGGCCGCGGTCTGCCACTGCGCAGATGAGGCGAAGCCGGCGAAGAGCCCGAAGAAGATCGGGATGCCCCACATCGCGAGTCGTCTCAGCGGCTCCACGACCTCCTGATAGCGGTCGAGCTGAGAGCTCAGCCGCACGTATACCGGGCGCAGCCGGTAGGCGAGGTTGATGACCAGCCAGGTCGGCACCGCCATCCCCAGGAAGCCCACCACGAACATGCCGATGCGCCACACCCACTGCGTGGTGAGCACGTTCAGGAAGCCGAGCTGGGAGTACCACAGCCAGTCCGCGTAGACGTTGGCGAAGATGAAGAACGCGGCCACGAGCAGCGCGATCACCACGAGGGAGATCGCGATGACGCGACGGGTTCGACTCGGACGGGTGGGCTTCGGCGCCGTGGCGGAGGTCACCCTGTCATCCTACGAGGCGGGCTCTGGAGGAACGCCGAGCATCTTCCCGGCGTCGCCGCGTCCTCCGGGTGTGTCGGGAGTGGTCAGGGCGTCGGCGTCGGCGAGACCGACGGCGCCGGCGAGGCCATGACCGTCGAGCATGTCGCCAGGGTGGAGGTGTCCCCGCCCGAGCCGATCACCGTGAGGTCCTTGACCGCGTCGTCGAGCGTCGAGACCGCGTAGACCGAGAGCCCCTGCGGGATGTGCCCGACGACCTCGTCGCAATTGTCGGCCGGTGCGAGGAAGTACTCGGCGCCCGAGGAACGGGCCCCGTACATCTTCTGGCGGATGCCCCCGATCGCCCCGACCTCGCCGGCGGCGTCGATCGTGCCGGTGCCGGCCACGTTCTTGCCGCCGTTGAGATTGCCGGGGGTGAGCGTGTCGATGATGCCGAGCGCGAACATCATCCCCGCGCTCGGGCCGCCGACGTTGAACAGCTGCAGCTTCACATCGATCGGGAAGTGGAACTGCGTCAGCAGCGACACCCCGATCAACCACGTGGACTGGCCGTTGATGATCTGCTGCTTCGGGGTGATGCTCACCTGCTGCGTCGCGCCCCCGCGTTGGATCGTCAGGCTCACCGGTGCGCCGTCCTTGGCCGCGATGATCGCACGCAGCGACGCGACATCCGTCACGGCGGTGCCGTCGGCCGATTCGACGACGTCGTCCTTCTGCAGCACCCCGTTGGCGGCACCGTCGGACTCGACCGAGTAGACCGAGAGGTAGGGCGTCACGGTGTACCCGAGGTGGGTGAGGGCCGCCGCAGTCGCCTCCTGCTGCGAATCGACCATCTGCGCCGAGCTCTGGTCGCTCAGCTGCTGTGAGGTCTGGTCGGGCGGATAGATCGCGTCGGCGGGCACGATCGAGCGCGACGGGTCGAAGAACGCCGGGATCAACTCGAGCCACGACGGACGAGCGTCGGCCGTCCCCACGACCTGCACGGTCAACAGCGACAGCTCGCCGGCTGTCGGGTAGGTGGTCGCACCGGAGACGGTGATGATCGGCACCTGCTGCTTCTGGTCGTTCTGCACGGTGCCCAACGTGTTGAACACCGGCCCGGGCGTCTCGATCACATACGCCGACGGAAGGAACGACAGCACGAGCAGCGCGACGAGCGCGACGACGAGCGCCCAGATGCCGGCGACCCCCGCGCGCGAGCGCGGACGCCGGGGCCGTTCGGATGCCGCGGGCCCGGTCTCGTCGAACAGCGTCACGCCGCCTCCGTCGTGTCGTTCGCGGCCGGCGTACGACGATCTGGCTCGTCCCGGGCATTGCGAGGGTGTGTGCAACTAGCGTAGTTGGCAGCTCGACATGCGGCTGAGAGGCGACTGAGGTGGCACACGACGACGACGATGCATCGCAGGGCGATGACCTGAACGAGCTGCTCCGGCGGCTGCTCGGCGGGGGCACGGACGGCGGCCAGCTCGATCCCGAGCTGCTCTCCCGCCTGTCGGGGATGAACATCGACCCGGCGACGCTGCAGCAGATGATGATGCAGATGCAGGCCGCCTTCGCCGGCGGCGAGGAGGCGACCTGGGAGATGGCCTCGCGCCAGGCCCTGCACATCGCCGGCCAGAGCGATCTCGCCGTCAGTTCCGCTCAGCGCAGCGACCTCGATCAGGCCTTCTCCCTCGCGAACCTGTGGCTCGGCGAAGCGACGACGGTCCCCGAGCTCGCGCAGCCGGGCGGTGCGATCACGCGCGCCCGCTGGGTCGAACTCACACTGCCGGTCTGGCGCGAGCTCGCTGAGCCCGTCTTCGGCAGCATCGCCGATGCGATGACGGCCGCGCTGGTCGAGCAGACGGGCGAGGAGTTCGGGGATGTCGCACAGGGCGCGGGCCGCCTCATGCGCACCGTCGGCGGCTCGCTGTTCGCCACCCAGCTCGGTCAGGTGGTCGGACGTCTGTCGATGGAGGTCGTCTCCGGCGGCGACGTGGGCATCCCGCTGCTGCCCGCCGGTCACGCCGCGATCCTCCCCCAGAACTTCGCGGACTTCGGAGCAGGACTCGAGATCCCCGACGACCAGCTCGCGCTCGCGACCGCCACCCGCGAGCTCGCGCACGCCCGCTTGTTCCGGCACGCGAAGTGGCTGCGCCTGGACGTGATCGCTCAGATCGGCGAGTTCGCCCGCGGCATCCGCATCGACGTGTCAGCTCTCGAGGACGTCGCGTCGCGCTTCGACCCGTCGTCGCCCGACGAGCTGCGCCAGCTGCTCGAGTCGGGGGCGCTCATCCCCCCGCGCAGCGACCAGCAGAACGCGGCGCTCAGCCGCCTGGAGGACGTGCTCGCGACCGTCGAGGGCTGGGTCGAAGTCGTCACCGCGGATGCGACCGCCCGTCTCCCGCACGCCGACCGCATCGCGGAGGTCGTGCGCCGGCGCCGCGCCGTCGGAGGACCCGCAGAGAAGGCCCTCGGGTCTCTCGTCGGGCTGGAGCTGCGTCCCCGCCGCGCCCGTGAGGCGGCCTCGATGTGGCGGGCGATCACCGACGCGGTCGGCGTCGCGGCGCGCGACGCCCTCTGGGACTACCCGGACCTGATGCCGACGTCGGCCGACATCGACGACCCGTCGACGCTCATCGCCCGTCTGCAGGCGGATGCCGCGGGCACGGCGCCCGAGCCGGACGAGTTCGACGACGCACTGCGCCAGCTTCTCGCCGAGGAGTCGGGCGACGCGCCACGCGCATCCGGCACGGATGACGAGCGCGACGACGACCCGACCGGCACCGCGGACGGCGGACGGCCGGTCTGAGGCGGCATCCGCGAGGGAATCGCCGCGGCATCGTCCGCCGTGGTCACCGGGGACGGGCGTCGCGTGCGACGGCTCCTCCCCAGCGCCCGCAGACCGCGACGCTCGCGCGAGTTCCTGTGGAGTCCCGCGACTGAGTCCTGCGGGCACGCACAATCGGGGCATGTACCGCATCGACCCCGCCCACCCGCCGCTGTGGCGCAGCCCCGTCGACGTGCAGTTCGGCGCCGATGCGCGGCTCGTGCTCCTTTCCCCGCCCGACTGGCAGCTGCGAGCGATCGCCGACCTCGTGACCGGAATCGGCGAAGGTTCTCTCGGGTACACCGCGCACCGGGCGGGTATCGACATCGAGAGCCTCGAGCGGTTCGTCGCAACGCTCGAGCCGGTGCTCGAGCGGGTCCCCCGGCCGCTGCGCTCGGTGGAGATCGCGGGCGGGCCGGGGGTCGACGAAGAACTCGTGCGCCTGGTGCGCCACCGGCTCGCGCCGTTCGCGCCGCTCGTATCCGAGGGCGCGCCTCGCCCACGCGGCACCGTTCAGGTGCTCGTCGCCAGCCACGCCGTGCATCCGGCCGCATATGCGGCCTCTCTCGGCGATGACGTCGTGCACGTCCCGGTGGTCTTCACCACGACGGGAATCACCATCGGCCCGCGCGTCGAACCGGGCGCGACGGCCTGCCTCGCGTGCGTCGACGCCGATCGGCGCGACCGCGATCCGGCGTGGCCGATGATCGCGGCTCAGCTGCTCACGGCGCCCACGCCCGAGATCGCCGATCACATTCTGGTCGAGGCCATCACGATGCTCGCCGGCTTCGTCTCCGGGGAGGAGGACCTCGCTCTCAGCGGCCACTCCGTGACGATCCCGAACCAGTCGATGCGCCGCGAGTGGCTCGCCCATCGCGCACATCCAGAGTGCGGATGCCGATCTCCTCGACGAAACGCGACACCCGACGCTCCGAGCGCCCCTCCCCGCGCGACCACGACAGCGACAGGCTTCGCGCGGCCCGCGTGATGCCCACATAGGCCAGTCGGCGCTCCTCGTCGACCTGCTCGAACGTCTGGGCGTACGAGATCGGCAGCAGTCCCTCCGACAACCCGACGAGGTGCACGTGGTGCCACTCGAGGCCCTTGGCGGCATGGAGGGTCGCGAAGGTCACCGTCTCCAGCGTCGGCTCGTGCTGGTCCTTCGCCCGGGCGAGCAGCGCGTCGGTGAACCCCTTGAGGGTCGTTCCGTCGGGCGCCTCGTCGGCCAGCCTCAGCAGGGCCGCGCGAGCCTCCCACGCATCACGGAGCGCTCCCCCCGCCGCGGGCGCCTCGTCGGTGTGGCCGAGCGAGCGGAGCACATCCCGCACCGAGCCCCGGAAGTCGTGCCCCGTGGGTGACACGGCTGCGGCTCGCAGCGCCATCACCGCCTGGCGCACCTGCGGCACGTCGAAGAAGCGCGCCCCGCCCAGCACCGTCACGGGGATGCCCGCATCGGCGAACGCCTGCACGAGCTCCGCCGACTGCGCGTGCGACCGGTACAGCACCGCGACCTCGCGAGGCGCCGTCCCCGACGCCAGCTGCGCCGCGACCGACGCGGCCACGCCCTGCGCCTCGGCTCGCTCATCGGGGTACGCCGTGAGCGACGTCGGCGGCGAGGCATCCGCCCTCCCCGCGGGCGGGTGCAGCTCAAGGGCGCCCGGACGTCCGCGCATGAGGGCGTTGGCGGTGCGCAGCACCTCGGGCACGCTGCGGTAGTTCGTCTCGAGGCGCACGACGCGGGCGTTCTCGTACCGCCGCTCGAACTCCAGCAGGAACCGGGCATCGGCGCCCGCGAACGAATACACCGTCTGGCTCGCGTCACCCACGACGCACACGTCGTGGCGCTGACCCACCCAGAGGTCCAGCAGATGCTGCTGCAGTGGCGAGACATCCTGGTACTCGTCGACGGTGAAGTGCCGGTACTGCTCCCGCACGGCCTGAGCGACACGCGGCTCCGCCTCGATCATGCCGGCGCACGCGAGGAGCACATCCTCGAAGTCCATCTGACGACGCTCATCCTTGAGCTTCTCGTAGGCCCGCATGAGTGCCGCGACAGCCGCGACATCCAACGAGCCGATCCCCCGGGGCCGGGCATCGACGTACGCCTCCACCGAACGCATGGTGACCTTGCGCCATTCGATCTCCGACGCGACGTCGCGCAGCGTCGCCGCCGACGGGTCCATGCCGATGCCGTCGGCGGCGTGGGCGAGCGCCCGCACCTTGCTGTCGACGATCGCGGGTACGGTGTCCCCCGCCACCTGAGGCCAGAAGAAGTTCAGCTGCGCGAGAGCTGCCGCGTGGAACGTCCGCGCCGACACCCCTTCGACCCCGAGAGCTCGCAGGCGCCCGCGCATCTCCCCCGCGGCCTTCGCCGTGAAGGTCACCGCCATCACCCGCTGCGGCGAGTAGGCGCCTGTCTCGACGCCGTGCGCGATACGGCGGGTGATCACCCTCGTCTTGCCGGTGCCGGCACCGGCCAGCACGCACACGGGGCCGCGGAGCGCGCGTGCGGCCTCCAGCTGGCGGTCATCGAGCCCGGAGAGCACTCCGGAGCCGGTCACGGCCGCTCCGCGTGCCAGGCCGTGATGAGACGGTAGGCGATCGAGGACGGACCGGGCAGCAGCAGATCGGATTCGCCGGCGAGTGCCCGACCGATCTCATCGCGGTGGAACCAGCGCACCTCGACGATCTCTTCGCCGTCACCCTGCGCGGCGGCATCGAGCGCGCGTACGAGGAAGCCGAGCATGAGGGAGCGAGGGTACGGCCACGCCTGCGAGCCGCGATATTCGACGTCGCCGACGGTGATGCCCGCCTCTTCGCGGATTTCGCGCACGAGGGTCTGCTCGAGCGACTCGCCCGCCTCCACGAAACCGGCGAAGCATGAGTAGCGCCGCTGCTCCCACGCGGCGTTGGCGCCGAGGAGCAGCAGATCGGGATCGGTCGGATGCCGCACCGCCGCGATCACCGCGGGGTCGGTGCGCGGGAAGTGCTCGCGCCCGCAGCGGGGGCAGTGCCGCGCCCAGCCGGAGGCGACCAGATCGGTGAGCTCACCGCAGGCGGGGCAGTACGGGGCATCCAGCAGCCATCGTCCGAGCGCGACGCCGGTAACCGCGAGCTCCGCCTCGGCAGGGACCAACGCCGCGGCGACGGCGCGCAGCGGCGAGCCGGTGGTCTCCTCCGCCGGCTGCGCGGCCAACGCGGCGAGCAGCACCGCGACGCCGTCGAGGCGCCCGAGGAGCGCCCACACGACGCGATGACCGGTGACCGCCGCGGGCGGGACGAGCTCCAGCGCACCGTCGGGTGTGAGCGACACCCGGTCGCCGCGCACGACCAGCACGCGGGTCGCCGGGTCGGCGCGGAGCGCGTCGACCAGGGCGGCGTCGGAGCGCTCATCGCCGGCCCGATCGAAGCCCGCCGTCGCGCCGTCCTCGGGCGCGTTACGTGCCGACATCGATCGCTCCTCCCAGGGCGTGGCGCCGGGCGAGGGGGGACCTCGCAACCTACCCTGAGGGCATGGCGCGCACCCCGTTCACTCTAGCCGCGAGCGTCACCGCCGCCGTTCCGGGTGCCCGCATCGTCGCCGCCGGCGCGCTCACCGATGGCGCGGCCGGACGATTCGACTCGGCCGTCGTCGTACTCGACGACGGCCGACGCCTCGCCGTGCGGGTCGCCGCCACCGTAGACGCCGCCGAGCAGCTGCGCGCCGAGGCACGCGCCCTCGCCGCACTGACCGATGGCGTGCGCGCGGTGCTCCCGTTCGCCGCTCCCGTCGCCCTCGGTCAGACCGTCGTCGACGGCTCCCCCGCGCTGGTCACCGACCTGATCGACGGCTGGCACGTCGACGCCGCGCAGATCCCGGACGGTCGCGGCGTGGCGACGGCGCTGGGCGCCGCGCTCGCTGCCGTGCACGCGCTCCCTGTCGCCGTCGTGCGTTCCGAGGGCCTGCCGGTGCGCACGAGCGATCAGGTGCGCGACGAGACCCGTCGTCTCATCGATCGCGCCGCCGCGAGCGGGCACCTGCCGCGCACCCTCCGGGCGCGCTGGATGACCGCGATCGACGCCGATTCGCTCTGGGAGTTCGAGACCGTCGTCGTGCTCGGCGGCGTCGACGCGGGCGCATTCGTGTTCACGGGCGACGACGACCTCCGCGTATCCGGCCTCATCGACTGGCACGGGCTGTCCGTCGGCGACGCCGCCGCCGACCTGCACTGGCTCGCGGCGGCCCCGGTGGCCGCGGCGACCGTGCGCGAGGCGTATGCCGCGGCATCCGTGCGCGCCGGCGATGCCCATCTCACCGAGCGCTCCCGCCTCTACGCCGAGCTCGAGTTCGCGAAGTGGCTCGTGCACGGACTCGAGAGCGACGATCACGACGTCGTCGCCGACGCGGCGAGCCTGCTGGCCTCGCTCGACGAGAGCACGCGAGGTGAAGACCTCACTCCGGTACGTCACAGCGATGTGCAGGCGGCGATGGACGTGCTCGACCGTGTTCCCGCGGCCGCCACGCCGCGCGGGGACACTTCGCTGCAGACCGACGCCTTCGACCGCGCCGACCTCTCGGCCTTCGGCGACATCGAGACGGGCGAGACACGTGACGACCTCGCAGTCGTCGACGGCGACGCCGACCCCGCCGGGGACGTCGACGACGATCCGCAGGCGACCCAACCGATCGAAGCCGCTTCATGGGGAGCAGGTTCCCGCACGATCCCCCACGATCCGGCTCCTCCGACACTCGACCTCGATCTCGACCCGGTGGCAGATGCCGACGAGGCCGAGCGGGCATCCCGCGCCGCCTTGCGCCGCTGGGCTGTCGGCGGGGACTGACCCCCGCGCGTCCTGGCGCAGGTCAGCCTCGCAGCACCAGGCCGTGCGCGACGTAGAACAGCGCGACGTCGATCTGGTCGAGCGGCACCCCGTGCCGGGAGTGGTAGGCGCGACGGTAGAGGTCGAGCTGCACCATCCGCTCGGCGCGTTCCGACGCCGTCCGCGGCGGCGCGCCCGTCTTCCAGTCGACGATCTCGATCCGGTCGCCGCGCCGGTAGACGGCATCGAGCTTGCATACGATGACGTGAGGGCGCCCGTCGAGATCGTCGAGTCGGAAGTCGATCTCGGTCTCCACCTCGATCGGTTGCAGAGGCGCCCACTCCGACGCGAGGAAGGCGTCGATGAGCGGCGCGAGGGCGGCAGGCTCAGCGACGCCGCCCGGTTCGTCCCCATCCCAGAGTTCGTCGTCGAGCCCCGCCCTGCCGGCGAGTCCGGCACGGCGCTCCACCCACGAGTGGAAGCTCGTGCCGATCCGCGTCTCACGGTACGGCCGCTCGGGGAGCGGACGGGACCGCGCGGCGACGGCCGCCGAATAGTCGGTCGTGAAGTCCTTGTAGGCCGAGGCGGGAATGCGGGTCGGTGCCGAACGATCGCCCCCGCGCCGCTGCTCGTCCCGTTCGACGAGAAGAAGCGACAGGTCCGGATCGAGGATGACGGCGTCCGCCGCCCGCACGAGCTCCGCCGCACGCTCGACCCTCGCCCTCCGACTGCCCAGCGCATCGAGCGGCCAGCTCACCGTACGCACCACGTCATCGGGGCGCTCGCCCGGATCGACGTCCACCGCGCCGCGCCCGAGCGCGGACGCGGCCTCCCGCAGGAACCGGCTCGCCGCCCGTGGCTGCACCGTTCCCGCCCAGGATGAGCCGGTGAGAAGCAGGTGGTCGCGCGCGCGGGTCACGGCGACATACGCCAGTCGGCGTTCCTCGGCGACCTGCCGGTCGCGGTTCTGCTCGCCGAACGCCTCGACCGCATCGCGCAGGGCCTGCTGGGTGGGAGCCTCGGCCGCAGACCACGCGAGGCGCGGGAGCCACGGGGCATCCCCGCGGAACTCGAAAGGCAGCGCACCGAACGTCAGCCATCCCTTGGCGTCGCGGCTCGCGGCGGGAAGCTCGTCCTCGACCATCCGCACGACCGCGACCGCGTCCCACTCGAGACCCTTCGACCCGTGGATCGTCAGCAGCTGCACGACGTCGGGCTCCGTCGGTTCCGGTCGGGGGGCGAGCTCGTCGACGGATGCCGCGTGGTCGAGCCACGCGAGCAGGCTGGGCAGCGACCGCGCATCGTCGGAGGACAGGAAGCCCGCGATCTCGGCCGTGAAAGCCCGCACCTGCTCGTGGGCGGTGCGCTGAGGCCCGCGGGCCTCGTTCGCGGCGAGCTCGAGGTCGAGGCGCAGCTCGCTCTCGATCAGTCGCACGAGATCGAGCACGGGAAGTCCCGCGGCTCGGCGCCAGGCCGCGATCACGCCGGCCGCCTCGCGCAGTCGGGTGCGCGCGGCCGGGGTGAAGCCGGCGAGCCAGCCGTGGTCGTCGCGCACGCGGGGGAAGAACTCGAGCGCGTCGCTGAGCGAGCCGTGATCGTCGGCCGCGGATGCGCGCAAGGTCGCGACGACGTCGGGGGCCAGGGGCTGGAGCGCCGCGTCGTGTCGCGCGAGCCGGGCGCCGAGCGCCCGCAGCTCGCGCAGATCGGCGACGCCGATCGCCCACCGCGGCCCGACCAGCAGACGGATGAGCTCCGATCCGGCGAGCGGATCGGCGATGACCCGCAGCGCCGCCACGATGTCGACCACCTCGGGGGTGTCGAGAAGCCCACCGAGTCCGAGCACGCGATGCGGCACGCGGTGACGCGCGAGGGCCTCGGCGAACACGCTCATGCGCCGCTTCGACCGGAACAGCACCGCGCCGGTCGTCGAGAGGCCCACGCGGCGGCGCTCGGCACGGACCCGCACGAACCACTCCGCGACCCGTTCCGCCTCGTCGTCGAGTGTCGAGGCCATCTCGAGGTCGACCTCTCCCCTTGCCGCACCCGGCCGTGGGCGGAGGGCCGCGACATCCGCCCCGCCGGCGAGCGGTGCGAGCAGCGCCGAGGCGATCTCGAGCACATCCGCGCTGTTGCGCCAGCTGGTCAGCAGGGAGAAGCGTTCGCATGCGCCACGAGTCACGAAGGCGCGCGGGAAGTCGTCGAGGTTGCCCGCACTGGCACCCCGCCAGCCGTAGATCGCCTGGTGCGGGTCGCCGACCGCCATCACGGCGGTGTCGGCGAACAGTGCCGCGAGCAACCGCGCTTGGACGACCGAGGTGTCCTGGTACTCATCGAGCAGAACCACCCGGAACCGTGAGCGCAGGCCCTCAGCGACATCCCGGTGGCGCTCGACGATCTGCAGCGCACCGGCCACCTGGTCGGCGAAGTCGATGACTCCGCGACGTTCCTTCGCCGACGCGTAGCCGGCCGCGAGACCCGCCAGCACCTCGAGGCCGTCGACCTTCTCGACGAACCGGGGGAAGTCCGCGTAGACGCTCACCCGTGCCGTCTCGGAGGGCCGTTCGAGGATGCCGCGGAACCGCGACGGGAACGCGGCCACGTCGCCGAGGTCGGCGAGGTTGTCGACGGCGGCGCCCGCGAGCCCCAAGGCCGCCGACACGATCGTGCCGAGCGATTCGCTGCGGCTCTCCAGCCGAGAATCGTCGCTGTCGAGCGCGACCCGCCGCATGAGAAGCCAGGATGCCGACTCCGACAGCACCTGCGCATCGGGGTCGCGCCCGATCAGCACCGCGTTATCGCGCACCAGGGCGTCGGCGAAGCTGTTGTAGGTCGCGACGGTGGGGCGATCGAGGAGGTCGTCGGGGTCGACGGCACCCGCCGCGGCATCCGCCCCCAGCCGTCCGGCGAGATCGGCGATGCGTGCCCGGCGCTCCGCGGCGGGGGCTCCGGCGCGCTCGAGCTCGCCGAAGGCATCGAGAGCGCCGACCGCGTGCAGCTCGTCGAGGCGGTCGACCAGGCCCGCCGCCTCGAACTCGGCGAGGCGCGCGAGGCGTCGTTCGATGCGCTCGGCGAGCTCGCCGGCGGCCTTTCGCGTGAAGGTGAGGCCGAGCACCTCGTGACGGGCGACCAGCCGGTTGGCGACGAGCCAGACGACACGCCCCGCCATCGTCTCGGTCTTCCCGCTTCCGGCGCCGGCGACCACCAGCGCCGGGCCCAGCGCAGCCTCGATGACGCGGGCCTGCTCGTCGGTCGGGGGGAACTGGCCGAGGGCCGCGGCGACCGCGGCAGCGGAGACGGTCACGGCGCGCTCACCGCTCCGACCACATGGATGCGGCACACACCGTGGGCGTGCTCGTCTCGGCAGTGCTGCTCGTAGGGCGCCGCGAACCGCGTGCCCGCCATCACGGCGATCGCGTGCTGCAGCCGGGCGATGAACCGCTCGCGGGCTTCGTCGTCGAGCGGCGCCTGCCGCGGTTCGAGGTAGGGCTTCGCCGTGCCGGTGTGCAGCACCAGCAGTTCGGCGCCGCCCGCGGGCAGGCCCGCCGACGGCGCGATCGCCCCGGCGTCGTGGGCGAGCTGGTAGGCGAGCAGCTGCGGGTTCTCGACCACGGCCTTGTCGGTGCGCGGCTCGGCCCGACCCGTCTTCAGATCGACGATCACGACGGTGCCGTCGGCCCGCCGCTCGACGCGGTCGACGACGCCGCGCAACAGCGCACGTCCCTCGCCGTCGTGGGGTGGCAGCGGGATCTCCACCTCGAACGGCGTCTCGCTCGCGAGCAGCTCACCGCCGCCCGCCGCGAAGTCGCGGAGGTACTGCGCCAGACGATCGACGAGGTCGCGGGCACGCTCGCGCCCGGCACGCTCGAGCCACTCGGATTCGAAGCCGAGCTCGTTCCACCGGGCGTCCACGACCTCCCACAACGCGACGGCGTCGGCGTCCGGCGCCGCCTCGAGCGCCGCGTGGATGAGCGTGCCGAGCCCGGCGACGGTGCTTCCCGCGTCGGCGCCGAGCTCGCGCACGACCCAGTCGAGCTCGCACTGCTCGAGCGCCGCGAGTCGGGAAGGCGAGACGCGGATGTCACCGTGCGCCAGCGAGTGCAGCGGGGCATCGGATGTCGCGGCCCCCACGCCGTACCAGTCGTCGGGGCGGGCCCCGGCGACACCGGCGGACGCGAGCGCGGCGAGCTGCGCCGCCGCCGACCTGTCGGGGACATCGGCGGTGACAGCCCGCCGCAGCTGGGCGACGACCCCGCGCAGCGTGAGGGCCGGCAGCGCCCGCGCCGCCTCCGCGTCGGGGAGCAGGGAGAACAGCCCGCTGGGGCGATGATCGTCGTCGGACGTCGCGGTCACGACGACCCGCGTGCGGGCGCGGGAGAGGGCCCGCACGAACAGGCGAAGCTCATCATGGAGCACGGCACGCCGCCGGTCGAGCACACCCGCAGCGGCCGTGACGCCGGCCGCGGCGTCGTGGAGGCGCCACGTGCCGAGCAGTGTGCCGCGCAGTCGGGTGTTGGGCCACACGCCCTCTTGTACGCCCGCGATGACGACGGTGTCGAACTCGCGTCCGAGCGCGGCTGCCGGGCTCAGCACCGCGACCACGTCGGCATCGGGGTCGCGGCCGAGCAGGTCGGGGGCGACATCGGTGGCGAGCACCGCGTGCACGAACCGCAGCGGGTGCGAGGCGGCATCCTCATCGCGCTCGGCGTCGCGCTTGGCGGCCTGGAACAGGGCGACGACCGCATCGAGATCTCGGTGGGCCTGATCGGCGACCGGGCCATGGCCGCTCGTCGCGGCCAGCCACACCGCCTGACGGCCGCTCGCTTCCCACGCGGTCCAGAGCAGATCGTGCGCGGTTGCACCGTCGGCGAGCTGCGCACGCATGCGCGAGAGGGCCTCGGCGGTGCGCACGACCGCCCGCCCCTCGCGGCTGTCGATCGCCGCGGCGTGCATCGGGTCGTCGAGCGCCGCGGCGAGCAGTTCCGCACCGGTGCGCCCGCCGCCGTCGCCGAGGTGGGCATGGCGAAGCGCCGTGCGCACCCGTCGCACATCGAGCGGATCGAGCCCCGCCGCCACGAGGACGTCGGCCGCGGCCGCGGGCGCCACCACCGCGTCGCCGGCCGCCAGCACCACCGTCAGCAGGTCGCGCACGGCGGGCACCTGCCCGAGCGGAACCCCCTGGCCCTGACCGCGCGTGGGCACCTCCCGGGCGGCGAGACCCGCCTCGAGCGCCTGCACCTGACGGGTGTCGTGCGCGATGACGGCGAGCTCGCCCCACGGCACTCCGTCACGCAGTCGGCGTTCGCGCAGGGTGCGCGCGATCTCGTCGAGCTCGTCGTCGACGGATGTCGCCACCACCGCGCGCAGGCCGCCGTCGCCGACCCATTCCCCGGCGGGTGCGGTGCGGTGCGCGACGCCCCCCGCGGCCCCGATGCGCACGGTCACGCGCCGCTGTGCCTCGATCAGGTCGCCCTGCGCTCGGTGCGGCTCGGTGAGCGCGCCGAGAGATCCGAGACGCGCGCCCAGCGCGGCGAGGTTCTCTGGCCTCGCCCCGCGATATGCGCCCGAGGCGAGGTCGGGGTCACCGAAGGCGACGACGCCGACGCCACGGTCCCGCAGCGCGGCGAGGAGGTCGACGCCGCCGGATGTCAGCTCCTGGGCGTCGTCGACGATCACGGCGTCGAGCCGCCGCACCGCAGCGAACACGGGGTGGTCGACGGGAAGAGCGCGCACCAGCTCGACGGCCTCGAGCGTGAGGCCCGCCGCGTCACGCGTCGAGGCGCGCATGTCGCCCAGCACGCCTTCGTACTCGGCGAGGAACGATGCGAGCGCCGTCCATACGGTCTCGGCCTCGGCGTCGGCGAGCGCGGCGATGCGGGCGGGGGTCAGCGCGAGCGTGCGCGCGTCGGCGATGAAGGCACGCAGCTCACCGCGGAAGCCGCGGGTTGCACGGGTGGCGGCTCCGAGCGCGTCCGGCCAGCGCGAGCGACCGGATGCCTCGTCCTCGGCGTCGCCGGCGAGGAGGTCGGCGAGGATCTGGTCGTCGTCGGACGCCGTGAGCAGCAGGGGCGGCTCGTCGCCGGTGTGCACGGCATGCGCGCGGACGAGCTGGAACGCGAACGAGGTGAGCGAACGCGCCGGCGGGCCTGACGTCGCGCGCCCGAGTGCAAGGGACAAGCGGTCGCGCAGCGCCGTCGCCGTCTGACGCGTGGGCGTGAGGGCGAGCACCGCGTCGGGGTCCGACCCGGCCGCGACGAGCGCGGCGGCACGCTCGACGAGCAGCGTCGTCTTGCCGGAGCCGGGAGCGCCCGTCACGACGCCCGTGAGCGCCGCGGGCGCCGAGCGCACCAGCGCCCGCACAGCCGCGTCGGCGGGGGGTGCGGTGTCGGACGTCACCCGACCACGCTACCGACGCCGCCCGACATCGTTCGCCGACAGCGTGACGTGCGCGGCCGGTGCGCCGCGGGGCGCAGGCTACGCTCGATCATGCGCCCGCGGCGGGCGCGCCCCGGCCACCGATCGCCCTCGCGATCGACGGGGACGACAGGGAGGACCGGGACGTGGAGATCCGCATCGGCATCGCGAACACGGGGCGCGAGCTCAACTTCGAGACCAACGAGTCGGTCGACTCGGTCAAGGCCCAGATCGCCGCCGCGCTCGACGACAACGCGACCCACATCTCGCTCGTCGACGCCAAGGGCAACACGCTCATCGTGCCGACGGCCGGACTCGCCTACATCGAGCTCGGCACCGAGGAGTCGCGTCGCGTGGGCTTCGTGGCCTGAGCACGATGGACATCGTCCTCGCGTTCCTCTTCGGCATCGGCATCGGGCTGGTGCTGCACTATGCGCTCCCGGGCCGCGACTCGCGCGGTGTCGCGCTGCTTCCGGCCGTCGGGGCGGTCGCCGGCGGTGCGGTGTGGCTGGCTCTCACCTGGGCGGGGTTGACCACCGACAACCCGCTGCTGTGGGTCCTGTCGATCCTCGCCGCGGTCGTGGTGACCGTGCCCGTCGGTGTCGTGCTCTCGCGCGTGCGCGCCACGCACGACGCGCGCGAGAAGTCCCGCCTCAAGATCGGCTGACGTCCCGCTTCCCCGCCACGGCGAGGCGGGGCATCCGATCTCTCAGGACTCGAGGCCCATCGCACTCATCCGGGCCGCGTGAGCGCCCATGAGTGCGGTGAAGACCGGCTCCACGGTGGCGTCCTCCTCGGCCGTCTCCGGCGAACGGCTGAGGGCCGCACGGGCGACGAGCAGGGTGTCGCCGACGAGACGCCGCCCCCACATCGCGAGCAGCGACCGCCACTCCTCGTCCGCGGAGATCGCGTCGTGGATGATGTCGGCGATCGCCTTGCGGTCGGTGTCGGCCTCGAGGATGCGCGCCACCCGGCGCCCGGTCTCGCCGTAGCTCGCGGCGAGCGAGCGGTAGAAGTCGTCGAGGATGCCCGCCGTCAGGTGCACGGTGAGCATGGTCTCGAGCGAGCGTTCCCCCTGGGTGCGACGACGGAACGCGTCGAGCTGCTCGCGGAAGGGCAACATCAGCGTCAGCGGGTCGTCGCCGCGCTCGCGGATGACCGCCACCAGCTGCTGGTGCTTGGTGAGGGCCGCCCCGGATGCGCGGGAGAGCGCCTCCTTCTGGGCGAGCGACGGCGTGGGCGCGATGAGGGCGCTCAGCGTCTCGAAGTAGCCGAGCTGCAGATAGGCCGCCTGGCCGAGGAACGTGTCGACGGGCGGGGCGAGCTCGGCGAAGTCGACGCGGGTCGCCCCCGACGCCTCGCCTCGGGTGCGCAGACGTAGCACGCGCCCCACGGGTCGACGACGACGGAACCAGTCCCACACGCACACCAGCGTAGGCGGATGCCGCTTCCGCACGCGATCCCATCCGTTCGGGGCCGTGCGCCGAATGAGTGACATGAGGTTCATTCCCACGAAAGTCCACGGAGCGCTCGACTACATCGTCGGCCTCGCCCTGCTGTTCGCACCGCTGATCTTCGGCTTCTCGTCGGTCGGAGGCGCTGCGGTCGTCATCCCCCTCATCCTCGGAGCAGGCCTCATCGTCTACAGCCTGTTCACCCGGTACGAGTGGGGCCCGTTCAAGCTCATCCCGATGCCGGTCCACCTCGTGTTCGACGTCGTGGCGAGCCTGTTCCTCGCCCTGTCCCCGTTCATCTTCGGCTTCTCGTCGTACCCGCCGAACGTGTGGCTCCCGCACGTCGTCGTGGGCATCGCCGTCATCGTCGTGGTGATCTTCTCGAAGCCCGCGCCCGGTCCCTCGGTCGGTCGCTGAGCCTCGTCGCTCCTCCCCCCGGAGCCGTGCCCTCCCCGCCTCGTGCGGCGGAGGGCACGGTCATGTCGGGCGGCGTACGGCTCCGGATGCCGCGCGTCGGCAGGTGCGCGGGCGGTGACCGGGTACCCTGGAGGGAGTGCCCCGGCAGGGATCGGGGCCCCGCGCCTGCGGCTGAATGAGGGCGTGGACGATCTCGCGGCGCAGACGCCGCCCTCATCAGACAGGTTCATATCGTGACGACGTTCGCCGATCTCGGCGTCGACCAGGACATCCTCGACGCACTCGCGCACAAGGGCATCGTGGATGCCTTCCCCATCCAGGAGCAGACGATCCCGCTCTCGCTCCCCGGCCAGGACATCATCGGCCAGGCCAAGACCGGCACCGGCAAGACCTTCGGCTTCGGCATCCCCGTGGTGCAGCGCCTCGGCGCCCACCCCGAGCCCGGCGTGAAGGCGCTCATCGTCGTGCCGACCCGTGAGCTCGCGGTGCAGGTCTATGAGGACATGGACCTGCTGACCCAGGGCCGCGCCACGAGCGTCGTGGCGATCTACGGCGGCAAGGCATACGAAGGGCAGATCGAGCAGTTGCAGGCGGGTGCGCAGATCGTCGTCGGCACGCCCGGCCGCCTCATCGATCTCGCCGGCCAGCGCCTGCTCGACCTGTCGAACGCGACCGAGGTCGTGCTCGACGAGGCCGACAAGATGCTCGACCTCGGCTTCCTGCCCGACATCGAGAAGATCTTCCAGAAGGTGCCCGCGGTGCGTCACACCCAGCTCTTCTCGGCGACGATGCCCGGGCCGATCGTCGCGCTGGCGCGTCGGTTCATGTCGAACCCGATCCACATCCGAGCCAACGACCCCGACGAGGGTCTCACGCAGGCGAACATCCGTCACCTGGTCTACCGCGCGCACTCGCTCGACAAGGACGAGGTGATCGCCCGCATCCTCCAGGCGGAGGGTCGCGGCAAGACCGTCATCTTCACCCGCACGAAGCGCGCCGCGCAGCGACTCGTCGACGAGCTCAGCGACCGTGGCTTCAACGCCGGCGCGGTGCACGGCGACATGAGCCAGGAGGCGCGTGAGCGCTCGATGGCGGCGTTCAAGGCGGGCAAGAAGGACGTGCTCATCGCCACGGATGTCGCGGCCCGCGGCATCGACGTCGATGACGTCACCCACGTCATCAACCACACGATCCCCGACGACGAGAAGACCTACCTGCACCGCGCGGGACGCACCGGCCGTGCCGGTCGCACCGGCATCGCGGTCACCTTCGTCGACTGGGAGGACCTGCACAAGTGGGCCCTGATCAACCGGGCCCTCGAGTTCGGCCAGCCCGACCCGGTCGAGACCTATTCGTCGAGCCCGCACCTCTACTCCGACCTGTCGATCCCGGCCGGCACGAAGGGACGCATCGTCACGGCGCCGCGCCGCGAGCCGCGTGAGCCCCGCGAGGCGACGAGCTGGGCGCCGCGCGAGGAGCGCACGCGCACGCGTCGTCGCACCGACCGTCCCGCGGCGGGCGACGCTGCGTCGACGGATGCCGCGGCTGCGCCGGCAGCGGACGGCGACGCCCCCGCGCGTCGGCGTCGTCGTCGTCGCCGCGGTGGCGGCGGGGCGTCTGCGGCGGGCGGAGAGACGGCCGCGCAGGCCTGACGACGGCTGACGCGGTGTCCGGCGGCGCTCAGGCGTAGACGGGCACCGTGCCGGTACCGCGCTCGATGATGCGGGCGACCATCTCGTCGCTCGTGGTGTTCTCGCCCGGCACGTTCGGCTTTCCCGCACCGTGGTAGTCGCTCGATCCCGTCACGATGAGGTCGTGTCGGGCGGCGATCTCTCGCAGCACGGCCTTGCCCGCGGCCGTGTTCTCGCGGTGGTCGATCTCGAATCCCGCGAGCCCGCGGGCGATCAGCTGCTCGATCGCGGGCACCGGGATCATGCGCCCGCGACCGGAGGGCACGGGATGCGCGATGATCGGCACCCCGCCCGCGCCCACCACGAGGTCGACAGCGGTGAACGGATCGGGCGCGTCGTGGGGCAGGTAGTACCCCTCGCGCGGGTGCAGAATGCCCTCGAACGCCTGCGAGCGGTCGGCGACGACGCCGCGGGCGACGAGCGCGTCGGCGATGTGGGGACGCCCGACGGTCGCCCCGTCGGTGGTCTGGGCGACGACGTCCTCCCACGTCAGGGGGTAGTCGCGGCCGATGGCGGCGACGATGCGCTCGGCCCGGCTGAGGCGGTCGAGGCGGATGCGCTCGGTCTCGGCCCGCAGATCGGCGTCGTCGGGATCGATGAGGTAGGCGAGCAGATGGATGCTGCGCCACTCGTGCCGGGCGGAGAGCTCCATGCCCGGGAGGAAGGTCATACCGAGGGCGGTGGTCGCCTCCGCAGCCTCGACCCACCCGGAGGTCGTGTCGTGGTCGGTGAGGGCGATCGTGCGCAGGCCGTGCCGGTGCGCGGCGCGCACGACGTCCTGCGGCGACTGGGTGCCGTCGGAGTGCACCGAGTGGAGGTGGAGGTCGCTCGGACCCTCGAATCCGCCGTGCGCCGCCATGTCTGCGAGCGTACCGGCTGACACACCGCAGAGGCTCCCTCCCGGCTTCTCCCAGACTGCCGACCTACGGTGGAAGGATGCTGCGCCTGACGGGGATCCTCGTGACTCTCGTGACCGCGATCGCGGTCGCAGCCCTCACCTGGCCGGGATTCTTCCGCATCGACGGGCTGTTCCCGGTGGCGCAGATCATCTCGTTCCGAGCGCCCGTCGTGCTCGCTCTGGCCGGCATCGCCGTGCTGTTCCTCCTGCTCGCAGTCGTGCGTCGGGTGCGGGCTTTCGCGTTCGCGATGACGCTCGTGCTGCTCGCCGGCGCGGCGATCGGCGGGGTGACGCTCACGTCCCGCGGGATGGGTTCGACGACCCTGCCCGAGAAGGACGCGAACAGTGTGCGCGTCATGACGTGGAACACCGCCGGCGAGGCCACCCCGCCCGACGACATCGCCCGCACCGCCGTCGCGATGTCGGCCGACATCGTCACGCTCCCCGAGACGACGATCGAGGTGGGTGAGAAGGTCGCCGTGCAGATGCGCGAGCTCGGCCATCCGATGTGGGCGTTCCACACCGAGTACGGCGTGGACGGCTGGGCCGCCGACTCCACGACGCTTCTCATCAGTCCCTCGCTCGGCGAGTACTCCGTGATCGCGTCGTCGCAGAACGGCACGAGCAACACGTCCACCGTGCCGAGTGCGGTGGCGATGCCCGTGTCGGGCGACGGCCCGATCATCGTCGCCGCCCACGCTGTCGCGCCGCGGCAGAGCGCGATGGCGGACTGGCGCCACGATCTGCAGTGGCTGGCCGATCAGTGCGCGAGCGCGAACGTCATCATGGCGGGCGACTTCAACGCGACCGTCGAGCACATGGCTCGACTCGGCACCGACGGCGGCACCCTCGGACGATGCCACGACGCGGCATCCGTCACCGGCAACGGCGCCGTCGGCACCTGGCCGACGTCGGTGCCGGCGCTGCTCGGCGCACCGATCGACCACGTCATGGCGACGTCGGCGTGGCGGGCGACCGGGTCGGTGGTGCTGACGGCGCTCGACGGGTCCGGCAGCGACCACCGGCCTCTGATCGTGCAGCTCGAGCGCACCTCCGGCTGACAGTGCCGTGCTGCGGTGCGAGACTGGAGGCATGGCTTCGAGCGACGACCAGACGACGACGGATGCCGCGGCTCCCGCGACCACCAACCGCAAGCAGCCCTTCCCCCGGGGTTTCCTCTCCTCCATCGGCTCCGGCTGGGCCGAGCGCCCCGAGTCGCTGCCTCCGGCGCGACCTCAGGCGCCCTACGCGGCTGCGCGGCGTGCCGCAGTCTCGGCATCGTTCCCCGGGCGCCGGCTGGTGCTTCCCGCCGGTGACTTCCAGGTGCGCAGCAACGACACCGACTACCCGTTCCGCGCGCACTCTGCGTTCTCCCACCTGACCGGGTGGGGTGCTGACACCGAGCCCGGCGCCGTTCTCGTGCTCGACCCCGTCGACGGCGGGCACACGGCCACGGTCTACTTCCGCGAGCGCGCGGATCGCACGACGCCCGAGTTCTACGGCAATGCCCAGATCGGCGAGTTCTGGGTGGGGCCGCGGCCCTCGCTCGTCGCCGTCGCCGCCGACCTCGAGATCGCGACGGCGGGGATCGAGGACTTCGTCGCCTCGGACGACGACCTGGTGCTCGATGAGGACGACGACCTCACGCGGGTCGTCTCCGAACTCCGCCTGATCAAGGACGAGTACGAGATCGGCCAGCTGCGTCTGGCGGTCGAGGCGACCGCCCGCGGCTTCGACGACATCATCCGCGCGCTCCCCCGCGCCGTCGCTGCGGACCGCGGCGAGCGCGTGGTCGAGGGGGCGTTCCACCAGCGGTCCCGGCTCGACGGCAACGGCGTCGGATACGACACGATCGCCGCATCCGGCCCGCACGCCTGCTACCTCCACTGGACTCGCAACGACGGGGCCGTCGTGCCGGGCGACCTCATCCTCGTCGACGCGGGCGTCGAGGTCGACAGTCTCTACACCGCCGACGTGACCCGCACTCTGCCGGTGTCCGGAACCTTCTCCCCGGTGCAGCGCCGCGTGTACGAGACGGTGCGGGAGGCCGCGGATGCGGCGTTCGCGGCGGCGCGTCCGGGCGTCACGTTCCGCAGCATCCACGAGGCCGCGATGCGGGTCATCGCCGAGCGCGTCGCCGAATGGGGACTGCTGCCCGTCACCGCCGAGGAAGCGCTGCACGCCGACGCGGGCGGCCAGCACCGCCGCTACATGGTGCACGGCACGAGCCATCACCTCGGCATCGACGTGCACGACTGCGCGCAGGCCCGGCGGGAGCTCTACTACGACGGCATTCTGGAGCCGGGCATGGTGTTCACGATCGAGCCCGGCCTCTACTTCCAGATCGACGATCTGACCGTGCCCGAAGAGCTGCGCGGCATCGGGGTGCGCATCGAGGACGACGTGCTGATGACCGAGTCGGGGCCGGTCAACCTGTCGGCCGACGTGCCGCGTTCGGCCGACGACGTCGAGGCGTGGATGGCGCGGGTCGCGGCATCCTGACGGGCGCGGCCGCGGCTAGGACGCGGGCGTCTCGTCGTCGGGACGGGATGCGGGCGGCGTGATCCGCTCGCCGTACCGGGGAGGTTCGTCGTCGATCGGCGAGCGCTCCGCAACGGGTGGGTGCGGATGCGGCGCCCGGTGGCCCACGACCTCGCGGGCGCGGTGGATGCTCGTGGGGGCGACGGTCACGTCGTAGCGCTCGGCGACCATCTGCATGACCGATGCGAAGTCGCGGCGGCGGCGCACCACCGCGAACATGAGCAGGCTCAGCAGCATGCCGAACGCGATGCCGACGATCATGACCCCGACGAACGTCTGGATCGGGACGTTGGCGGTGCCGAAGACGAAGATGAACGAGAACAGCATGCCGAGCAGCAGACCGTTCACTGCACCGCTGCGGGCGGCTGCGGCCCAGCCGAGCCGCCCGGTGACCCGCTCGACCGACCGCACGTCGTGTCCGACGATCATGATGTCGCGTGCGGGGATGTCGGCGGCGATGAGCGCCGAGACCGCCTTCTGCGCCCCTTCGTAGGCGGGGAAGGAGGCGACGACCTCGCCCTCCGGCGCCGGACCCGACATCATGCTCATGGCCCCATCATCCCACGCGGGTTCCTGTGTTCCGCCGAGGACGTCACCTCGCGCGCGACTACGCTGGTCGGGTGAGCACTCAGCGCGTCTTCGTGGCTCGGCTGGCCGGCTGCAGCGTCTTCGATCCCGCCGGCGACCGGCTGGGCAAGGTGCGCGACGTGGTCGTCATGTACCGAGCCGACGACTCCCCCGCCGTCATCGGTCTGGTGGTCGAGATCCCCGGGCGCCGACATGTGTTCGTCTCGATCGGACGGGTGACCTCGATCGCGAGCGGACAGGTCATCACGACCGGGCTCATCAACGTGCGTCGCTTCCAGCCGCGCGCCGGTGAGGTGCGCGTCATGGCCGAGCTGCTGGGGAAGACCATGCACTTCGTCGACGGGTCCGGCACCGCGGTCGTCGAGGATGTCGCCATCGAGCGCACGCGCCTCGGCGAGTGGGAGATCGGCCAGCTGTTCCTGCGCCGCCCGAAGACCAGCGCGTCGCCGTTCGCGAAGGGTCCGACGGCGTTCGCCGACTGGAGCGACGTGCGCGAGAGCAGCACGCCCGGCCACGAGCACACCGCCGAGCACCTCGTGGCGAGTTTCTCCGACCTCAAGCCCGCCGACCTCGCCAACACGCTCCTCGACCTCCCCGAGGATCGCCTGCTCGAGGTGGCGGAGGAGCTTCCCGACGACCGTCTCGCCGACGCCCTGGAGGAGATGCCCGAGGACGAGCAGGTGCACATCCTCGAAGCCCTCGGCGACGAGCGCGCCGCCGACATCCTCGACGCCATGGAGCCCGACGACGCGGCCGATGTGCTCGCCCAGCTCCCCGAGGACCAGCGCGAGGAGCTGCTCGACCTCATGGAGCCCGACGAGGCGGAGGACGTGCGCACGCTGCTGCAGTACGGGCCCGACACGGCCGGCGGTCTGATGACGTCGGAGCCCATCGTGCTCTCGGCCGACTCGACCATCGCCGAGGCGCTCGCCCTCATCCGCCGTCACGAGCTGCACCCCGCGCTCGCCGCCGCGGTCTACATCACGCTTCCCCCCTACGAGACCCCGACCGGGCGCCTTCTCGGCACGGTGCATTTCCAGCGGATGCTGCGCTACCCGCCGCATGAGCGGCTGGGTGCGATCATCGACGACACCGTCGACCCGCTGCCGGTCACCGCGACCGCGGGCGAGGTCGCGCGCCTGCTGGCGACCTACAACCTCGTGTCGCTGCCCGTGGTCGACCCGGCCCGGAGGCTGCTCGGCGCGGTGAGCATCGACGACGTGCTCGACTACCTGCTCCCCCGTGACTGGCGCTCCGCCGACAGCGCGGGCTCCACGACCACCCCGAGGACGCGGTGATGGCGCGCCGCGGCGGTGACGGGGCGTTCGACGCGCCCCGCGGACGCAACTCCGTGCTCGGGCGCTCGTCGCGTCCGTCCAACGACACGTTCGGCCGGTTCTCGAAGTCCTTCGCCCGCGCGATGGGCACGTCGGGCTTTCTCATCGGGATGTCGGTCGTGGTCGTGCTGTGGCTGGCGTGGAACATCTTCCTGCCGCGCGAGGCGCAGTTCGACCCCGCGGTCACGAACTTCACCCTCCTGACCCTGATCCTGTCGCTGCAGGCCTCGTACGCGGCGCCCCTCATCCTTCTCGCCCAGAACCGTCAGGACGACCGGGACCGGGTGCAGATCGAGCAGGACCGTCAGCGCGCCGAGCGCAACCTCGCCGACACCGAGTACCTCGCCCGCGAGATCGTCGCACTGCGTCTGGCGCTCACCGACCTCAGCCGCGATGTGCTCACGCGCGACTCGCTGCGCGACGAGCTGCGCGCCCTGCTCGAAGACCTCGACGCGCGGGCGACGGGTGAGGATGCCGCGGCCACCGAGGAGCGCGAGCGCAAGCGTCAGCGCGCCGAACGCCGCGAGCAGGCCGAGCGCAAGGCGGCCCGTGAGCAGCAGTGACCCGGCGGATCTGACCGGCCGGGTGCGCAGCGCGGTCGGGGCGGTCGTCGACCCGGAGCTGCGGCGTCCGCTGTCGGAGCTCGACATGATCGCCGACGTGCGCGCGGCCGACGGCGAGATCGTCGTCGCCGTGTCGCTCACGATCGTGGGCTGCCCGGCGTCGGATCGCATCGAACGGGAGGTGGCGGCGGCCGCCGCCGCGGTGGCCGACCGGCCGGTGCGGGTCGAGCTGGGCGTCATGACGCCGGCGCAGCGCGCAGCTCTCACCGAGCGCCTGCGCGCGGGGCGCCCCCGGGGCATCCCGTTCACCGCGGACTCGCTCACCCGGGTGATCGCGGTCACGAGCGGCAAAGGCGGTGTCGGCAAGTCGACGGTCACCGCGAACCTCGCGGTCGCCCTCGCCGCCCGGGGCCTCACGGTCGGCCTCGTCGACGCCGACGTGCACGGCTTCTCGATCCCCGGCATCCTCGGACTCGTGGACGCCGAGGGGCGGATGCCGCACCCCACCCGCATCGACGACCTCATCGTGCCGCCCGTGGCCCACGGAGTGAAGACGATCTCGATCGGCATGTTCTTGCGCGAGGGCGAGGAGCGCAGCCCGGTCGCGTGGCGCGGCCCCATGCTGCATCGCACACTGCAGCAGTTCCTCACCGACGTGTGGTTCGGCGACCTCGACGTGCTGCTCATCGACATGCCGCCGGGCACCGGCGACGTCGCCATCTCGCTCGGGCAGCTGCTCCCCCACGCCGAGGTGCTGGTCGTGACCACCCCGCAGGCGGCGGCGGCAGAGGTCGCCGTGCGCAGCGGCCTGGTCGCGCGTCAGACCGGGCAGCGGGTCATCGGCGTCATCGAGAACATGGCCCCGCTGCGACTTCCCGACGGCACCGTGCTCGACCTGTTCGGCTCGGGCGGCGGGCAGGCCGCGGCATCCGCGCTCTCACAGGGAGACGGAGATGAGGTGCCGCTCGTCGCGTCGGTGCCGCTGAGTCCCGCGCTGCGTACCGGCGGCGACACCGGGTCACCGGTGACCCTCAGCGCCCCGGCCGACCCGGCGGCGGCGGAGATCCTTCGCCTCGCGGACACCCTCGCCCGGCGCCCGCGCGGTCTCGCCGGACGGTCCCTGCGCGTGGGGGTCTCGACTCAGGTCGCCTCGGAGTCGTAGGGCGGGATCTCGCCGTCGGCGAGGTCGAGGGAGGCGACCGCGATCGCGGCCGGGGCCGCGGCCCGCACCGCCGGCGCCGCGGGGGCGTCGTCGAGCAGCGCCTCACGAATGATGCGGCGGGGGTCGTACTGCCGCGGGTCGAGCTTTCGCCAGTCGACCTCGTCGAAATCGTCGCCCATCTCGTCGCGCATGCGCTCGCGGGCACCCTGGGCGTAGGCGCGAGCCCGCTTGGTGGCCTTCGCGAGCCACTCAGCCGCACGGGGCAGTCGCTCGGGTCCGAGCACGACCGCCGCGAGAACGCCGATGAGCACCAGCTTCTCGAAGGTCAGGCCCAGGAACATGGATTCAGGTTAGCGCCGCGCCTGCATGGGGAAGCTGAGGACGAGCCCTAGGCTGACGAAGAGGGAGTGAGCATGAGGGATCACAACGCTGACGCGCGGTTCATCGCCGAATCGACGATCGAGCCGGAGGCCATCGCCAAAGCGCGTGCGCATGCGTTGGAGCTGGGCGCGGAGCCGGTCGACCCCGCGCTCGGCGCGCAGATCGCCCTCCTTGCCGCCGCGTCCGCCGCGCTGAACATCGTCGAGATCGGCACCGGAGCCGGAGTGTCCGGGCTCTGGCTGCTGCACGGTGCGCCCCGCGCCATCCTCACGACCATCGACACCGAGCACGAGCACCTCGCGGCCGCCCGCCGCGCGTTCGCGGACGCGGGCATCGCCCCCGCGCGCTCACGGTTCATCACGGGTCGCGCGGTCGATGTGCTTCCGCGCATGAACGAGGCCTCGTACGACATCGTGCTGATCGACGCCGACCCCGAGAACGTGCTCGACTATGTGGAGCACGGGTTGCGGCTCGTGCGTCCCGGCGGCACCGTCCTAGTCGCGCGCGTGCTCGCCGGTGGCGCCGTCTCCGACCCGGTGCGCCGCGACGCGATCACCACCGCCTACCGCTCGCTCATCCAGGAGACCCAGGCCTCACCCGCGGTCATCGCCGCAGTGTCGATCGTCGGCGACGGACTGCTGCAGCTGACCACCGTTCCGTCGGCGGACTGACCCCGGACGCAGAGAACGGCCGGTCTGCACAGACCGACCGTTCTCGATGACGGATGCGTCGTCTCAGGCGGCGTTCACGACGCCACCGAGGACGTCGTAGAGCTCCTTGGCCTCGGCGTCGTTCACGGAGACGACCAGGCGTCCACCGCCTTCGAGCGGCACGCGGACGATGATGAGCCGGCCCTCCTTCACGGCCTCCATCGGACCGTCACCGGTTCTCGGCTTCATGGCTGCCATCGTGCTCCCCTTCCTGGTGGCTGACGATCCAGTCTATCGCTCCGGGTCGCCGGGCCCCGCACCGCGGGCCGTGCGGTTGTGGATGCCACACGGTCAGGGGATGCGCCAGAACGTGTTCGCGAGTCCGTAGACGTTGTAGATCCAGAGCCACTGCAGCGCGATGCAGACGAGGAGGACACCGACGCGCCACCACCACGCGCGCGCCACCGCGAGCGCACCCGCCGCGAGCGGGGCGACGGGGACGAGCAGGCGGAAGATGCTCGACTGCGGGAAGAACACGGCCAGAAGGTAGAGGAGGTAGCTCGCCGTCCACAGCCGCAGCTCCACCCCCATTCGCCGCACGTGCGGCTCGAACAGCAACAGCGTCGCGATGCCGACGAGAGCCAGGGCCAGCACGACGAAGCCGACGGCGGCCGGCCACCCCCATTGGGTCGACCAGAACGGCACGGCGACGGCGAATCCGTCGAACGGCGCGAAGTGCGGGCTCGCGTCCGCGATCCAGTTGCGGCGCCAGGAGAGCTCGGTGAGAAGGTACGCGTTCGGGTTTCCCGTGACCCACCCGGCGATGAACTGCCACGCGAAGCCGGCGACCACGCCCAGCGCTCCGAGGGAGAGGATGTGGGCGACGTCACGTCCCCGCAGCGGCTCGGTCCTGCGGTGCACCAGCCGCACGATGCCATGCAGGCCGAGGAACAGGGCGAAGGCCAGCACTCCCGGTCGGGTTGCGGCCATGAGGATGATGAGCGGATACACCCATCCGTATCGTCGGCGCAGCACCGCCCAGAGGGCGAGGAACAGCCAGAGGAGGAACAGAGACTCGGCATAGCCGACCTGGAACAGAGCGGCGAGCGGCCCCGATGCGAAGAAGGCGACCGCCCACATCGAGGAGGTCTCGTCGAGGCGCATCCGCGTGATCGTGAAGAGCACGATCGAGGCGAGGTAGCCGGAGATCAGCGAGATCGCGACGGCCCCCGCACCCCAGCCGCCGAGCGCCGTGCCGAGGCCCTGTGCGAGGTAGGCGTAGAGCGGCATGAACGCCCACGAGTTCTCGGTCACGAGGCCGGCGGTGTTCGTCGGCAGGTGCACCGGGTAGCCGTTGAGGGCTGTGAACCAGTACCACGCGGCATCCCACCCCACGGCGAGATCGCCGATCGTCGCGTGCGCACCGAAGCGCGACGACGCCGTCGACGCGGCCGCGGCGGCGACCATGAGAAGGGTCGTGACGACACGCGCGAGCAGGTAGATGACGGCGATCCGCACGAACGGCGGGAGCCCCCGCCAGGTGGTGCGCGCAGCGACAACCCGCGGGTGGTCGATCAGACGCTCAGCCATGCCCGCAGTCCGCGCTCGACGTCGTGGATCTGCCCAAGGGGGACGCGCTCCTGGTCGTGATGGGCGAGGCTCGGGTCGCCCGGACCGTAGTTGACGGCGGGCACGCCGAGCGCCGAGAAGCGGGCGACATCCGTCCATCCGTACTTGGGGCGAGGGTCGGCCCCGACGGCGGCGAGGAACTCCTGAGCGAGAGGGGCGTCGAGCCCGGGCCGGGCGCCCGGGGCGCTGTCGACGACCTCGACGTCGAAGCCGGCGCACACCTCGCGCACGTGCGCCTCTGCCTGTGCGACGCTCTTGCTCGGCGCGAAGCGGTAGTTGACCTCGACGACGCACTCGTCGGGGATGACATTGCCGGCGATCCCGCCGTGGATGCGCACCGCGTTCAACCCCTCGCGGTACTCCAGTCCCTCGACCGCCACGG
Organism: Microbacterium sp. 71-23; assembly: GCF_001897265.1. Taxonomy (NCBI): domain Bacteria; kingdom Bacillati; phylum Actinomycetota; class Actinomycetes; order Micrococcales; family Microbacteriaceae; genus Microbacterium; species Microbacterium sp. 71-23. The sequence goes on from NZ_MKSL01000036.1 coordinate 97,781, forward strand.
TGCGCGGGCGGTACTCGGCGAGGCGGGTGAGAATGGGCGCCGCCGCGTGGATCGCATTCTCCCCCACCCAGGCTCGGGCGCTGTGCGCGCGCACGCCGTGCGTGCGCACGAGGGCGCGGAGGTTGCCGTTGCAGCCGCCCTCGACCGTGCCGTTGGACGGCTCGCCGAGGATCGCGAAGTCGCCCTGGAACAGATCGGGGCGCGTGCGGGCGAGACGCGTGAGCCCGTTGAGCTCGGCGTCGACCTCCTCGTGGTCGTACCACATCCACGTGATGTCGACACGGGGGTCGACCAGTTCGGCGGCGAGTCGCAGCTGCACCGCGACACCCGCCTTCATGTCCACGGTGCCGCGCCCCCAGAGGTAGGGCTCGCCGTCGACGTCGATGTCACGGGTCGGCAGGTTCTCGTTGATCGGCACCGTGTCGATGTGACCGGCGATCACCACACGCTGCGCGCGACCGAGCTGCGTGCGCGCCACGATCGTGTCGCCGTCGCGGTAGACCTCGAGGTGCGCGAGCGGGGCGAGGGCCTCGGCGATCGCATCGGCGAGGGTGGTCTCCTCGCCGGACACGCTCGGGATGTCGCAGATCGCCCGCGTGAGGGCGACCGCATCTGCGGTCAGGTCGAGGGACGGCATGAGGCCAGCCTAATCGGCGGTCGCGGCCCTGCCGCGCCGATAGCCTGGAGCACATGAGCGATGAGCGATGGGTGTCCGGACACGGCCTGCAGACGACGGCGGATGACGGCACGGTGCTCGATGCGTGGTACCCGTCGCCCGCGTCGGGTCGGCTCACCGGCACGGGTCTGAGCGACCTCGACGCCCTCGCCGGCGCCGACGACCGCCGCGGGGTGCGCATCGACGTCGTGTCGGTCGAGATCGACCTCGACGCCCCCGTCGCCTCCACCGCGGACGCTTACCTACGGTTGCACGCGCTCTCGCACCGACTGGTGCAGCCGAACGGGGTGAACCTCGACGGCATCTTCGTCCACCTCCCCAACGTCGCGTGGACGAACGCCGGGCCGATGCATCCCGATGCCGTCACGGCGCGCCGGGCGCACCTCGTGCGTGCGGGCATCCAGCTCGCGGGCCTCGACAAGTTCCCGCGCCTGCTCGACTACGTCACCCCGCCGGGCGTGCGCATCGCCGACGCGTCGCGCGTGCGTCTCGGCGCCTATCTCTCCCCCGGCACGACGGTGATGCACGAGGGCTTCGTGAACTTCAACGCCGGCACGCTCGGCAGCTCGATGGTCGAAGGCCGCATCTCGCAGGGCGTCGTCGTCGGCGACGGCAGCGACATCGGCGGCGGCGCGTCGATCATGGGAACCCTCTCGGGCGGCGGCACGCATCGCGTCTCGATCGGTGCACGCACGCTGCTCGGCGCCAACTCGGGCATCGGCATCTCACTCGGCGATGACTGCGTGGTCGAGGCGGGTCTCTACGTCACGGCGGGCACGAAGATCGTGCTGGCCGACGAGCCGGCGGATGCCGCGGGGGCACGCCCCGTCGTGAAGGGCGCGCAGCTGTCGGGCAGCGACGGGGTGCTCTTCCGGCGCAACTCCGTCACCGGCGCGGTCGAGGCCGTGCGGCGCACCGGCGTCGGCGTGACGCTCAACGCGATCCTGCACGCCTGAGGGGCGCATTCTCCCGGCGGGCGCTCCCGCGGCGAGGTCGCGACGCGGCGAGGTCGCGACGCGGCGTAGGGTCGCCTCATCCGCACCGAGGAGGCCGAGGATGAGCGCATCGCTGCCGAAGAAGCTGTACCGCACCGAGCTCGCGCGCCTGCAGGCCCAGCTCGTCGACCTCGAGGCGTGGGTGCAGCACACCGGCGCCCGCATCGTGGTGATCTTCGAGGGCCGGGATGCCGCAGGCAAGGGGTCGACCATCAAACGCGTCGCCGAATATCTCAACCCTCGCGTCACCCGCATCGTCGCTCTCCCGACGCCCACCGAGCGGCAGCGCACCGAGTGGTACTTCCAGCGCTACATCGCCCACCTCCCCGCCGCGGGCGAGATCGTGCTCATGGACCGCTCCTGGTACAACCGCGCGGGCGTCGAGCGGGTGATGGGCTACTGCACGGATGCCGAGTACCACCGCTTCCTGCAGCAGGCTCCGATCTTCGAACGCATGCTGGTCGACGACGGCATCCGGCTCCTGAAGTACTGGTTCAGCGTGTCCGACGTCGAGCAGGAGCGTCGCTTCCGCTCGCGGGCGAACGATCCGATGCGGCGGTGGAAGCTCAGCCCCAACGACCTGCTGTCGATCACCCGCTGGGAGGACTACTCCCGCGCGAAGGACACCATGTTCGTGCACACCGACATCGCCGAGGCGCCGTGGTTCGAGGTCGACAACGAGGACAAGCGGCGCGGGCGGATCAACATGATCACCCATCTGCTCACCCGCATCCCGTACGAGCGCATCGATCCGTCACCGGTCGAGGTGCCCCCTCGCCCCGCATCAGGCGGGTACGTGCGCCCGCTGCGCGATGAGACCGGGCTCGTACCCGACTACGCGGCGGCACTCGAGGCGCATCACCACGCGCACGTCAGTCGCGCAGCCGCACCGACAGACAGGTGACGCATCCCTCGAGCTTCTCGAACTCGCTGATCGGCACCGTGACGACGTCGAGTCCGCGCCCGCGCCAGAGCTCGGCGGTGCGGGGCGCATCCGCCGACATGAGCACGGTGCGCTCGTCGAGCACCACGACAGCGGTGCCGTGCTCCTCGGGCACCGCCGCGAACGCGGCGTAGCCCTCGCGGTCGTCGACGAGGGGTTCGTAGCCGACGATCGTGCCGTCGGGAAGTGCAGTGACCCCCGATTTCAGGTGCAGCACCCGCTCGACCGGGCGCGTGACGACCGTCCATCCACGCGCATCGAGCAGGGCAGCGAGCTGGGCGATACCGGCGGCGTTCGTGCGGGAGGACGCACCGACGTAGACCGTGCGTCCGACCTTCAGCACGTCGCCCCCGTCGAGGGTGCCCGGTTCGACGATCTCGACCGTCTCCAGACCGGATGCCGCCACCACCCGTGCGATCGTGTCCCGCTCCCCGCGGCGCGAGACGGCGCCCGCCCGGGCGAGCACGGCGAGGTCGCCGAAGACGATGACCGCATCCTCCACGAATACGCCGTCGGGCTGATCGTCGGCGGCCTCGGCCTCGAGGATCTCCCATCCGCGCGAGCGGAACGCCTCGACGTAACCGTCCCACTGCGCACGGGCCAACGCGGCATCGACCGGCACGCGGTCGAGGTGGGTCAGCTCGCCGTCGGCCAGACGGCTCGACGGCGGACGGACGATGAGACGCGGCATCCGGTCAGACGCCCGGGTACGACCGCTCCGGCGAGCCCGTGTAGAGCTGCTGCGGGCGACCGATCTTGGTCTGCGGGTCGGTGTTCATCTCGCGCCAGTGGGCGAGCCAGCCGGGCAGGCGGCCGATCGCGAACAGCACGGTGAACATGCGGGTCGGGAAACCCATCGCCTTGTAGATGACGCCGGTGTAGAAGTCGACGTTCGGGTACAGGCGACGCTCCTTGAAGTAGTCGTCGCTCAGCGCGATCTCCTCGAGCTGCTTCGCGAGGTCGAGGAGCGGGTCGTTGACGCCGAGCGCCTGCAGCACCTCGTCCGCCGACTCCTTGACGAGCTTCGCCCGCGGGTCGTAGTTCTTGTAGACGCGGTGCCCGAAGCCCATGAGCTTCACACCGTCCTCCTTGTTCTTGACCCGCTCGACGAAGCGCTCGACGCTCTCGCCGGAGTCGCGGATCTGGCCGAGCATCTTCAGCACGGCCTCGTTAGCGCCGCCGTGCAGTGGGCCGTACAGCGCGTTGATGCCGGCCGAGATCGAGGAGAACTGGTTCGCGCCGGTCGAGCCGACGAGCCGCACCGTCGAGGTCGAGGCGTTCTGCTCGTGGTCCTCGTGCAGGATCAGCAGGCGCTCGAGCGCGCGGGTCACAACGGGATCGATGTCGTACAGCTCGCTCAGCACGCCGAAGTTGAGCTTCAAGAAGTTGTCGACGAACCCGAGGGCGTTGTCGGGGTAGAGGAACGCCTGGCCGACGCTCTTCTTGTGGGCGTACGCCGCGATCACGGGGAGCTTGGCGAGCAGGCGGATGGTGTTCAGCTCGACGTGCTCGGGGTTGTGCGGGTCGGACTCGTTCTCGTAGTACGTCGAGAGGGCCGCGGTCGCCGCCGACAGCACGGACATCGGGTGCGCCGTGTGCGGAAGCGCCGAGAAGAAGCGCTTCAGGTCTTCGTGGAGGAGGGTGTGACGGCGGATGCGTCCGTCGAACTCCTCGAGCTCCGCCGCGGTCGGCAGCTCGCCGTAGATGAGCAGCCAGGCCACCTCGAGATACGTGGAGTGCTGGGCGAGCTGCTCGATCGGGTACCCGCGGTACCGCAGGATGCCCGCATCGCCGTCGATGTAGGTGATCGCGGACTTGGTGGCCGCGGTGTTGACGAAGCCGTAGTCGAGGGCGGTGTGACCGGTCTGACGGGTCAGACTCGACACGTCGATGCTCGGGTAGCCGTCGGTACCCGTCAGCACGGGGAATTCCGCCGTGCGCTCACCGACCGTGAGGGTCGCCTTCAGCTGCTGCGTGTCTTCGTCGCTCACCGCGCCTCCTCGTGAGGGAAATCGTCGAGGTCGTTGCCGCCGAGCGGCAGGATGCGCATCGGGTCCTCGATGCACGCCGACTACAGCCTAGCCGGGCGGGGAGGGTACTCCGTTACCGCACAAAGGTCCGGGCGATCGTGTGGAGGATCACGACGAAGACGCCCGCAGACGGCTCGCTGCGGCCGCGATCCGCTCGTCGGTGGCCGTGAGCGAGAACCGCACATGCTGCGGGAAATGCGGGCCGTAGAAGTGTCCCGGACCCACCAGGATCCCGACCTCCGCGAGGCGCCCGAGGCTCTCCCACGCGTCACGTCCCTCGGTCGCCCAGAGGTACAGACCGGCCTCGCTGCCGTCGATGCGGAACCCCGCGGCCTCGATGGCCGGCTTCAGGATGTCGCGTCGCACCCGGTAGCGATGCTTCTGCTCGGCCACGTGCGCGTCGTCGCCGAGGGCCGCCGCCATCGCCCGCTGCACGGGCGCGGGCACGAGCAGACCGAGGTGCTTGCGGGCGGTCACGAGGCGGGCGACCACGTCCGCGTCGCCCGCGAGGAAAGCCGCGCGATAGCCCGCGAGATTCGACTGCTTGCTGAGCGAGTAGACCGACAGCACGCCCTCGAACCCGCCGCCCGTCACCGACGGATCGAGCACGGACGGCACCGGTTCGCTCGCCCACCGGCCGTCCCAGCCGAGCTCCGCGTAGCACTCGTCGCCGACCAGCAGCGCACCGAGCTCACGGGCGCGCAGGTAGGCCGCGCGAAGGGCGGCCGCATCCCACACGCGACCATCGGGGTTGCCGGGCGAGTTCACCCACACCAGTCGGGTGCCCGCAGGCCATTCCGAGGGATCATCGCTCGCCACGGCGGTCGCGCCGACCAGGCGTGCACCGACCTCGTACGTCGGGTACGCCGCCTGCGGATGGACGACGACGTCGCCCGATTGGAGGCCGAGCAGCAGCGGCAGCAGAGCGACCAGCTCCTTCGAGCCGATCGTGGGGAGCACCTGCGAGACATCCAGCCCGGGGACGCCGCGGCGTCGCGCAAACCAGTCGACGATCGCGTCGCGCAGCGGCGCCGTGCCGATCGTCTGCGGATAGCCGTGAGCGTCGGTCGCGTCGGCGAGCGCACGGGCGACGACCTCGGGCGTCGCGTCGACGGGAGACCCGACCGAGAGGTCGACGATGCCATCGGGATGCCGCCGGGCGGTCTCGGCGAACGGGATCACCGCGTCCCACGGGTAGTCGGCGAGGTCGGCGACCCCCACGGTCAGTGCCCCTGCGGCGGAAGGGCGGCGATGATCGGGTGGTCCTTCGGGATCACGCCGACCTTCGCGGCGCCGCCCGGCGAACCGATCTCGTCGAAGAACTCGACGTTCGCCTTGTAGTAGTCCTGCCACTCTTCGGGGAGGTCGTCTTCGTAGTAGATCGCCTCCACCGGGCAGACGGGCTCGCACGCGCCGCAGTCGACGCACTCGTCGGGGTGGATGTAGAGCGAACGCTCCCCCTCGTAGATGCAGTCAACGGGGCACTCGTCGATGCAGGCACGATCCTTCACATCGACGCACGGGAGGGCGATCACATACGTCACCCGTCCAGTGTAGTCAGGGGTGCGTGACCGGCTGCCGAGCGCGCCGAGCCCGGGAGAGCTCCGGCCAGGCGACGATGACGGCGGCCACGAGCGGCACCACGATCATCCAGACGTTCGCCAGCACGGGATGCAGCTGACTGAAGATGATCGATCCTCCCGCCGACGTCTGGGCCAGCACCCAGGTCGCCCCCATCATGCCCAGGGCGGCCGCGAGCACCGTCCACCGGTCACCCGACAGCAGCCGGAGCGCGAGCAGCAGCGCCGTGGAGCCGATGAGTGCGACGATGAGCCCGAGCGGCAGCCAGCCTCCGACGACGATCGAATGCGCGAACGCACCCGCCGCACCGTAGAACAGCCCGATCGCAAGGGCGAGCACGTATGCGCCGAGGCGCTGCAGCAGGGTCACGCCTCGATGCTACGCGGCCCACCCGAGTGCCCGCAGCGCGGCCGCCACGACGGCCGCCACCACCACCACGACGAGGAAGGGCGCCCGCAGGGCCAACAGCCCTGCCGCGACCAGCACGGCCGGAAGACGCGCATCCACGTGCAGGGCCTGCCCGCTGGCGAACGTCTGCACACCGACGAGCGCCGCCAGCAACGCGACCGTGAGAAGGTCCGCGATGCGCAACGGCCGGGGCGCCTCGAGGAGCGACGGCGGCACGAGATAGCCCACGACCTTGAGGGCGAGGCACAGCACGGCGGCCAGCAGCAGGGCGCTCCAGAGGGTCATCGCACGGCCTCCCCCGCGGATGCACCCGGCCCGCGCCCGCGAGCGCGCCGGCCGCCGATGTCGAACCAGCCGACGACGAGGGCGACGACCGCGGCGAGGATCACGGGCAGCCCCGGCAGAAGCGCCGGCGTGAGCACGACCGCCACAACGGCCGCGGCGATCCCCACGGCGATGGGCTGCGCACCGCGCAGTCGCGGCCACAACAGCGCGAGGAACGCCGCGGCGGCCGCCGCATCCAGCCCCCAGGCACGCGGATCACCCAGCACGTCGCCGAACAGGGCGCCCAGCAGAGTCGACAGGTTCCAGCCGACGTAGATGCCCACTCCCGTCACCCAGAACCCCACGCGGCGCGCCCGCGGCGCATCCTGAGCGAGAGCGACCGCCGTCGACTCGTCGATCGTGAACGGCGCCGCAGCGAGACGTCGACGCAGCGGCCCCCCGATGACGGGAGCCATGCGCATGCCATAGGCGATGTTGCGCACGCCCAGTAGTGCGGAAGAAGCGATCGCGGCGGGCGCCGCGGCGAGCCCGCCGGCGGCGATCACGCCGATGAACGCGAACTGCGACCCTCCGGTGAACATGAGCAGGCTCAGCACGCACGTCTGCCAGATGTCGAGTCCCGATGCCGTCGCGAGCGCTCCGAACGAGACGCCGTACGCGCTCGTGGCGAGTGCGACCGCGAGCCCCTGCCGCCATGCGCGCCGATGCTCGAGCGCGGATGCATCGGGGTCGGGCACCCGCCGAGCCTATCGGCGCGGGTGCGCGCAGCCGGGCATACAGCTACCCTTCCCGACATGGAGCACCGGATCTTCGATACCACTGTCGCGTCGGTCTACCCCTTGTATCAGGCGAAGCTCGAACGGAAGGGACGCACCCGGGAGGAGCTCGATGCCGTCACGACCTGGTTGACCGGATTCGACGACGACGCCCTCGCAACTCGACTGACCGGAGGCGCCACATTCCGCGAGTTCTTCGACGACGCCCGGCTGCCCGACGAGGTCGAACTCATCACCGGAGTCGTGTGCGGCGTTCGCGTCGAGACGATCGAGGACCCCCTTATGCAGAAGATCCGGTACCTCGACAAGCTCGTCGACGAGCTCGCCCGCGGAAAGGCGCTCGAGAAGGTGCTGCGGTCCGCATCCTGAGACGCGGACCGCACCGACTCACGCGTTCGCGTCCTGGCGCTTCAGACGTGCGGTGGCACGACCGCGCTCGGTCGCGTCCAGCACGACCTTGCGGATGCGCACCTTCTCGGGGGTGACCTCGACGCATTCGTCGTCGCGGGCGAACTCGAGGCTCTCCTCGAGGGAGAGCGTGCGCGGCGGCGTCATCGACTCGAACGTGTCGGCCGTGGAGGAGCGCATGTTGGTGAGCTTCTTCTCCTTGGTGATGTTGACGTCCATGTCGTCGCTGCGCGAGTTCTCGCCGATGACCATGCCCTCGTAGACCTCGTCCTGCGGCAGCACGAAGAAGCTCATGCGCTCCTGCAGCGCGATGATCGCGAACGGCGTGACGACGCCCGCACGGTCGGCGACGATCGAGCCGTTCTGACGCGTCACGATGTGACCCGCCCACGGCTCGTAGCCGTGCGAGATCGCGTTGGCGATGCCCGTGCCGCGGGTCGTCGTCAGGAACTCGGTGCGGAATCCGATCAGGCCGCGGGACGGCACGACGAACTCCATGCGCACCCACCCGGTGCCGTGGTTCGTCATCGTCTCCATGCGTCCCTTGCGGGCCGCGAGAAGCTGCGTGATCGCGCCGAGGTACTCCTCCGGCGCGTCGATCGTGAGGTGCTCGAACGGCTCGTGCACCGTGCCGTCGATCTTGCGCGTGACCACCTGAGGCTTGCCCACCGTGAGCTCGAAGCCCTCGCGACGCATGTTCTCCACGAGGATCGCGAGCGCGAGCTCGCCGCGGCCCTGCACCTCCCAGGCATCCGGCCGGCCGATGTCGACGACCTTGAGCGACACGTTTCCGATGAGCTCGCGGTCGAGGCGGTCCTTCACCATGCGTGCCGTGAGCTTGTGGCCCTTCACCTTGCCGACGAGGGGCGAGGTGTTGGTGCCGATCGTCATCGAGATGGCGGGGTCATCGACCGTGATGGCCGGCAGCGGGCGCACATCTTCGGGATCGGCGATCGTCTCTCCGATCGTGATCTCCTCGATGCCCGCGATCGCGACGATGTCACCGGGGCCGGCGGACTCCGCCGGGAAGCGCTCGAGCGCCTTCGTCTTCAGCAGCTCGGTGATGCGGGCGTTGGAGTGCGTGCCGTCGTGACGGACCCAGGCGACCGTCTGACCCTTCTTCAGCGTGCCGTTGAACACGCGCAGCAGCGCGAGACGGCCGAGGAACGGGCTCGAGTCGAGGTTGGTGACCCACGCCTGCAGCGGCGCCTCGTCGTCGTACGACGGCGCCGGCACGTGCTCGAGGATCGCGGCGAACAGGGGCTCGAGGTCGTCGTTGTCGGGAAGCTCGCCGTTGGCGGGACGATTCTGGGATGCCGCACCCGCACGACCCGACGCGTAGACCACCGGCACGTCCAGCAGTGCGTCGACATCGAGATCGGGCACATCGTCGACGAGGTCGCTCGCGAGTCCGAGGAGAAGGTCGTGACTCTCCTCCTCCACCTCGGCGATGCGGGCATCGGGACGGTCGGTCTTGTTGACGAGCAGGATGACCGGAAGCTTCGCCTCGAGGGCCTTGCGCAGCACGAAGCGCGTCTGGGGCAGCGGTCCCTCACTCGCATCGACCAGCAGCACCACGCCGTCGACCATCGACAGTCCGCGCTCGACCTCACCGCCGAAGTCGGCGTGGCCGGGGGTGTCGATCACGTTGATCGTGACCGGCTCTTCGGTGTGGATGCCGTTGTAAGTGATCGCGGTGTTCTTCGCGAGGATGGTGATGCCCTTCTCGCGCTCGAGGTCGTTCGAGTCCATCGCGCGCTCTTCGACGTGCGCGTGCTCGCCGAAAGATCCGGTCTGACGGAGCATCGCGTCCACGAGCGTCGTCTTGCCGTGGTCGACGTGCGCGACGATGGCCACGTTGCGGAGGTCGGGACGGAGGGCGTGCGCCATGAAGGGTTCCTTGCGAAGAGGGGGACGGCCCGGATCCGGACCGCCCCCCATCCTACCGTCTGGCGGCTCCACGCCGCCTGAGGCGCTTAGGACGCGTCCGGGTTGTCGAGGCCGAGGGCTGCGAGACGAAGCTCCCGACGCGCGTGCTGCACCTCGGGGTCGGGAACCGGCACCGCGGCCAGGAGGCGCTGCGTGTACGCCTCCTGCGGGTAGCGCAGGATCTGCTCACGGGTGCCGACCTCGACGATCTCGCCCCGACGCATCACCGCGATGCGGTCGGCGAGGGCGTCGATGACAGCCAGGTCGTGCGTGACGAAGAGGCACGCGAAGCCCTTCTCGCGCTGCAGCTCGCGCAGCAGCTCGAGCACCGTCGCCTGCACCGAGACATCCAGCGCACTGGTCGGCTCGTCGGCGACCAGCAGCTTCGGGTCGAGCGCGAGGGCGCGCGCGATGCCCACGCGCTGCTTCTGACCGCCCGAGAGCTCGTGCGGGAACCGGGACGAGTAGGCCAGCGGCAGTCGCACCGAGTCGAGGAGCTGCGACACACGTGTGTCGAGAGCCTTGCCCTTGAGACCCTGCGAGAGTCGGATCGGCTCGGCGATGGAGTCGCCGATCGTCATTCGCGGATTGAGCGAGCTCGACGGGTCCTGGAACACGATGCCCACGTTGTGGTGCACCTTGCGGATCGCGTCGCGGGTGGGCGTGGAGAGGTCGACTCCGGTGACAGTCAACCGCCCGGAGTGCACCGGGAGCAGGCCGATCGTGGCACGGCCGATCGTGGTCTTCCCGGAGCCCGACTCACCCACGAGACCCAGCACCTCGCCCTGGCGGATCTCGAGCGAGATCTTGTCGGCGGCGCGGAAGGCAGGAACGCGGCCGCGCTTCGGGTACTCGATCGCGACATCCTCGAACTTCACGACGACAGCGCGCTCGACAAGCGGGTCGGCGGCCGCGGCATCCGCGTCGATATCGCCGGCGTCGACATCCTCGAGGGTTGCCGTGATGTCGATGGCCTCCGATGCGCTCGAGCCTTCACCCAGACGCGGCACCGCGTCGAGGAGTGCCTGCGTGTACGGATGCTTCGGGGCCGCGAAGACCTCGGCGACCGTGCCGGTCTCGACGACGTCGCCCGAGCGCATCACGATCATGCGGTCGGCCATGTCGGCGACGACTCCCATGTCGTGGGTGATGAGCAGGATCGCGGTGCCCAGGCGCTCCTGCAGCGACCGCATGAGCTCGAGGATCTCCGCCTGCACCGTCACGTCGAGAGCCGTCGTCGGCTCGTCCGCGATGAGCAGCACCGGGTCGCACGAGATCGACTGGGCGATCATGGCGCGCTGGCGCTGACCGCCGGAGAGCTGGTGGGGGTACGAGGCGAAGGCCTTCTCGGGGTCGGGGAGCTCGACGAGGGTGAGCAGCTCGACAGCGCGGGTGCGGGCCTCCGACGGCGACAGGTGGAAGTGCTGGCGCAGCGTCTCGACGATCTGCGAGCCGACGGTGAGAACCGGGTTCAGCGCCGTCATCGGCTCCTGGAAGATCATCGCGACCTGACGCCCGCGCACCTGCTGCAGCTGGCTGGGGCGCAGCCCCACGATCTCGCGGCCGCGCAGCTTCGCGCTTCCCGCCACTCGAGAGTTGTTGGGCAGGAGGCCGAGCAGCGCCATCGAGCTCACGCTCTTGCCGGAGCCGGACTCGCCGACGATGGCGAGCACCTCTCCGGTGGCGACCTTGTACGAGACCTTCTTGGCCGCGGGCACCCAGACCCCGTCGACGCCGAAGTCCACCGAGAGGTCGTTGACCTCGAGGACCACCTCGCCGGGGGTGAAGCTGTGCGTCGTGGCGTTCATGATGCGGATCCTTCCGGGATCTCGGTGGCGTCGTGGCGACCCGGTTCGGTCGCCGACGCGGATGGGAGGATGAAGCTGTGGATGAGCGCGACACCCTGGTATTCCGACCGACCACGAGCATCGTGCTGTCGGTGAGCGGCTGGGCCCTCATCGGACTGGGAGGGGCGACAGCCGTCGGCTACGCGATCGCGCTCGGGGAGCCCCATCGCCTGTGGGCGCTCGTGCCGGTCGCGCTGCTCGCGCTGCTGGTGTGGGAACTCTTCTGGCGCCCGCGGGTGGTCGTGACGGACGCGGATGTCACCCTCGTGAACCCGTTCCACACCGTGACGGTCGCCTGGAGCAGCCTGATCGATGTCGACACGCGCTTCGCGCTGACCCTCGTCACCCCGCAGCGTCGCTACCGCGCCGCAGCCGCTCCGGCGCCGGGACCCCTCACGCGTCCGATCACCGGCGCCGCCAGCGCCCACCCGGCGATCGGACCGGCCGATCGCGACGGCGGACGACGCGCGTCGTCGGCGCTCGGGACCGACTCGGGCGACCTCGCGGCGATCGTGCGCGACCGCTGGATGCGCCTGGCCGAAGCGGAACGGATCCCGCTCGGCCGGGCCGACGCACAGCGCGCGCGAGTACGCATTCACCTGGCGAGCCTGGCGACCGTCGTGGCGCTGCTCACCGCGAGCCTGCCCGCGATCGCTCTGGCCTGAACGGATCACCTCAGCTCGACCTCGGCCTCGACCTCGGCGGGCACGTCCTGCACCGGGGCCTCCTTGGTGCGACGCCGCGAGAACCGACGGCTGCGCGGGTCGAAGGCCTCCCGCAGGGCATCGCCGAAGATGTTCGCCGACAGCGCGAGCGCCACGATGAAGAACGCCGGCCACCAGAACAGCCACGGCCGCACCGCGAACGCCGACTGGTTCGCCCCGATGAGCAGACCGAGCGATACATCAGGAGAGCGGATGCCGTAGCCGAGCAGCGAGATCGCCGACTCGAGCAGGATGGCGGCCGCGGCCAGCAGCGACGCCGAGACGATGATGACACCGGTCGCGTTGGGCAGGATGTGACGGAAGATGATGCGGGCGTCGGATGCCCCGGCAACCCGAGCCGCCTCGACGAACTCGCGCTCGCGCAGCGAGAGGAACTCACCGCGCACGAGACGGGCGATGACCATCCAGCTCACGGCGCCGAGCATGACGCCGAGGATCCACACGCCGACAGCGCCCGCGTAGTTTCCGACGACCGCGGCGAGCACGATGGCGGGGATGACGATGAAGACATCCGTGATGCGCATGAGCACCGCGTCGACCCAGCCGCGGTAGTAACCCGCGATGGCGCCGACGATCACGCCGAGCACGACAGCGATGCCGGTGATGAGGATCATCACGACGAACGAGTTCTGGATGCCGCGCATCACCATCGCGAAGTAGTCGCGACCGATGCGGTCCTGTCCGAACGGGTGGTCACCGAGCGAGAAGGGCCACAGCTGGAGAGTCGGGGCACCGTCGACGGCGATGTTCGGATCCGGATCCGTGTAGTTCCACTTCCACCACCCGTGGATCGGACCGATCCCGATGGCGGTCGTGGCGAACACGACGATCGCGAGCAGCACGATCAGGGAAACGACACCGGCAGGGTTTCCCAGGAATCGCCGCAGGATCAGGCGGCCCTGGCTGACAGAGCGGTGGTCGACGGTGTCGACGGAGCTGGGCAGAGAGGTGGACATCAGCGGACCCTCACTCTCGGGTCGAGTGCCGCGTAACTGAGATCGGCGAGGAAGTTGAACAGGATGGCCATGAACGCGATCACGAGGAAGTAGCCCATGACGGGGTACACGTCACCTCGGCCGAGCGAGTTCTGGAAGAGCGCGCCCATGCCTGGGATACCGAAGATGTACTCGGTGATGATCGCGCCACCGAGCAGGGCGCCGAGGTCGGTCGCAACGAGCGTCGTGATCGGGATGAGCACGTTGCGGAAGGCGTGGCGCACCACGACGACCCGCTCGGGCATGCCCTTCGCGCGGGCGGTGCGGACGTAGTCCTGCCCGAGCACCTCGATCATTCCGGCGCGCGCGTAGCGCGTGTAACCCGCGAACGAGATCGTCAGCAGCGAGACCGTGGGCAGCAGCAGGTGGAAGAAGGTGTCCAGCGCGGAACGCCACATGTTGCCGGGGTCGTATCCGGGAGTAGACGACCCGACCGTCGCGATCGGACGCCCGTTCATGTCGAACATGTAGCCCGGGAACGACTGCATGAGTCGGTCGATGATGATCAGGAACCCGATGAAGAACGCCACCAGGATGCCGATGCGGATGTTCTGACCACGGTCGTCGCCGCCCACGAGGAAGCCGACGAGAGCGCCGACGACGAGAGCGGCGATGGCCAGGATCGCGATCGTGCCGACCGTGGAGACATCCAGCAGCGGCTGCACGGCGAAGTACGACGCGATGCCGATGACCGCCACGATGCCGGCCGTGATGAGTCCGCGGCGGTTGTAGATGCCGGCCAGGATCGCCGCGACCGCGGCAGCGATGCCGAGGCTCAGCACGATGATGCCGACCGGTCCGATGGCGGGCTGGGCGAACCAATCGGTTGCGCTCATGTAGATCAGGAGACCCGCCGAGACCACGAAGGCGGAGGCGGTCGTGATGATGCGTCGCCGCATCTCGCCGCCGACGACCGCCTGGATGATCAGCGCGAGCACGAGACCGATCACGATCGAGAGCCAGATCGGCACCTCTGGTGAAGCGAGGAAGTTATTGTACCCGATCGCGACGAAGCTCTTGAGCATCGTTGCCGCAAGGAACGACGGGAGCGAGTACAGGAACAGGCTGATGACGGTGAACGTGATGTCGAAGCCGCTGTTTTCACGGATGGCCGACAGGATGCCGGTCGCGATGCCGAACAGGATCGCGAGGATGAGTGCCGCGGTGACCATCTGCACGGTCGAGAGCATGGCTGTCGGCAGCAGGTCGGTGACCTGCGCCCCCTGGAACGTCTGGCCGAGGCTGCACTGCCCGGCGAAGGGGACGAGGCATTTGGCGGCCCCGCCGATCCAGATGAACCACCGCAGCGGCGGCGGGACATCCAGGTTGCCGATCTGGATGCGCGCCTGGATCAACTGCTCCTTGTTGGGCAGGATCGAGGTGCGCAGGTCTTCAAGGGGATCGGTGGACAGCGCCACCAGGTTGAACATCACGAACGACGCCGCGACGAGAATCAGAACGGATACGCCGATTCTTCTGAGGATGAATCCGACCAAGGTGTGTTTTTTCCTCGCTCACGCGCGGAGCTCACCGGGATCTTCCGGCTCACCCCGCGTCGGTGATCACTGACAGAAGTTGGGGGTGGCGCCCTGTTCGGACGCCACCCCCAGCATCATGACCTTACTTGGAGCTGGTGCTCGACTGCACCGACCACTCCCAGTTGTTCCAGATCGGTCCGGTCTGGTTGCCCATGTACTGGACACCCTGAACCTTGCTGGAGACGCCGTAGATACCGGCGGCCTGGAAGAGCGGCAGGCCGTAGCCCTGCTCGAAGGCGATCTTGTCGATCTGCAGCTGCAGGTCCGTCAGCTTGCTCTGGTCGAGCGTCGTCTGGGTCTGCAGAGCCTGGTCGTTCGCGGCGGTGAAGCCGTTGTAGTTACCGCCACCCTGGCTGCTGAACAGCTGGGGGATCTGGGCGGTGCCCACACCGGGGCTGATCCAGCCGAAGAGCGAGGCGTCGTAGTCGCCACCGGCGAGCAGCGACGACCACTTCGGGTCTCCGCCGTCGACGACGTTGAATCCGGCCTGCTTGGCCGACGCCTGGATCGCCTGGAACTCGTCGACACGGTTGGGGTTCTTCGAGTTGTAGAGGATCTTCACGGTCGGGGTCTTGCCCGCGAGGAGGCTCTTGGCCTTCTCGATGTCGACCGAGTCATACGCGGCCGAGCCGTTCTGCGCGATGGTGGTCGCGTACTCCGACTGGTTGGGCAGCCAGATCTGCGAGTCCAGCGGCTTCGCGTCGGGGTTGACCGGCTTCACGATCGCGTCGACGATCTGCTGGCGCGGGATCGTGAGGAGGAAGGCCTGACGCACGGTCGCGTCGCTGAACACCGACGACTTGAAGTTCAGGTCGAGGTGGTCGTACGAGACCTGGTTGCCCGTGAGGACGGTCGCGCCGGTGATGGCCTCGAGCGACTTCTTCGTGTCGGCCGATGCCTGCGGGTAGACGATGTCGACCTCGCCGTTCTGCAGGGCGGTGACCTGGGCCGCGGCGTCAGGGATGACGCGCATCACGAGCTTGTCGATCTGCGGCTTGAGGTTGCCCGAGTAGTTCGGGTTGAGCGAGAACTCGAGCGACTGACCCGGGGTCCAGGCCGAGAGGACCCAGGGGCCGCTCGAGACCAGGAGGTCCTTGTCGGTCGGGAACGAGGTGATGTCGTAGCCCGTGTTGATGAACTTCGCGGCGGCCTCGAGCGTGGCGTTGGGCGCGACCGGGTTGGTCGGGTCGCCCTTCGGCAGGCCCTGGAGCAGCTTCGTCAGGTCGGCAGCCGACGTGAGGCCGGCCTTCTTCGCGACGATGTGCGCCGGCTGAGCCAGCGGCGAGAAGAGGTTCCAGTCGACGTAGGGCTGGCCGTAGACCAGGGTGATCGACGTGTTGTTGTCACCTATGGTCGGGAAGGCGGTGCTGTCGATTCCCGCGGTCGAACCCGCGATGGCGAAGTACTGCGTGCCCTTGGTGACGTTGCCGTCGGCGTCGAACGTGGCGTCGTCATAGTGACCCGAGGCGATCGCCCAGGCGAGGACCATGTCATCAGCGGTGATGGGCTCGCCGTCGGACCACTTCGCACCCGACTTGAGGGTGTACTTCACCGTCAGCGGGTCGTCCGAGGTCTTCTCGTACGTGCCGATGTCGGTGTTCGCCACGACGTTGAAGTTGTTGTCGGGGTACTGGAACGTCGCGTTGGTCAGGTATGCGTACTGACCGTTCGTGTCCAGGTTGCCCTGCGGCGTGTTGCTGTTGAGCGAGGTGAGGTCGTTGACGATGGCCTCAGTGACGGTGCCGCCCGAGCGGGGCTTGGTGGTGGTGCCGCTCGTGGTGCAGCCCGCCAGCAGGAGGGCACCCGCGGCTGCTGCCGCGATCACCACTCCGAGACGTGACTTCTTCAACTTGGTGACTCCTTATGAGAAGGGATGTGGCCCCACACGAAGTCCGAAAACTTCGCATGGCGCAGATACGGAAACCCTAAGCACGGCCATCCGCCTGTTCAAAGCCGGACCGGAAACCGTTACATACCCTTAACGCGAATGACGGTGCGATGCGCAATCTGCACAGTCGGGGTGCAGAGCGGGCCGATGCGCCTTTTACCTGCGCATCACGGCGGAAGCGGCATCCCGTGAAACGATGCCGGGGTGACCGAGACGACGCGTCCCTTTCCCGCCGAGCGCCCGCGGGCCGAGGGCTTCGACCGCACCCGGCTGCGCTGGGAGGTCTGGCTCGTCCTCGGCGTCAGCGTCGGCCAGTGGGCCCTGTACTCGGTGCTGTCGATCGTGCGCACGACGATCGAGACGATGTCTCGCGGCCAGACGGTCGGCGACGCGCAGACGCAGCTGAACCCTACGCAGGACGCCGCGGCGTTCTGGGACATCCTCTACCAGTTCCTCGATGTGTTCTTCAGCTTCGTGCTGATCGCGCTGGTCGTCTACCTGCTGTGGAGCGCGGGCGACAGCGCGCTGCGACGCATCGGGCTCGACTTCCGCCGATTCGGCGGCGACCTGGGTCGTGCGGCGCTTCTCGCCGCGGTCATCGGCGTGCCAGGGCTCGGGCTCTACGTGGTCGGTCGACTGCTCGGGCTGACCCTTCAGGTGCAGGCGTCGCCCCTGGATGCCGCGTGGTACACCGTCCCGCTCCTCCTGCTCGCGGCGCTGCGCGCCGGCGTGCTCGAGGAGGTCGTGTTCAACGGCTACCTCTTCGACAGGCTACGGCGGCTCGGCTGGTCGTGGTGGGCGATCATCCTCACCGCAGCGGGTCTGCGAGGGCTCTACCACGCGTATCAGGGAGTTCCCGCGATCATCGGCAACGCGGTGATGGGGGTCGTCTTCGGCTGGTGCTATCGCCGCTGGGGCCGGGTGATGCCGTTGGTGATCGCCCACACCCTCATCGACGTCGTCGCGTTCATCGGATATCCGCTCGCCGTCTCGCTCTGGCCGGGCGTCTTCGGCTGAGCCGCCGCGGTGCACCGTTGCGTCGTGCCTTCCGGTGCACAAGTGCGCTGGAAGGCACGACGCGCGACCTACGGCCGACCGTGCGTCGCGGAACGCTCCGTCCCACGGCTGCGGGAGCGGGCACGTGGTGACGTTCCCTCCACCGCGCGGCGAATGCGATCGCTGTGCACCGGTGTGAGGGGATGCACGGTCGATCCGGCGGTGCGGCGGGCAGGCTGGCGCGATGAGCGTCACTGCGTTCCTCGTCCCCTCACCGGTCCCCCCCGAGATCGCCGACGACGATGCTCCGGTCGGGCGTCCGCGCGACCTCCCCGGGTATCACCGCGTCCGACGCGGCGTCTACGCCCCTCAACATGAGTGGGACCGCCTGGCAGCGCGTGAGCGCTACCTCACGCGCGTGCACGCCCTGGCGGCGATACGCCCGAACACCGTGTTCTGCATGGAGTCCGCGGCGGCACTCCTCGGACTCCCGTTGTTCGGCGAGCCGCGCCGCATCCATGCCTTCGCTCCCGGGCTGCGTCGATCCACCTCGTTCGGCGATGTCACCGTGCACACCAGCGCGACTGCCCGGCGCGTCGACGCGGGCGGTACGATCGCCGTCGTCGACGCGGCCGACACATCCATCGACCTCGCGCACGTGCTGCCCCCGGCGTTCGGCCTCGCCGTGATGGATGCCGCGATCGCCGCGCACCCGGCAGCATCGACGATGCGTGACGAACTGCAGCACCGCCTCGAGACGCGCGCACCTGCCCACGGGAGGCGCCGCGCGGAATGGGCGTTGGGGTTCGCGGTCGCGAACAGCGAGTCCGTCGGGGAGTCGGTCAGTCGAGCCGTGATCTCCTGGCTCGGGTTGGAGGCACCCGAGCTGCAGTGCGTCTTCCGGAGCGAGGGTGCTCGCGATCGAACGGACTTCTTGTGGCGACGGGCGTCGGTCGCCGGGGAGTTCGATGGGTGGGACAAGTACCCGACCCACGATCCGCGAGCCGCACGGGCCGCATTCATCGCGGAGAAACGACGCGAGGACCGCCTGCGACGCCAGCTTCGCGCCGTCGTGCGATGGGAGTGGCGGGATGCGCTCCATCCGCACCGTCTCGAGCGGCTCCTCGCGCAGGCCGGTGTGCCACGCACCGATCGTCGACGCCCGTCGCTGCTCGCCGACGTGGGCCGCAACCCGCGCTCGACCTAGAGCCCCCGCACGAGCCGGGCGCCCACCGGGGCGGGGTGGGCGCCCGGCCGCCCTCACGGCGTCGACACGGCACGTTGCGCGGAGGGCGCGGGGCAGCGCGTTGCGCATCGTGGCTTCTCGCGCGGATGGGTTGCGGCAGAGCGGCGGGCGCTGCGGCCAGGGCGGCGGCGGCAGCAGACGGGCGACGGCCACGCAGCCGCGGCCGCACCGACGCAGCGGTCAGGCGAACGCCTCCACGGGCGGGCAGGCGCACACCAGGTTGCGGTCGCCGAAGGCGTTGTCGATGCGGCGCACCGGCGGCCAGTACTTGCCGCGCACGAGGGATGCCACGGGGTAGACCGCCAACTCCCGCGGGTAGGGATGCTCCCACTCCCCCGCGATGACCGACTGCGCCGTATGGGGCGCGTTCACGAGCGGATTGTCGTCGGCGGGCCATTCGCCCGCGCCTACGGCGATCGCCTCCGCCTTGATGGAGATCATCGCCTCGATGAAGCGGTCGAGCTCGGCCACATCCTCCGACTCGGTCGGCTCGACCATGAGCGTGCCCGCGACGGGGAACGACATGGTCGGCGCGTGGAAGCCGTAGTCGATCAGCCGCTTCGCGACGTCGTCGACGGTCACGCCGGTCTCGTCTCGCAACGGACGCAGGTCGAGGATGCACTCGTGCGCCACGAGCCCGTTCTCGCCCGTGTACAGCACCGGATAGTGCGACCGCAGGCGCTGAGCGACGTAGTTGGCGGCGAGCACGGCGTGCGAGGTGGCGTCGCGCAGCCCTTCGGGCCCCAGCATCCGCACGTATGCCCACGAGATGGGCAGGATCGAGGCGGAACCGTAGGGCGCCGCGGAGATCGCTCCGCCGTCGAAGCTGAACCCGCCGGCGTGCTCGTGGCGCTGCGCCTGGTCGTGCGACGGCAGGAACGGTGCGAGGTGCGCCTTGGCGGCGACGGGCCCGACTCCGGGGCCGCCCCCGCCGTGCGGGATCGCGAACGTCTTGTGCAGGTTCAGGTGGGACACGTCGCCGCCGAGGTCGCCGAACCGCGCGAATCCGAGCAGCGCGTTGAGGTTGGCACCGTCGATGTAGACCTGACCGCCCGCGTCGTGCACCGCCTGGGTGATCGCGAGCACGTCGTGCTCATACACACCGTGGGTCGACGGGTAGGTGATCATCAGCGCGGAGAGCGCATCGGCGTGCAGCGCGATCTTCGCGCGCAGGTCGTCGAGGTCGACGTTGCCCGCGTCGTCGCACGCGACCACGACCACGCTCATGCCGGCGAGCACCGCGGATGCCGCATTCGTGCCGTGTGCGGACGAAGGGATGAGACACACGGTGCGCGAGAGGTCGCCGCGGGACAGGTGGTAGCCGCGGATCGCAAGGAGTCCGGCGAGCTCGCCCTGCGAGCCGGCGTTCGGCTGCAGCGAGACGGCGTCGTAGCCGGTGAGCTCGGCGAGCCAGCCCTCGAGCTGCGTGACCAGCTCGAGGTAGCCCTCGACGTCCTCGGCGGGCGCGAACGGGTGGATCTTCGCGAACTCGGGCCACGAGACCGCCGCCATCTCGGTGGCCGCGTTGAGCTTCATCGTGCACGAGCCGAGCGGGATCATGCCGCGGTCGAGCGCGTAGTCGCGATCGGCGAGGCTCTTGAGGTACCGCATCATCTGCGTCTCGGAACGGTGCGCGTGGAACACCTCGTGCGTGAGGAACTCGTCGATGCGCGACAGCGATGCCGGCAGGTGCGCGGAAACTCCCAGCGCGCCGGCGCCCGCCGCGCCCGCCGCTCCCCCGAACGCCTGCACGACCGCGTCGCGGTCGGCTGCGGTGGTGGTCTCATCGACCGAGACGCCCACGGTGTCGTCGTCGACGAGAAGCAGCTGGATGCCGCGGCCGTGCGCGTCCGCCACGATCGCCGCCGCGCGGCCCGGCACGCGCACGCGCACCGTGTCGAAGAACGCGTCGTGCACGAGCTCGGCGCCGGTCGACGTGAGCGCGTCCGCGAGTGAGGAGGCGCGGGCGGCGACCGCCCGGGCGATCTCCCGCAGGCCGTCGGGGCCGTGATACACGGCGTACATCGAGGCCATGACGGCCAGCAGCACCTGCGCGGTGCAGATGTTCGACGTCGCCTTCTCCCGCCGGATGTGCTGTTCCCGCGTCTGCAGCGACAGCCGGTAGGCGGGGTGGCCCGCGGCATCCTGCGACACCCCCACCAGGCGACCCGGCAGCTGGCGCTCGAGACCCGCCCGCACCGCCATGTAGCCGGCGTGGGGTCCGCCGAAGCCGAGCGGCACGCCGAAGCGCTGGGTCGTGCCGACGGCGACGTCGGCGCCGAGAGATCCCGGCGAGCGCAGCAGGGTGAGGGCGAGGAGGTCCGCCGCGACGACGACCTTTCCACCCGCGGCCTGCACGGCGGCGATGGCCTCGGTGGGGTCCCACACGCGGCCGGATGCCCCGGGGTATTGGATGAACGCGCCGAACACGTCGATGTCGGCGGGCGGCGGCGACTGGTCGAAGCTCGTCTCGTGCAGGTCGATGCCGACCGCGGCGGCACGGTGCGCCAGCAGCGACTTGGTCTGCGGCAGTGCGTCGGCGTCGACGAGGAACACCGTCGAGCGGGACTTCGAGGCCCGGCGCGCGAGCAGCATGCCCTCGACGACGGCCGTGGACTCGTCGAGCATCGACGCGTTGGCCGTGTCGAGCCCGGTGAGGTCGGCGACCATCGTCTGGAAGTTGATGAGCGCCTCGAGGCGACCCTGGGAGATCTCGGGCTGGTATGGCGTGTAGGCCGTGTACCAGGACGGGTTCTCGAACACGTTGCGCGCGATGACCGACGGCGTGTTCGTGTCGTAATAGCCGAGCCCGATCATGGGTCGCAGCACCCGATTGCGCGCGGCGAGCCCGCGCAACTCCGCGAGCGTCTCCTGCTCGGTCGCCGCGGACGGCAGGGCCGCCAGCGTCTCGCGAGGGGTGAGGATGGCGTCGGGCACCGCGGCCCGCACGACGGCATCGGCGTCGGCGTAGCCGAGCGTCTGCGCGAGGCGTGCGCTGTCGCCCGCCGTGCCGATGTGGCGGGATCGAAAGGCGTCGCTCATGCGGCGCCGCCGGTGAGCTCGTCGTAGGCGGCGCGATCGAGGAGCCCCTCGATCGCCTCACCATCGAGCTCGACCCGCACGAGCCACGCCGCGAAGGCGTCGGCGTTCACGAGCGCCGGGTCGCTGTCGACGTCGCCGTTCACCTCGATGACGCGGCCGGACACGGGCGCGTAGAGCTCGCCGACCGACTTCGTCGACTCGATCTCGCCGCACACCTGGCCGGCGGTCACCGTGCCGTCGATGGCGGGGAGCTCGACGAACACCACGTCGCCGAGCTTCTCGGCGGCGTAGTCCGTGATGCCGAAGGTGGCGACATCCCCTTCGATGAGCACCCATTCGTGCTCGGCGGTGTACTTGAGTGCGTCGCGGTCGGTCATGCGTTCCTCCGATAGAAGGGCGGGGTGGTCACGGTGGCGGGGATGAGAGTGCCGCGC
Organism: Microbacterium sp. 71-23; assembly: GCF_001897265.1. NCBI lineage: Bacteria > Bacillati > Actinomycetota > Actinomycetes > Micrococcales > Microbacteriaceae > Microbacterium > Microbacterium sp. 71-23. Next base: position 120,523 of record NZ_MKSL01000036.1, read on the forward strand.
ACGTCGATCGCGAGAGCCGTGCCGGGGGCGGCGTGCGCGGGCGAGACGTAGGCGAGTGCGATCGGGTGTCCGAGCGTGGGGCTGAGCGCGCCGGAGGTGATCTCTCCGACCGCGTCGCCGTCGGGCGTGCGCACCTCGTAGCCGGCGCGGCCGGCGCGCCTGCCCTCGGCGACCAGCCCGACGAGCACCGGGCGATCGGTGAGGTCGGCGGCCTCGAGCGCGGCCTTTCCGACGAAGTCGGGCTTGTCGAGCACGGGCACGCGGCCGAGACCGGCCTGCGCGGGCAGGGTGTCGAGCGTCAGCTCGTGGCCGTAGAGCGGCATGCCGGCCTCGAGGCGCAGCGTGTCGCGGGCGGCGAGCCCGGCGGGCACGAGCCCGACCGGCTCGCCCGCGACAAGGAGGGCGTCCCAGAGCCGCGCCGCGATGCCGACGGGGGCGAGGAGCTCGAAGCCGTCTTCACCCGTGTACCCGGTGCGCAGCACCAGCACGTCGGCGTCGAAGGCGCGCGCCCGCGACCACGCGTAGTACTTCAGGTCGGCGACCGGGGGCGCGACATCCGTCAACTCGTCGAGGGCGGCGAGCACCTCGACGGCGCGCGGGCCCTGCACCGCCAGCAGGGCATAGTCGTCACTGACGTCGGCGACGGATGCCGCGAACTCCCCCACCCGCTCGGCGAGCGCCGCGGCGACGGGCGCGCGGTTGCCCGCGTTGGCGATCACGAGGAACCTTTCGTCGGCGAGTCGATAGACGATCAGGTCGTCGATGACGCCGCCCGACGGGGCGAGCAGCAGCGAGTACTTCGCCTTGCCGATCGCGAGGGCAGACAGGCGGCCGGCGAGCGCGGCGTCGAGGTAGGCGCCGGCATCCGCGCCGACGACGTCGAACTCGGCCATGTGCGAGATGTCGAACAGGCCCGCCGCCTCGCGCACCGCGCGGTGCTCGGCGAGATCGGACGAGTAGCGCACCGGCATGAGCCAGCCGCCGAAGTCGGTGAACGAGGCGCCGAGGGCGTCGTGACGGGCGTGCAGCGCCGTCGTGCGGGGTGTGGAGGTGGGGTCGGTCATGAGTTCTCCCGTGCAGGGGCGGGCGACCGTCGATCGACGGTCTCGAACTCCCCCTCTGTCATCGGCCTGAGAGCTTGCTCGCGGCATCCGTCACAGCGTCGGATGCGGCGGCTTTCACCGTCGGCGGACGCGTATGCGTCGCTTTCCAGAGCGGCCCGACCGGGGCGGTACGGCTACCTGAGAGATTGGCGGGGAGGCTTGCTCCTTCGGTGCCCGTCGCCGGCTGCGACGGAGCTCTCCCGCTACGGTCACGGGGCCTTGTTGACTTGTGCGGCCAGCTTAGCGGCACCGGTGCGCTCAGCGGATGCAGGCGCCCGACGACACGGTCTGCTGCATGCTCTCCGCCTGGGCGACCACCGAGGTCAGCTCGGCGGTGGTCATCGCGTAGCCGACGTTGGGGTCGCTGTCGCTGCGGGCGAACACGATGCCCACAGCCCGTCCCGACGCGTCGAGGAGCGGCCCGCCGGAGTTGCCGGGCCGCACCACGGCGTCCAGGGCGTAGATGTCGCGCACGTCCGATCCGCTCCCGTAGATGTCGGGCACCCGCGCCTCTCCCACGCTCGTGACCGAGGCGTTCCCCGACGTGAACGGGCCGCCATAGGGATAACCCTGCACCACGGCGGCGGCGCCGGCGGTGAGTGTCGCGCCGAGAGGGATGGCTGCGGCATCCAGCCCGTCGGTCGCGATGACCGCGATGTCGTTGTGCGGATCGTCGTACACGATGCGACCCTCGACGGCGGCGCGACCCGGGAGCTCCACGATGGGGTTCGTGACTCCGGCGACGACATGCGCGTTGGTGACGACACGGTCCGGAGCGATCACGAAGCCGGATCCCGTGGAGGTCTCGCTGCACGCATAGGCCGTGCCCGAGATACGGGCGACCGACTGCGCGGCGGCGTTGAGTGCCGGGTCGGCGAGGTCGATCGGGGCGGCGGCGGGTGCGGTGGCGGCTCCGTCGAGCAGCGCCCCGAACTGCGGCAACCCGTCGCTGAGCACCCCCTGGCGCAGCTGCGCCAGGGCCTGCGACAGCGGGCTCGGGGTGAGATCGTCGATCGTGCGCAGCACCGTCGACGACGCGACGGCAGGGGCGAGCACGGGCGTGCCCGTCACCACCACGCTCTGCCCCACGAGCGAGATCGCGAGGGCGGCGACGACGACGCTCAGCGCGCCTCCCAGGACGCGATCGACGATGCCGAGGCGCAGGCGGTCGACGCCGCGCCGCAGGCGCATGCCGATGGCGCCGCCGAGCGTGCCGCCCGCGAACAGGAGCGCGATGCCCGCCGCGAGCACGATGAGTCCGCGCCACTGGGACCACGGCACGACGCCCGACAGCAGCGGCAGCAGCCACCACGCGGCGGCGCCCGCCGCCACGACGCCGAGCAGTGCTCCGGCGCTCGCGAGGAGACCCCGGGCGATGCCACCGGCGAGCGCGCCGATCAGCAGGAGCACCGCGATCACATCGACGACGAGCGACATGGATGCCTCCTCTCCCGCCTGGATGTCTCACGGTACGACGGATCCGCTGGGAATCGTCCCGGTTTGCCTTCGAGTCATCGAGACTCTAAGATCGCTTCTGGTCATCATGACACTAACCATCCGTTCCGAGAGCGCCGCGTCGGCACCGTCCCCGTCGGACCCGACGCGCGTCGCCGTGTCGACCGTGATCTTCACCCTGCGGCGGCCCGACGGATGCGACCTGCCCGTGCTCTCCCTGCCGCTCGTGCGCCGCACCCGTGACCCGTACGGCGACTTCTGGGCCCTCCCCGGCGGATGGCTCGACGCCGACGAGGAGCTGGAGGATGCGGCATCCCGCACCCTCGGCGAGACGACCGGCCTCGCCGCGAGCTACCTCGAGCAGCTCTACGCCTTCGGCGCCATCGACCGCTCCCCCTCGCGGGTCATCTCGATCGTCTACTGGGCGCTGCTGCGCTCCGACGACGTCGACGCTCAGCTGGCCGCGCACCTCGCCGCCGGCGACGCCCCCGAGAACGTCGAGTGGTTCGACGCCGCCCACCTGCCGACCCTCGCCTTCGACCACAACGCGATCGTCGACTACGCCCTGTGGCGCCTGCGCAACAAGGTGGGCTACAGCCGCATCGCCCACGGCTTCCTGCCCGGATCGTTCACGCTCGCTGAGCTGCGCGAGGTGTACGAGGCGATCCTCGAGCGCCGCCTGGACCCTGCCAACTTCCGCCGCCAGGTGGAGGGCTCCGGAACCCTCATCCCCACCGACGACTTCCGCACGGGCAGCCATCGACCGGCGCGCCTGTACCGGTACAACCACGACGTCGAGCTCTCCGATCGCGGGCCGCTCGGCACCGCCCCGCCCGCTTCTCGCGAACAGTCAGCCACACCGCACACCCCGAAGGAGGCGCGATGAGCGCCGTCAACATCGCCCTGCGCCCGCGCGACGAGATCGATCCGTCGGTCGACCACGTCATCCAGTCGCTCGTCTCCGGCGGATCCGCCGACGCGACCTGCACGACCGACCTCGCGGCCAGCCCGTGGACGTTCGACGTGAGCGAGGGCTACGGGCCCGGTGCCTCGATGGGTGACGTCATCCCCACCGGGTCACCCCGCCAGGGCTCGCTGCCGCAGGAGTACCGCGACGCCGACCCGGCCGATCTGGATCACCGCATCCGTGCGGCGAAGCAGATGCTCGGCGACCGGGTCGTCGTACTCGGCCACTTCTACCAGCGCGAGGAGGTTGTGCGACACGCCGACTATGTCGGCGACTCGTTCCAGCTCGCGACCGCCGCGAAGGCCCACCCCGACGCCGAGGCGATCGTGTTCTGCGGCGTGCACTTCATGGCCGAGACCGCCGACCTCCTCTCCGGAGCGGACCAGGCCGTCATCCTCCCGAACCTCGCCGCCGGCTGCTCGATGGCCGACATGGCCGACATCGATCAGGTCGAAGAGTGCTGGGAGCAGCTGGCTGAGATCTACGGCGACATGGATGCCGCGGACGCCGACGGGCTCGTGCCGGTCATCCCGGTCACCTATATGAACTCGTCCGCCGCGATCAAGGGGTTCGTCGGCCGCCACGGCGGCATCGTCTGCACGTCGTCGAACGCGCGCACGGTGCTCGAGTGGGCGTTCGAGCGCGGACGCCGCGTGCTGTTCTTCCCCGACCAGCACCTCGGCCGCAACACGGCCAAGGCCATGGGTGTGCCCCTCGCGCAGATGCCGATGTGGAATCCGAACCGTCCCCTCGGCGGCTCGAACGCCGACGACCTCGCGGATGCCCGCGTCATCCTCTGGCACGGGTTCTGCTCGGTGCACCGCCGCTTCTCGGTCGCCCAGATCGACAAGGCGCGGGCCGAGCACCCCGGCGTGCGCGTGATCGTGCATCCCGAGTGCCCGATGGACGTCGTCGACGCGGCCGACGAGGCCGGATCGACCGACTACATCCGCAAGGCGATCGAGGCGGCGACCGAGCCCACGACGTTCGCGATCGGCACCGAGGTCAACCTCGTGCAGCGCCTCGCCGCCCAGCACCCGCAGCACGAGATCTTCTGCCTCGACCCGGTCGTGTGCCCGTGCTCGACGATGTACCGCATCCACCCCGGCTACCTCGCATGGACACTCGAGTCCCTGGTCGCGGGAGAGGTCGTCAACCGCATCACGGTGCCGGGCGACGTCGCCGATCCCGCCCGCATCGCGCTCGAGCGCATGCTCGCGGCGAAGCCGCCGGCAGGACGCGTCGAGACGCCGGGGAGCGCGCAGTGAGCCGCAGCATCCACGCCGTCGTCGTCGGCAGCGGCATCGCGGGTCTCACCGTCGCGCGCGACGCCGCCCGCGCGGGGGCGCGGGTCACCCTCGTCACGAAGGACGAGCTGGCCCACGCGAACACCCGATACGCCCAGGGCGGCATCGCGGGCGTCATGTTCGACGACGACAGCGTCGAGGACCACATCGCCGACACCCTCACCGCCGGCGCGGGCCTCGGCGACCCTGCGGCCGTGCGTGTGCTGGCGACCGAGGGGCCGGCGCGCATCCGCGAGCTGATCGAGCTCGGCGTCGCCTTCGACCGGGATGCCGCCGGGTCGCTGCGCAAGGGACTCGAAGCCGCGCACTCCTACCCCCGCGTGCTGCACGCGGGGGGAGACGCGACGGGTGCCGAGATCGAGCGGGCGCTGGTCGCGGCCGTGCGGGCGTCGGGTGTGGAGATCGTCGAGCACGCGTTCCTCGTGGACCTCGTCGTCGCGCACGGGAGGGTGAGCGGCGTCGAGCTGCAGCAGGGCGATGCCCGCCGCACGATTCACGCCGATGCCGTGGTGCTCGCGACCGGCGGCGCCGGCCAGCTCTTCGCGCACACCACCAACCCCGTGGTCGCCACGGCCGACGGCATCGCCGCCGCTCTGCGCGCGGGGGCCGCTGTCGCCGATCTCGAGTTCGTGCAGTTCCACCCGACCGTGCTCGCCGCGGGTGACGCGTTCCTCGTGTCGGAGGCCGTGCGCGGCGAGGGCGCGACCCTCATCGACCCGGACGGCCGGCGCTTCACGTTCGATGCGCACCCCGACGGCGAGCTGGCCCCGCGCGACGTCGTCGCCCGGGCGATCGCCGCCCGCATGGCGGCGCAGGGAGGCGCGCCGGTCGCGCTCGACGCGACCCGGCTGCACGCACCCGGCACGGCCGCGTTCCTCGCCGGACGGTTCCCCACGATCGATGCCGCCGTGCGCGAGCGCGGCCTCGACTGGGCGCGGGAACCCATCCCGGTGACGCCCGCGGCGCACTACCTCATGGGCGGCGTCGTGACCGACCTCGACGGCCGCACCACCCTGCCCGGCCTCTACGCCGTCGGCGAGACCGCCCGCACCGGGGTGCACGGCGCGAACCGACTGGCCTCGAACTCGCTGCTCGAGGGCGCCGTCTTCGGCGCGCGCGCCGCGGCGGCTCTGACCACAGACGCGGATGCCGCGTGGCCCGCGCCGGCACTCCCGGCGGCGCCCGCACCGCTCGAGACCGCCGCGCCCGCCGCCGACGCCCCACCGTTCACCCGCGCCGCGCTGCAGGAGCTGCTGTGGCAGCACGCCGGTCTCGTGCGCGACGACCGCGGGCTCGCGCGAGCGGCATCCGTGCTCGCCGCGTGGTCGCTGCCGCACGCCGCCGCATCGTCGGTCGCCGGATGCGAGGACGAGAACCTGCTGCAGGTCGCCGTCGCGCTCGTCGCGGCTGCGCGTGCGCGCACCATCTCGGTCGGGGCGCACTTCCGCGCCGACGCGGACCCGGCCGCAGCGGCGGACGCCGCGGCATCCGTCACCGAGGTCGTCGCATGCTGACCGCCCGCACCATCGACCGCATCGTCGCGCTTGCGCTCGACGAGGACGCCCCGTGGGGCGACCTCACCAGCGAGACGCTGATCCCCGCCGACGCGGTCGCGACAGCCGACCTCGTCGCGCGCGAGGACGGCGTCTTCGCCGGAGGCGAGGTGTTCGCGGCCGCCTTCCGGCTGACCGACCCGGCCATCGAGGTGGGTCTGCACGTCGCCGACGGCGGACGGTTCATCGCCGGACGCCGGCTCGCGACGGTGACCGGGCCGGCGCAGGGCGTGCTCACCGCCGAGCGCATCGGGCTCAACTTCGCGCAGCGCATGTCGGGCATCGCGACCCTCACCGCGCGGTACGTCGACGCGATCGCGGGCACCGGTGCGCGCATCGTCGACACCCGCAAGACGACCCCGCTACTGCGTGCGTTCGAGCGCCACGCGGTGGCCGCCGGCGGCGGGCACAACCACCGGTTCTCGCTGTCCGACGCGGTCATGGCCAAGGACAACCATCTGGGCGTGCTGACCGCGACCGGGGCAGATCTCACCGACGCGCTCCGCGAGGCGATCGCGAGGCTCCCCCACACCGCGCACGTCGAGGTCGAGGTCGACCGCGTCGACCAGATCGAGGCCGTCGTCGCGGCGGGGATCGGCACGATCATGCTCGACAACTTCACCGTCGACCAGCTGCGCGAGGGTGTCGCCACTGTCGCCGGACGGGCGCAGATCGAGGCGTCCGGCGGGGTGAGCCTCGACACCGTGCGGCAGATCGCCGAGACCGGTGTCGACGTCATCTCGGTCGGCGCGCTCACCCACTCGGCGCGCGCGCTCGACCTCGGGCTCGACCTGCGCATCGACCTCGGGCGATGAGCGGGCTCTACCTCGACAACGCCGCGACCACGCCCGTGCGCCGCGAGGTGCTCGAGGCCATGGCACCGTTCCTCACGAGCGTGTTCGGCAACCCGTCGAGCCACCACGAGCTCGGCGATGCCGCGGCGCGCGCGCTCGACGACGCGCGGCGCCGGGTCGCCGCGGTGCTCGGCATGCGCGCGGGCGACATCACGTTCACCTCGGGCGGCACCGAGGGCAACAACCTCGCCCTCAAGGGCATCGCGATCGCCGCGGCATCCGCGCGCGGCGCGCGCCACGTGATCACGACTCCCATCGAGCACGAGTCGATCCTCGAGTCGGCGCGCTACCTGCGCCGGGTGCACGGGTTCGACGTCGACCTGGTGCCGGTCGACGAGACAGGACGCGTCGACCCGGCGGAGCTCACCGCCCTGCTGCGCGACGACACCGCGGTCGTCAGCATCGGGTACGCGAACAACGAAATCGGCACCGTGCAGGATGCCGGGGCCCTCGCCGCAGCGACCCGCACGGCGGGCGTACCCCTGCACCTCGACGCCGTGCAGGCCGCGGGGTGGCTGCCTCTCGCGGGCACGGGCGCCGACGCGCTCGTCATCGCCGGGCACAAGCTCGGTGCGCCGAAGGGAACCGGGGTGGCGGCGATCCGCGGGCGCGTGCCCGTCGAGCCGCTGCTGCACGGCGGCGGGCAGGAGCGCGGGCGGCGCAGCGGCACCGAGAACGTCGCGGGCGCCGTGGCGATCGCAACCGCCCTCGAGCTCGCCGAGGCCGAGCGCGAGGCCTCTGCCGCGCGCGTCGCCGCGCTGCGCGACAAGTTCGTCGCCGCCGCCCTCGTGCGGCTGCCGCAGGCGCGTCTCACCGGCGACCCCGTGCATCGACTGCCCGGCACCGCGAGCTTCACCTTCGCCGGCACGAGCGGCGAGGCAGTGCTGCTCGAGCTCGAACGCCGCGGCGTCGTCACCTCGAGCGGCTCGGCATGCGCCGCGGGCAGCGACGAGCCCTCGCACGTGCTGCTCGCCCTCGGGGTCGACCCGGTCGTCGCGCAGACCTCCGTGCGGTTCACGTTCGACCATCACGGTCACATCGACCCCCAATATCTCGCGAACGCGCTCACCTCCGCCGTGGCCGCCGTAGGATCGGCCGGGTGAGTTCCCCGGCGGTGACCGTCATCGTTCCCGGTTTCGACGTCGCCGCCTACGCCGATGAGGCGCTGGCCTCGCTGCGTGCGCAGACCCGAGACGACTGGCGTGCGGTGCTCGTCGACGACGGCTCGAGCGATGCGACCGGGGCGATCTACGCGGCGGCCGCGGCATCCGACCATCGCTTCGAGGTGATCACGCACCACCGTCAGCGCGGCCTCGCCGCCGCGCGCAACACCGGTCTCGACGCCGTCACGACGCCGTACGTCGCCTTCCTCGACTCCGACGACCGCTACACCCCCGCAGCCCTCGAGACGATGCTCGGCACGCTCGAGGAATCCGGCAGCGATCTCGCGATCGGCGCCTACGTGCGCCTGCGCCCGCAACCCGGCGGCGGGTATGCGAGCGGACCCGTGCAGCCCTGGGTGAGCGCCGCGACCGCGCCCGCCCGCCGCGGCGTGACGCTCGCGGAGCACCCCGAGGCATCCGGCAACATCGTGGCCTGGTCGAAAGTGTCCCGCGCCGACTTCTGGCAACGCACCGGGCTGCGCTTCCCTGAGGGACGCCTCTACGAGGACCAGCAGGTCGCGCAGCGCATGTACACGCTCGCCCGCGCATTCGACACGGTTCCCGACGTGATCGTGGAGTGGCGCGAGCGGGCCGACGGAACCTCCATCACCCAGCACGAGAGCACGCTCGGGGTGCTGCGGGACTGCCTCGACGCGATGGCCGCGGGGCTGGCCGTGCTCGACGACGCGGGTCAGCACGCCGCCGCCGACGCCCGCGTGCGACTGATGCTCACGATGGATGTGCCGCGTCTCGCGCGCATCGCCGAGACGCATCCGGATGCCGCCTACCGCCGCGCCCTCGGAGAGTTCACCCGTGCGCTCACCGCGCGCAGCAGCGAGCGCGAGGACGGCCGCGAGGCATCCGTCGCCGCGACCTGGTGACGCTCAGACGGGCCTGTCCGCGTCGAGGTCGGTGACCGCCGCGAGCTGCTGGGCGGCGAGCGCCGCGTAGAGCCCACCGGCCGCGAGCAGCGACTCGTGCGTGCCCGACTCCACGATGCGACCGCGCTCGACCACGTGGATGACGTCGGAGGCGATGACCGTCGACAGCCGGTGCGCGACGGTGATGGTCGTGCGCCCGCGCGCCGCGGTGTCGAGGGCCTCCTGCACGATGCGCTCGGACACCGTGTCGAGTGCCGAGGTGGCCTCGTCGAGCAGCAGCACCGGCGGATCCTTCAGCAGCACGCGCGCGATCGCGATGCGCTGCTTCTCACCGCCCGACAGCCGGTACCCGCGTTCGCCCACGACGGTGTCGTAGCCGTGCTCGAAGCCCTCGATGACGTGATGGATGTTGGCCGCGCGGCAGGCCGCCTCGAGCTCGGCGTCGGTCGCCTCCGGCTTCGCGTAGCGAAGGTTGTCACGGATGGTCGCGTGGAAGAGGTACGTCTCCTGCGACACGATGCCGATGTCGTCGATGATCGCGGCGTGCCGCAGGTCGCGCACGTCGGCGCCCGCGAACCGCACCGTGCCACCCGTGGCCTCGTAGAGCCGCGGCGTGAGGTAGAGGATCGTGGTCTTGCCGGCCCCCGACGGCCCGACGAATGCGACGTGCTGGCCGGGCTCGACGGTGAACGAGACGTCGTCGAGCGTCGGGCGCGCTTCGCTCGACGAGTCGGGGTAGCGGAACGACACCCCCTCGAAGCGCACCTCGCCGCGCGGGCCCGGCGCCTCCGCGACGCCGATCGCCCCCGGCCGGTCGCGGATCGCGGGCGTGAGGTCGAGGTACTCGAAGATGCGCGCGAACACCGCGCCCGAGGTCTGCAGGTCGAGGGTCACGCGCATGAGGCCCATGAGCGGCTGCAGCAGCCGGGCCTGCACGGTGGTGAACGCGACGATGGTGCCCGCCGTGATCGTGTCGGCCCCGCCGCCGATCAGAAGGCCCGCGACCAGGTAGATGACGGCCGGCACGCTCGCCATGATGACGCCGACGAGCGAGAAGAAGCCCTGTCCGCTCATCGCCTGTCGCACCTGCAGGCGCACCTGGTTGGCGTTCTCCTCACGGAAGCGCCCCAGCTCGTCGCCCTGACGGTTGAACGACTTCGAGAGCAGGATGCCGCTCACACTCAGGCTCTCCTGCGTGATGGCGGTCAGCTCCGAGAGCGACTCCTGCGTCTGGCCGGCGATGCGCGCGCGCACCTGGCCGACCCGCCGCTGCACGACGGCCAGCACCGGCATCAGGACGACCGCGATCACCGTCAGGCGCGGGTCGATCAGCACCATCGCGACGATGGAGGCGACCACCGTCACCGTATTGCCGAGCACGCTCGTCACGGTGTTGGTGAGCACCGACGACACGGCGCCGACGTCGTTCTGCAGACGCGACTGGATGACGCCCGTCTTGGTGCGGGTGAAGAAGGCCAACTCCATGGCCTGCAGGTGGTCGAACATGCGCACGCGCAGGTCGCCGGTGACGGCGTTTCCGACGGTGGCGGTGAGCCACGTCTGCCAGAAGTTCAGCGCCGCCGAGAGCAGGAAGAGCGCGACAGTGATCGAGACGAGCTCGACGAGCAACGGGATGCGGGGTCCGCCTCCGGAGGTCGGGAACAGGGCGTCGTCGAAGATGCGCTGCACGATCAGCGGCGGGATGACCGCGACGGCCGCACCGAGCAGCACGGCGACGATCGTGAGTGCCAGGCGCGCGCGATACGGCCGGAACAGCTCGGCGACCCGGCGCCCGAGGTGGGCGATCTTCGGCGCCGACGCGTTGGCCCTGCGCTGCGCGTCCTGGTCGACCCCGCGGAAGCCCGCCGGCCGCGGGCCCATGCCGTTGGCCATCCCCATGCCCATGCCGCCGCCTCCGTGGCCCATACCCATCGCCATCAGCGGGTCACCCGAGGCTCGAGACGAGGTTGATGACCGTCGCGAGGATCACGGCGCCGAAGAGGTAGGCGAGCATGGTCTGCGCGATCACGATGCGCCGCACCTCGTTGGTCGTCACGTTGGTGTCGGCGACCTGGTAGGTCATGCCGAGCCCGAAGGCGAAGTAGGCGAAGTCGGTGTACATCGGCGGCTCGTCCTGGTTGAACTGGATGCCGCCGATCGGCTCGGTGTAGTAGACGTGCGCGACCCGCAGCATATAGTCCACCTGGATGAGCAGCCAGGATGCCGCGACGCTGACGACGCTGATGCCGGCAAGGGCCAACGCCTCCCACCCGCTGGCATTGCGCGCCTCGACCACGACCACGCCGACGGCGCCGAGGCTGACGAGGCTGCCGACGACGGCGATCAGCCGGGCCGTGCGTCGACCCGGGTCCTCGGCCGTCGCGTGCGCTCGGGTGTCCGCGGCATCCATCGACCACGTCGCGACCAGCACCCAGGTCGTCTGCACGATGGCGAGCACCGCCCAGGCCGAGAGGATGCCGGCCGCCCACCCCTGGAACAGGCCCACGACGATCCCTCCCGCCAGGCCCGCGACGATCGACACGACCGCCCGCACCCGCACCGAGGCGAGCTGTCGTGAATCTGCCATGCCCTCATCGTGCCACCAGTCGGGAATGGGATGTCTGTGACCACCGTTACGCTCATCACACGCCCGTCGCACTCCCGACGATGACGTCCCCGCCCACAGCCCCGAGACGAGGAACGCCCATGGCATCCACCGACACCATCCCCTCCGCACCGGCATCCATCACGCCTCAGGCGCAGCGCGTCATCTGGCTGCTCCTGGGTGCCGCGTTCGTGGCGATCCTCAACGAGACCACGATGGGCGTCGCGATCGACCACCTCATCGACGACCTCTCGATCACGGCGTCCGCCGCACAGTGGCTGACGACCGCCTTCATGCTCACGATGGCCGTGGTCATCCCGATCACCGGCTTCCTGCTGCGCCGCCTGACGACACGTGTGATCTTCGTGGCGGCGATGAGCCTCTTCTCGCTCGGCACCCTGGTCGCCTTCCTCGCTCCCGGTTTCGAGGTGCTGCTGGTCGCGCGCGTCATTCAGGCGTCCGGCACCGCGATCATGATGCCGCTGCTCATGACGACGCTCATGACCGTCGTGCCGGCGCACGAGCGCGGTCGCATGATGGGTCGCGTCAGCATCGTCATGGCGCTTGCGCCCGCCCTCGGCCCGACTCTGGCCGGAGTCATCCTCGACACGCTCGGCTGGCGCTGGATCTTCGGCGTCGTGCTGCCGATCGCGATCGTCGCGCTCGTCGTCGGCGCGCTGTGGATCCGCAATGTCGGCGAGCAATCGCACGCCCGCATCGACGCCCTCTCTGTCGTGCTGTCCGCCTTCGGCTTCGGCGGCCTCGTCTACGGCCTCAGCCAGATCGGCGGCGAGGGCGGGGCGGCATCGAGCCCGTCGGCCACCCTGTGGATCTCGCTGATCGTCGGCGTCGTGGCGCTCACGCTGCTCGTGCTGCGGCAGCTGCGTCTGCAGCGCGACGATCGGGCTCTCCTCGACCTGCGCGTCTTCAGCTACCGCAACTTCACGATCTCGCTCCTGCAGTTCACGATCCTCTCCTTCGCGTTCTTCGGCGCGATCACGGTGCTGCCGCTCTACCTGCAGCGCGCCGTCGGCGCCGATGCGCTCACCACGGGACTCCTGCTGCTGCCGGGCTCCTTGCTGATGGGACTCACCGGTCCGCTGATCGGCGCGATCTACGACAAGTGGGGCACCCGCGTTCTGCTGATCCCGGGCGCGCTGATCGTGATCGCCGTGCTGTGGGGCCTGACCTTCGTCGACGCGAACACCTCCATCTGGGTGCTGCTGCCCATCATCACGGTGATGTTCGTCGGCCTCGCACTGTCGTTCCCGCCGCTGTTCACCGCGTCGCTCGGGTCTCTCCCGCCGCACCTCTACGCCTACGGCAGTGCGATCCTCTCGACCGTGCAGCAGGTCGCCGGCGCCGCGGGTGTCGCGGTGCTGGTCACCCTGATGGCGACGTCCACCGCGAACGCGTCGGCCAACGGGGCATCGCCGAACGAGGCGTGGGCGTCGGGCACGCACACGGCGTTCGTCTTCGCGGCGGCGGTGTCGATTCTCACGATCGTGGGCGCGCTTATGGTGCGCAAGCCGGCCGACACGATCGAGATGCCGGGCGTCGGGCACTGACCTGCGAGTGATCGCACAGATGCCGACCCGGGTCACCGGGTCGGCATCGTCGTTCGGCGGTCTCAGCCGATGCTGCAGGAGCCACCGCAGCACGAAGGGGCTGCGTCGGCGTCGCCGAGAAGACTGAGGAACTGCGGCCCGGGGGTCGCGGCATCCGTCACGGTGTCGTCAGAAGACGTCTGCGTCGTGGACATCGCTCCATCGTACGACTGTTGCGGGCCTCGGGCTCCGCTCACACGAGCGCGCCGAGCACCGCGCCGAGCGCCGCGCCCGCGACGCAGGCGACCAATTGGCCGAACCCTGCCGCGAGGCTCCATCCCCATCGACGCTGCTGCGCGAGGCGCACTGTCTCGAAGCTCGCCGTGCTGAACGTCGTGTAGCCCCCGAGAAGCCCGGTGCCGCCGATCATGCTCACCTCGACCGGCAGGACGCGCCCTGCGGCGGCCGCCACGACGAACCCGAGCACGAACGAGCCCGTGACGTTGATGACAGACGTGCCGAGCGGATAGGGATGCCGCCACCGTGCCTTGACCGCGCCGTCGACGACGAAACGCAGCGCCGCTCCGACGCCTCCGGCAGCCATCGTCGCGACCCACAGCCAGATGACGGTCATGCGCGGGCCCTCCGCATGATCGCCGCCCCCGCGGCGATGCCGAGGATCGACGCGGCGCCACCCACCACGACCGTCACTGCGCCATAGACGAGGCTCGCGGTCAGATCGGTGTGCAGCAGCCCCTCGGCACCGACGGCGAAGGTGCTGTAGGTCGTGTAGCCGCCCAGCACGCCCGTGCCGACGAAGAGACGGATGCCGCGCCGCACCCCCGTGTCGTCGCCGCGACGCACGAGCACCTCGAGCAGCAGTCCCAGCACGAAGGCACCGGTCACGTTGATGACGAGAATGCCGAAGGGGATGCCCCACTCGGCCGGGATGGCGGCGGACACGACGAGGCGGACCCCCGTACCGATCGCGCCGCCGAGCGCCACCAGACCGACCGCGGCGGGGCGCAGGTGGAGCGGCCTCGGGATGACCGCAATGTCGTCGGTGTCGGGATCGAGCGGCAGCTCGCTGTGGCTGTCGCGCTGCGAACTCACTCGCCCTCCGGTTCCCGGCCGGACGGCCGATCCGCCCAATCTACGCCCGTCACCACCGCCACTCGCGCACGAACCTCGGCCGCAACATGCGGCAACGGCATGCAACGGGCCGCGGCGTAGCGTCGGCATCGCGACGGGGATCACGGAACCTCGGAAGGGGTCCGGGGCCGTTCCCCGACACGAAGGAGTGATGACGATGTCGATTCTCACCGACGCCCGTCCGAACCTCGATCGCGGCACCGTGCCCACCGGCACCATGCGCGCCGCGGTGGTCACGACCTCCGGCGAACCGCTGGTCGTCGAAGACGTGGCGATCCCGTCTCCGGGTCCCGGCCAGGCACTCGTGAAGGTGATCACGAGCGGCGTGTGCCACACCGACCTCCACGCGGCGCGCGGCGACTGGCCGGTCGCGCCGAAGGCGAATCTGATCCCCGGTCACGAGGGCTACGGCGAGGTCGTCGCACTGGGCGAGGGCGTGACATCCCTCTCGGTCGGCGACCGCGTGGGCAACGCGTGGCTGTGGAGCGCGTGCGGCGTGTGCGAGTACTGCCGCACCGGCTGGGAGACCCTCTGCCCCGAGCAGCAGAACGGCGGCTATTCCGTCGACGGCAGCTTCGGCGAGTACATGCTCGTCGACGAGCGGTTCGCCGCGCGAATTCCCGAGGGTTCCGACCCGTACGAGGTCGCGCCGATCCTGTGTGCGGGTGTCACTGTCTACAAGGGTCTGAAGATGACCGAGGTGAAGCCCGGCGAGTGGGTCGTGATCTCCGGAATCGGTGGTCTCGGCCACATCGCGGTGCAGTACGCCCGGGCGATGGGCATGCGCGTCGCTGCGGTCGACATCGACGAGGAGAAGCTCGCGCTCGCCCGCACCCACGGCGCCGAAGTCACCGTCAACGCGGCGACGACCGACCCGGGACCTGCCGTGCAGGAGCTCACCGGCGGCGCCCACGGCGTGCTGGTGACCGCTGTGCACCCGAAGGCGTTCGGTCAGGCACTCGGAATGGCCCGTCGCGGCGCGACCATCGTGTTCAACGGGCTTCCCCCGGGGGACTTCCCCGCGAACATCTTCGACATCGTGCTGCGGGCGATCACCATCCGCGGCTCGATCGTCGGGACACGCCAGGACATGATCGAGGCCCTCGACTTCTACGCCCGCGGCGAGATCCACCCGACGATCGCCGTCGAGTCGCTCGACGACATCAACGAGGTGTTCGAGCGTATGGAGCAGGGCAAGATCGACGGCCGCATCGTCATGAAGTACTGACCGCGGCATCCGGTCGTGGGCGGGGTCGCGCGGCGGCCCCGCCCTTCCGCTGCCCGCCTACAGTGGCCAGGTGACCGACACTCCCCCGACCCGCTGGTGCCTCAGCCGACGCGACGGCGCGGTGTGCACGCGCGCCATCGGACACGCGGGGCTGCACAACCGGAACGGCACCTCGCTGATGTGGTCGGATCGCGAGCAGGACGAGCCCGGATGCCGCGGCTCGGGCGCTACGGCGCAGCCTGCTCCCCGGCTCGACGATGGCTTTCCCGCAGGGCGAGCCCTCTGCCAGGAGTGCCTGGGGTTCGTGCGGTTGACCGATGCCGGCACACTATGGCGTCACGACGCGTTCCGCGCAGCACGCTCGGATCGCGAGGCCGCACGACGCGCGGCGTGGTTCAACGCGTTCGGGTGGGAGGGGTGATCGAGCGCAGCCCGACCGAACGGCCCTCCTATTGATCGAAGAGATCTCCGTCGACGTAGAACCAGCGTTCGCCGTCGCGAACGAAGCGTGACCGCTCGTGCAGCACGCCGAGGGTGCCATCCGCGTCGACGTAGGTGGCGCGGAACTCGACGACACCGTGCGCGTCGTCCGGGCCGCCCGCGACGGTGTCGACGATCTGCAGCCCGCGCCAGCGGGGCGAGTCGTCGAGGTCGAGCACGTCGGGCACCGTCGACGGATGCCACGTGTGCATCAGCCACGCGGCATCCTGGTCACGGAAAGCGGCGAAGCGCGAGCGCATCAGTTCTTCGGCGGTGCGCGGTTCGATCCGGCCGGCCGGGGTGTCGGTCACGGTCAGTCCCAGTCGAGGTAGTCCTCGATCGCCCACGAGGTGGCGCCGACGTGGGTCGTGGGGAACATGTCGCCTCCGCCCTCGACGGGCACGACGCTCACGAGGCCGGGAGCCCGATCGCGCAGCGCCGCGCCGTTCGCGGGCGGGGTGATGGTGTCAGCGGTGCCCTGGATGACGAGCACCGGCACCCCGTCGGCCGGGGCGGGCAGGTCGCCGTCCTCGACGCCGAGAAGCAGCACGCCGTTCACACGGTCGTGGTGTCCGAGCGCGACGAAGCGGGCGACGGTGCCACCGTCACGATGGCCGCCGATCCACGCGTGGTCGATGGCGAGGTGGTCGAGCAGGTCGACAATGTCCTGTGCGCGCTCGGTCGGGGCCGCGGCATCCGCATCGTCACGGGCGCCGACTCGCACGACACGGAAGTCCTCGGTGGCGAGCGAGTGGCTGAGGGGGCTGAGGTAATCGATCGTGAGGCGACGGGCCGCGATGAGCACAACGGCAGGCCCGACGCCTTCCTCGGCGAACGGGATGGCGCGCGCGTCGGGGTCGAAGGTCTGGGTGTCGGCCATGTCGGGGGTCCTCTCACGTCGAATGCGCCGCAGAGCGCGGCGTCGCCGATCGGCGATGTGCGGCGGTGAGTCCAGTCTCCCGGGCGGAGGCCTGAGTCGCCAATCGTGGCGTCACTGCGGGGTCGAGTACACGAGGGCGCCTCGCGGCGTCGACGCGGGTCGGTGCACCATCGTACGGACAGAACCGCACCGGCGAGACGCCGCTCCCGCCAGCCCCGCTTCAGCTATTGAAGCGGATCGAATCCGGCACATTTCGTCGAACTGTCTGACATTTCGTAAACGCACTTTGACCAAGTCTTTATACCCGTTCTGACACCACTCGACCTTTCGTGAATTTGCTACCTTGCGCAACCGCTTGCGGACTTTTGCGGACTGGCGGCCCTCCTCAGGACCCTCTGATCGACCTGTGGACCTGCCGCTCGACACCCGGCGAGTGGTACTATTTCTGGTACAACTTCGGGAGGACTGATGGCCATCACCACGAGCGAGGCGCGCCGCGACCTTTTCGGCCTCATCGAGCGCGTCAATCTCGACCACACGGAGATCGAGATCACCTCCAAGCGCGGCTCCGCCGTGCTCATGTCGAAAGACGAGTACGACTCGCTCGTAGAGACGAGCTATCTGCTCCGCTCCCCCGAGAACGCCCGTCGCCTTTTGAGCGCTCTGGTCAGCGCTCGAGACGGCGAGATCGAAGAGCACGACGTCCTCGAGCCGTGAGCGACCGCAAGGTCGCCTGGACAGCCGAGGGGCGGGACGACTACCTCTACTGGCAGACGCAGGATCGCCGGACCCTACGCCGCATCAACCAGCTGATCGCCGACATCCTCCGCGACGATCCGTTCGAGGGAATTGGCAAGCCCGAAGCCCTCAAGCACGCTCTCGCCGGTGCCTGGTCACGCCGCATCGACGAGTCGAATCGCCTCGTCTACATCGCGAGCGACACCCACATCACGATCCTGCAGGCGCGCTACCACTACTGACTCTGACTACAAGCGCTTCATGAGCGCTTGCCTGCTCAGCTTGGTCCGCATGCTTAGGGTCGACCAGCTGACCTCGGCGACGCGCATCACTCGCACGAGTTCGTCCCGCTCGCGCAGCAGTGCCGCCTCCTGCTTATGCAGTCGTTCAAGCTCCGCCGAAACCGTGCTCAGACGGTCGTGCGCTCCTCGCTCACTCCCCCACTTCGACGCCAATCGATCAACGGCATTGGCACGCGCAGTCTCTCTCACGCGCTGCGCCGCAGCCTTCGATGCCGCAGCGTCACGCTTGGCATTTCGTCACCCGCGGACCATGTAACGAGGTTGTCACGCGATGCCAACCGCGGCAACGGTCGCGAGCGCGCTCACGGAAAGTGCCTGCGTGCATTGCTCGGTTTCTATTGCTCTGTTTCTTCACTCTGCGCGTGGTAGGGGTGGGCCGCGTGGCTGAACTGACGTGGAGGGCGGAGTCGCGGTAGACGTTCTTAGCGCTTGCGGTCGTGCGCATGTCGGAGGATCATCGCGCTTCGCTGCTGGCGGGGCTACTGCGACGAGCGCCGATGTCAGGCGGGCGTCACACCGTAACCATCGACAGCTCGTCCAATCGACCGGCGGGAGACCGGCTTGCGGACGCTGCTGTGCATCGGATCATCTAATTGTCCACGGCCAATTCGCAATCAGGCCGCAACGAACCTAACGATTCGCGGCACATCCCCGCCCAAACAACAAAATACTCGCCGGCTTCAACGCGCACTCGAGGCTCAGGGGCGTCATCGACGCCCTCGGACACGCCGAGGGCTATCGAAGTACCGTCCACCCTTGATAGTCCATCTTCGTCCTCGGGCCGTCGGATTGCGAACGGTGTAGTGCGCCGGTCGAACAGTATCGCCCCATTGTCGAGCATCCCGGTTTCTACGCGCCGGCACAAACCTGCGCTAGCGTCACCCCGCGATCTGGGGAACTTCGATGAGCAACTCTGAGGAGATTCGCTGAGCGCCGTCATCCGGGCGGAGCTCGCATCGGGATGAGGCCCGGCAGGTGACGATCGCCCGCTCACATCCGGCATGTTGCAAGCAACCGAGACGCGCCCGAGCTCGAGTGGGCGGACCTGTCGGCAGTCAACGGCACACGACGGACCCGCGTCTGGGCAATGCCCGTTTACGGACCGGCATCCGTAGGCAGATTGAGCGGCTCGCGAGCTCTGATTCAGTGATTGCAGCATCATCGCGGGCCGTCAACAGTCTGGCTACATAAGCGACGACTTAAAGAGGCTGGGTATGACCCCGGCGAGGAGACGGTCGCTGTAGCAAACGCAGAGAAGTCGAGAATCGGCGCCGAACGCTAGCGCGACGCGTCTGCAGGTAGAGCTCGAATGACGCCGCCACCGATCACGAGCGTTGGGTACTTAGTGGTAAACACGTCCGCAACGCTGACGGACTCGCCCACTTCGTGCAGCTGCGAGGCTCGTCGTTCACAGTTCAACCCGACGAGCAACGGTCGTCTCAAGCCCTTCTCCGTGGTGGTCAAAACGCGACAGCCTGAAAATCAGATCGAGCGGGCCAAGTAGGGCCGTGGCCTCAGCTAAGCCATCCGGCGTGAGCACCACCGCGCAGCCCTCTGAAACCGCGTCATCAAACATTTGGCCCTGACGACCCCAACTGCCGTTGGTCCAGATCGTCGTCAACGCGGCAGGTCGGCCCATCCGCGTCTGCCAACCACCGAGATACTCAAGGTCCGGGTTCCAGTTCAGCGTGCTGGCCAGGCTGGGGTGCACTGCCAGCCAGTTCGCGCGTCGCTCCATGAATGCGTTGCTTTGGTTTCGAAGCAGGAACGGGACCGTGTCGGTGTCCGCGGGTGGATGGGGAAGTTCTGCGAGGTCGGAGGTTCGCGTGTTGATTCTGATTGCCGTGCGTGCGCTGGCTTCACCGCGCCGGACCAGATCGCATGCGAAGCGCTCCTCGACGTGCGGCCAATTCAGGACCGCAAGGTCGCTCCGCGCTCCGACGATCTGATCGGGGCCGGTCCGGCTCGATCGGACGTACTCGTCCAGCCGAGCTTCAGCTCCGGCAGCCCACGCTTCCGGGGTCTGGTCATGACCTGCCGGCGGGTGGGCCGGAAGCATGTTCGGCATCCGGTCGCACCCACGTCCGACCATCGCGATATCTCCGGTTCTCAATGCTCGCTCCGCATGAGGGGGAAGGGGGCCCAGTCTCCCGGAATCGACGAGATCACCCAGGACGTACCCGAACGCGCTCCGCGATGCGAGGACCACTGAACTGGGGTGTGTCAGCTTCATGCTCGCATCGAGCAGGGCACCCATCGCAGACTTGGATTCAGGCAGAGACGCCAGCGCCTTCGTGGCGTACTGACCAGCGACCGCGAGGAGCGTGTTGACGTCGAGATCGCAATACTTCGACAGCAAGAGGTAGCCGTCTCGGAAAGGTTCGAGAAACGGTGGGTCGACGCCAAAGCGGGTTTCGGGCTCCGGTCCGTCGATATCCAACAGTTGCAGACGGTAGACGGCGGGTAACGGGCGGGCAATTCTTAACTCGTGGGTCCTCGCATCGGGCGCGGAGAGTCGTCGGATAACCATGCTCCTGTGAGTCGCAATGCGAGCACGCAACGGATCCAGTGCGGCATCCCTGACGGGCCCGGCTGCGGCCAAGCAGGATGCAACAGACTCGAGCACATCGTCGGTTGCGGCGGCATCAAACAGCCGTATTAGTGCATCGACGACCGCCTTCGAACCGCGCTTCAGCGCGGAGACCACAACCTCTGCCGTTCCCTCCCGAACGGCCCAGGCTGGGTGCGTCAGGTGCATTGCAGCCAACTCTGCAATCGCCTGATCTGCCGTCAACGGCGAGGCGGAACGCTGACCCGGGACGGTCGCGGAAAGCCACCACTTGAGCATGGGAGCCTCGGGCGGCGGCGGAAGCTCAAGATTCTCCGATAGCGCCTCGAGGTACTCGCGGACGGTCTCCCAGTATCCACTGCCGGAAGTGTCCACACCGAACGCCGCGAATATCTCGTCCACATCCGTGTTCAGCATGCTGCTGTACCAGTGCTCCTCAGTGACGAAGCGGACGAAGTCCTGCGCGGCGCCGGTGGGCGTCATCGCTCCGCATGTCACCAGCACCCGGATAGCGTCGCGTCGCACGGTTCCGCGGACGCTGGACCAAGCGTCGAGTGGAGCGAGGGCGAGAGCGGTTCCGGCAAGCTCCTGGGACGATTGAATACGTCCTTCGCGGTATTCCCTTTCTGCGGCCCACACGAGGACCTTCGCTTCATGCGGTGTTCCAATGAAGACTTCCGCGACGGCATGGGCTTGAGCCTCAGCGAAGTTCCTGTCCAGCACAGGGATCCAGTCGAAATACGACGAGGTCGACTCCTCAGCGATGAGGGCCCGAAGCGAATCGAGATCGGAGGAAACTTTCCTCACCTCGGAGCGAGGCAATCGGGTCCCGTTGCGCAACTCAAGACCGCCGTAGTCGTCGCTCCCATCCACGTCCGGGGCCTCCGGCGCCGGCGCCGTCGTGAGCGCTTGAACCCACATCTCGCGAGTGGTGGGGAGGGCGACTTTCAGGAGCCCCGCCTTGAGAGTACCGAGGAGGCGGGGGGATGCCCGTTCTGCGAGTGCTGCGGCCAACTCGGGATGGAACGAGTTGCTGGCGGCGGCAACGATCGAGCCCGTAACCTCCGATACCAACTCAATCGTCTCGCGGTCGGAACTACCGTGGCGGAGAAGCGAAGCGAGCAAGTTCCCCATGGCAATCGTGTGAGAAACGGTGCCGTGGGCGACCAAGTACTCGAACGTGTTGAGAGCGGTCCGGGGGGATGCGCCGGCCAAAACTTCTGGCAAGTGCTCGGCGCCGATGCCTTGGTCGGTGAGTGGTTGGGCAGCGACGAGCACGCGCGTTAGCCATGCCGCCTCGTCGTCCAGATTATCCAGCCGAGGTGCGGCGCTGCCGAGCCACTGCACCCAACGCGCAAGCTGGTAATCGTTCCGCGACCCCAACCCGAAAGCGGTTCGCCAAATATTCAAACAGACTCGCTGGGCTTCTTCCGTCCTCCCAAGGAGGGAGTACGCGTCTACAAGTGCGACTAGGTCGACAAGGGCCCCGTTGACTCCTTGTTCCGGTGCCTCCGATTCGAACGCTGCAAGGGCCTCGCTCAACCAGTCCGGGGCGACACCGGCAATGTTCAGTTTGACCCCGAGAGCAACGCGGAGCGCCGCGTGCCATTCGCGCGGTTGAGAGACGAACTTTCTGCTCATCGCCCGCTCGTAGCGACCGACTAACTGCAGGCTGACGGCCTCGAACGTATCGATTGCGAGCGTATGCAGTTCGCGTCGTTTGCTGCGCAGCGAATGGACGGAGTGGTCAGGTCGCTTGCCGGCGATCGGCGGGAAAAGGTTCATCACGATGCTGATCGCTTCCCACACCTCCTCCTCGCCTACCTCGGCTCCAGTCGCAATCAGGGCCTGCGCAAGTGCGGTTTGGCGTACAAGTAGATCGATTTGGTCGGTGAGTTGTATTGCCTCAGTATCGCGATGGATGGACGCGGAGCTACTGATGTTGTCGCCAGCGGGTGTTGCCTCCCCTGTCGGGCGCGACTCGATCGGGCCCGTTCGGAACGATGCGGGTCGGCGACCGAGTCCGATCTCCAGCTCGTGACGCAGCCGCCAATAGTGGAAGTGGTTTGCGATCGCGTCTTCGTCGCCGGCAGCGCCGAGCATGGAGAGCGTCAGCGTGTTGTTGAAGCTGGTTCGCAACAGCGTTTCGAGCGCGCTCTCTGCTGAGTCGTAGTCCGCCTCGAGAAAGGCAAGGTCGAGGAGCGTGCTCTCGTGGACAGGGAGGCCCCTGAGAGTGGACCGGAAAGCTTTGAACGTCTGGACGCGCTCGTCGAACGATTCGT
>NZ_MKSL01000037.1:0-1134 GCF_001897265.1 Microbacterium sp. 71-23
CCCACGGGTGGGCGGCCATCTCCTCCATCGTCAGCACCTCGCCGACGGCGGATTCCTCGGCGACGAGGGCCATCCAGTCGTCGTTCCAGAGGTCCTGGTGCGGCAGATCGCTGAGGGGGCCGTGCGGGATGATCATGCCGTCCGCCGAGCGCAGCTTGGTGACGGCGTCCTCCACGATCGACGGGGTGTGCAGGAGGAAGCGGAGGCGGACGCCGGGCGCGCGCTCCTCGGCGAGGCGCGACGCGATCGCGCCCACCGTGACGAATCCGTAGTCGGAGCCGTAGATCGAGAACTCGCGTTCGGACTGGGCGGGGACCCACGCCGTCTGGCTCTCGAAGACGCGCCGCGCGGACTCGAGGGCCGTGCTGGTGTGGACCGCCAGGCGGGTGGCGAGAGCCGTGAGCTCGTAGCTGTTGCCGCGTCGCACGAGCAGCGGATCGTCGAAGTGCCGGCGCAGGCGCGCGAGCGACGCGCTCAGGGCGGGCTGGCTCAGGTGGAGCTGTTCGGCAGCCCGCGTCACGCTCCGCTCGGTCAGCAGTGCATCCAGCGACACGAGCAGGTTCAGATCCAGACGGGACAGGAGAGGTCGGTCGGTCACGACGGCGCCCTTTCGACGGTGGCAGAGCGGAGGCATCCCATAAACAAGATCTATTTCGAGTATATCCATGATCCGCTTCCTGGATATCGATGGACCACCGAGGCTGGACAGCGAGCCCTTCGCGGGCGGACCCGAAAGGATCGATGATGATCACGCTTCTCTCCCACCTCTCCTTCGTGGCGATCACGTCGCCGGATGTCGAGGCGTCGGTGGAGTTCTACAAGACCGAGGTGGGCCTCACCGAGGTCGCGCGCGACGGCGGCCGCGTCTACCTGCGCTGCTGGGGCGACTACTACCGCTACAGCGTCGTCGTGGTGCCGGGCGACGAGCCGTCGCTCGAGACGATGGCGTGGCGCACTTCCAGCGCCGAGGCGCTCGAGGAGGCCGTCCAGCGGATCGAGGCGGCCGGAGTGCAGGGCGAGTGGTTCGACGGCTTCGCCATCGGGCGCGCCTACCGCTTCGTCGGCCCATGGGGGCACCCGATGACGCTGCACTGGGACGTCGAGCGGCACGGCGCCGAGCCGCACGTGGCCTCG
>NZ_MKSL01000038.1:0-5203 GCF_001897265.1 Microbacterium sp. 71-23
GAGCCCCGCGATATGGGCCGGGACCGCAACCCGGCCTGGGCCATCGTCGGTGTCCCGGAGGAGCTGGTGGCCGAGTTCTCCACCCGCGCCCGGCATATCGACGCCGAGACCGACCGCCTCATCGAGCATTACGTGAGCGACCACGGGCGGCGGCCGTCACCGGCCACGATCATGAAACTGCGCGCCCAAGCCACCCTGACGACGAGGCCGGAGAAACACGTTCACTCCCTGGCCGAGCTGACCGCCGACTGGCGCGAACGCGCCGGCCGGGTCCTCGGTATGGATGCGACCGGATGGGCGCGCACCATCACCGCGAACGACGCCCCGTTGCTGTTGCGGGCGGACGACATCCCGCTGGACGTGATCGCCGACCTCGGACAGAAGGTGGTCGAGGCCGTCGGGGAGAAGCGGTCCACCTGGCGCCGCTGGAACCTGACCGCTGAGGCCGCCCGGCAGACGATGGACTACCGGTTCGCCAGCACGGTGGACCGCGAAGCTGTGATCGGGTTGGTGGTGGACGCCGCCGAAGCCGCCTCCCTGCGCCTGACACCGCCCGAGCTCACCATGAGTCCGGCGGTGTTCCAGCGCCCGGACGGCACCTCGGTGTTCCGGCCGAAGCACTCGACGGTGTTCTCCTCCGAGGTGTTGTTGGCGGCCGAGGACCGGCTTCTCGAGCGCGCTCGCACCACCACTGGCCCCACCGTGCCATTGGCGACCGTGGAAGGGATCACCGCCAAGCCCGATCGGTCGGGTCGGATGCTCGGTGAGGATCAAGCCGACGCTTTGGTCAAGGTCGCGGTCTCGGGCCGCACCGTGGACGTGCTGGTCGGGCCAGCCGGAGCCGGGAAGACCACCGCCATGAACGCGCTACGCCGGGCATGGGAGACCGAACACGGCACCGGCAGCGTGGTCGGGTTGGCGCCCTCCGCGGTGGCGGCGCAGGTCCTCGCCGACGACCTCGGGATCGAGACTGAGAACACCGCGAAGTGGTGGCAGAACCATCTCATGCACGGTGACACCTTCCAGGCCGGTCAGCTCGTGATCCTGGACGAAGCCTCCCTGGCCGGCACCCTCTCCCTGGACCGCCTCACCGCCCTCGCCGCCGAGGCGGGCGCGAAGGTGCTGCTCGTGGGTGACTACGCCCAACTCCAATCCGTCGACGCAGGCGGCGCCTTCGGACTCCTGGTCAGTGACCGCGCCTCGGATGGAGATGGCGCCCCGGAGCTGGTCGACATCCACCGCTTCAAGAACCAGTGGGAGAAGACCGCCTCCCTCGGTCTGCGGCACGGCCACACCGCGGTCATCGACACCTACCTCGACCACGGCCGAATCATCGACGGCGACACCGAGACCATGATCGACACCGCCTACACCGCGTGGCGGGCCGACATGCTCGCCGGAAAGGCGACCGTGCTGGTCACCGACTCCACCCAGGCCGTCACCGCGTTGAACGTGCGCGCCCGTACCGACCTGATCCTGGACGGCACCGTCCACGGGCCGCAGGAGGTCGAGCTGCACGACGGAACCCAAGCCGCGATCGGGGATACGGTCATCACCCGGCACAACGACCGACGCCTGCGCGCCGGGCGGTCCTGGGTCCGCAACGGCAACCGCTGGACCGTCACCGGCGTCCGCGGCGACGGCTCGGTCACCCTGCGCCGCGCCGGGAAACGGTGGGGTGCCTCAGTGGTGTTGCCGGCGGACTACGTGGCCGAATACCTGGACCTGGGGTACGCGGTCACCTCCTACCGTGCGCAGGGCATCACCACCGATACCGCGCACGTGCTGGTCGACGCCGCGATGACGCGGGAAAACCTGTACGTCGCGCTGACCCGTGGCCGCGAACGGAACATGGCCTACGTCGCGGTCGACAAGCCCGACCCCGCCCACGACACCGCACATCCCGGCGACAATCCCGAGGCGACCGGCAGGTCGGTGCTGTTCGGGGTGTTGCAGCACATCGGCGCCGAACTGTCCGCGCACGAGACCATCACCACCGAACAAGAGCAGTGGTCGAGCATCGCCCAGCTCGCGGCCGAGTACGAGACCATCGCCGCAGCCGCCCAACACGACCGATGGGTCACCCTCATCCGAGCCTCCGGGCTCACCGATGAAGAAGCCGAGGACGCCATCGCCTCCGATGCCTTCGGCGCCTTGGCCGTCGAGCTGCGCCGCGCCGAAGCCAACCGCCACGACATCGCGGCCCTGCTTCCGCGGCTGGTCGCGGCACGAGGGTTCGCCGATGCCGACGACATCGCCGCCGTCCTCCACCACCGACTCGCCACGGCTACGGCCCGGCCCGCCGGGTCTGGTCGCACCCGCAAACCCCCGCGGCTCATCGCCGGCCTGATCCCCAAAGCCACCGGCGCCATGAGCCCCGACATGCGCCAGGCGCTCACCGAACGACGCGACCTCATCGAAGCCAGCGCCGACGCGATCCTCGATTCCGCCTTGGCGGAAGGGCAGCACTGGGCGACCGCGCTCGGCACCCCGCCCGGTGACAGGCGGACGGCGGCAGAGTGGCGACGCTACGCCCGCACCGTGGCCGCCTACCGCGACCGCTACGGCATCAACGATCCCGCGCCCCTCGGCGCACCGGCCGAGAGCACCGCTCAGAAGATCGACGCCGCCCGCGCCCGTACAGCACTCGACCAGGCACAGCGCATCACCGACCCCGAGCGCAACCAGCCGGAGCCCGCCCGTGGCACGACCAGACAGCCGGTCGGTCCCACGCTGTAGCCGCAGGCGCACACGTGCGTCGGCTCAGGGACTCGGGTACGGGCACCGCACCTTCCTCACGCGCCCAACGCGAGGAAGGAACCTGCCATGCGCCTGCCCCGCTACACCGCCGAGAGCTTCACCGACTCCGGGTGGGACTCCGGCACTCCAGAACGCAAGGCCCGGTTCGTCAACTCGCTGCTGCGATTCATCGCTGACGACTTTCCCCGCGAACGGTTCACCAGGTCGCTCTACATGGGGCTGTCCACACACGGCTACTTCGGCTTCATCGCCCACTACGACATCCACGGCTTCTACGACGAGCAGATGTCCACCCCCGCGCGACGGGCAGCGTTCCTCGACGAGTTGGAGTGGAGCTGCGACCGTGAGGCGCACCTGAACCGCCCCGACCTGTGGAGCGACGTCAAGACGGTCCTGGCCGAACACCTCGACCACGGCCGCCTGCGTAACACCTCGACCCGCCGGCTCAGCCCACCCTCGGCCTTCGGCGCGACCCGCCCCCAACAGGGCGACGCGCCGACGCTGTTCTGACACGACCAGTGGTCGCGCACGGCAACGAGCGACACGGCCGAGAAGACCCGACCGCGCGAGGTCTCACCGGGGATCAGAGTGCGCGACCTGGCTCCTGCGGCGGTGAGGGCCGCCGGTAGGTGAACTCCGCTCCCGGCTCCGGGCGGCCCAGGTTCCTCCTGGCCGCCGGTCCGCTGTCGAGAAGAACGGTGACATCGCTGGTGGTCGTGACCATCGAGGCGATCCCGCGCTTGATGAGGTCGTGCGGCCCCTCACTCGTCACGCTGGTGACCGGGCCGGGCACCGCGCCAACGCCCCGGCGCAGAGCGTGCGCGTGTGCCGCGGTACGCATCGCCCCGGACCGGAGGCCGGCCTCGGGAATCACCGTCACCCCGGACAGCGCCGCCAGCAGACGGCCACGCGCCACGAACCTCTGCCGCGACGGCGCCGCGCCAGGCGGAAGCTCGCTGACCAGCAGGCCGACATCGCCGATACGTTCCAGCAGCTCGCGATGCGCGGACGGGTAGGCCCGGTCCACACCACCGGCAAGGACCGCGACCGTGTGACCGCCTCGCGCCAGCGCCCCCCGATGGGCAGCGCCCTCGATCCCGAAGGCGCCGCCGGCCACGATGACCCGCTCGTCATCGGCAAGGTTCCCAGCAAGATCGGATGCGACCTCCATGCCGTAGTCCGTCGCGGCGCGAGCACCCGTGACCGTGACGCGCTCCCGCAACGGCGAGGTCAACAACGACGTGGCTCCTCGGGTCCACAACACGTACGGGGCGCGGACTCCAAGATCGTTCAGACCAGTGGGCCACTCACGATCAGCCGGGATCAGGGTGCCGATCCCGCGCCCCTCCGCCTCGACAGCACGGGCGGCAAGGCCCTGGTCCAGGTGCGGGGCAAGGTGCTCGCGCCACACCATCGCCTCGGCGCGGGCCATCTCCGGTACCGGCTCGTTGTTCTCCATCAGAGCCAAGGTCTCCACCCCGCCGACCTGAGCCAACACATGCCCGGTCGCCTGGTCATCGGGCTCGGCGATCATCGACAGCACCATCCGTGCCATCCGCTCGCCCGTCACCTGCTCGGCTATCGACGCCATGACCGGGGTCCTCTCGCTGGAAGAATCACCGATCAGGTGCACGACCACCGGCCGGGCAGAGGGGGTTCCACCTGTCCGTGGCCGGGCGTAACGTAGATGGCGAGGCGACTCGTCTAAGGTTCGCCATCGCCCGACGCGATGGCACGACCGCCCGGAGCAACAGCGGGCAGTCCTTCAAGGTTCTTCGTCGCCAGACCTGAGAGGACTGCCGTCATGCTCCGACTCATCTGGATCGCCAGCATCCACATCCGGTACTTCCTGCGCCACTACGCGCCCACCAACATCCTGCTCGACGCGATCCGCACCCGCCGCGGCCTCAAGTGGGGCATCCCCGCGATGCTCCTGGCCGCGCCCTACCTCTACGCCGCGGCCATCTGCACCACGATCATCGACCAGGGCGGGCCGGGCTGGCTCAACATCCTCGTCGTGCTGTCCATATGGGACGCCTTCAAGATGCTCTGGATCGGACCCATCAGCCTCGTCCTGCTCGTCCGCGTCCGTGCCCGCGAGTACCGCGAGCGCCGAGCCGCCGCGCGGTCGGGCGAGGGGGACCAGAAGGGGACCAGAACCATGCATGACATGCAAACCACGACGCCCATTGAGGTAGCGTGAGGCGCAGAATCACGCGGGAAGACGGGGCAACGGACCTCTTTGGACGCCTGGGGGTCAAGGGGTCGCAGGTTCAAATCCTGTCAGCCCGACCAATGTGATGTCTCTGCGACGGCGTTATCCCAGCAGATCCCGGTGCGACCAACGGACGGCAGCATGCCGTGCTCGGCAAGTTTGGCCTGATAGGCGCCGGACATGTACTGGCTGCCGCGATCCGCGTGCGCGATGACGCCCTCGACGTTG
>NZ_MKSL01000038.1:5224-5406 GCF_001897265.1 Microbacterium sp. 71-23
ATATCCAGCGCCGCTAAGACAAGCTCGGTTCGCATGTGGTCGGCCATCGAGTAGCCGATCAGCCGGCGCGAGCCCAGATCCAGCACCGACGCCAAATACAGCCAGCCCTCGCCGGTACGGATGTAGGTGATGTCCTATGCCGACCTTCGAACTATGCCGATGTGTTCTCCGGATTCGTTGTG
>NZ_MKSL01000039.1:0-26972 GCF_001897265.1 Microbacterium sp. 71-23
TCTCCACCGCATCCGCCGCCAACACCCGCGCCGCATCCACCGCACGCTGATCCAACTCATCCCAGGCAAGAATGGCCACTTCGTCCTCCGCATCGTGACGGCACTGTCGTCGGATGTCCCGGGCGGACACCGCGAACATTATTGACAAACCGGTTGACCAATTTCAAGTCCGCCTCTCCCCGGTATCGTGTCTGCATGCCCGCCTACCCGTCCGATCGTGCCGAGGACATCGCCGCCTCGCTGGTCGCGCTGCCGACGGGAACCCCCGTGACCGAGGTCGCCCGGCGCCTCCTCGATCTGTTCACGGGCGGGCAGGTCGCCCCCGGCACCCGACTCCCTCCCGAGCGTCAGCTCGCCGCGACCCTCGGGGTCGGGCGGTCCGCGGTGCGTGAGGCGCTCGCGGCGCTCGAGATCCTCGGCATCGTCGACGTGCGTCCGGGGTCGGGAACGTACCTCCGCGGCGCGGCGAGCGAGCTGCTGCCGCAGACCCTCCGCTGGGGCCTGCTGATCAGCGAGCACAACACCGTCGAGCTGCTCGAGCTGCGTTCCGGGCTCGAGACGTACGTCGCCCGACTGGCGGCATCCCGGGCGGAGAACGCCGCAATCTCGCGGGTTCAGGGGCATCTCGACGAGATGCGCGCGGCCCGCGACGACTACGCCGCATTCGCGGTGGCCGATCGAAAGTTCCACCAGGCGCTGGCCGAATCGGCCGACAACGCGACCCTCATCGACCTGCTGCACGTCGTGCGCTCGCTGCTGCACGTGTATGCGAATCGTGCCGTGCACGACGACGACAGCGTCGCGACCGCCATCGAGGAGCACGCGGCCGTTCTCGCCGCGGTCGCCCGTGGCGATGAGAACGGGGCTGCGGCGGCGATGGCCGACCACATGGCGACCGCCACGCATCGCCTCAAGGCCGAGATCACCCGATAGCGGCGAGATGCCCGCGATGCCTCTCCTCGCCGGCCGGAGGGGTCGCGTCGGCATGCCGTCGTCGCGGAGTGATCCGAGGCATCCGGAAATTCCGTCTTGCAATTGGTCAACCGGTTTGCCAAACTGTCCAACCGTGACAGCAGTCACAGATCAACGCTGATTTGCCAGGAGTCAATGTGGACACACGACCCACCACCGAGGCGAACCCGATCGCCCGGTCAGCCATCCGCAAGGTGGCAGTGCGCCTCGTACCGTTCGTCGCGCTGATGTTCTTCATCAACTACCTCGATCGCACCGCGATCGGGTTCGCCGCCCCCAACGGCATGAACACCGACCTGGCGCTCAGCGCCGCTCAGTTCGGTTTCGCCTCGGGCGTCTTCTTCATCGGATACATCATCCTCGAGGTGCCCTCGAACCTCGCCCTGCACCGCTTCGGAGCGCGCCGCTGGCTCGCCCGCATCATGGTCAGCTGGGGCATCGTGGCGCTCCTGTTCACGTGGGTGCAGAACTTCGAGCAGCTCGTCGCGCTGCGCTTCCTCCTCGGTGTCGCCGAGGCGGGCTTCTTCCCCGGAGCGATCCTCTTCCTGAGCATGTGGGTTCCGGCCGCCTACCGCAGCCGCATCCTGATGCTCTTCTACCTCGCCCAGCCGCTGACCACCGTCATCGGTGCGCCGCTCGCCGGTGCGCTCATCCAGCAGCACGGGGTCTTCTTCGGCCTCGAGGGCTGGCGCTTCATGTACTTGGGCGTCGCGATCCCCGCGATCGTCGTCGGTGTCATCGCCTGGTTCTACCTGAAGGACAAGCCCACCGAAGCGAAGTGGCTGACCCGCGACGAGCAGTCGTGGCTGACGACGGCCCTCGACGCGGAGAAGGCCGAGACCGGCGCCGCCGCCAAGCACACCTCGGTGAAGTTCGCCTTCAAGTCGGGTCGCGTGTGGGTGCTCTCGCTCGTCTACTTCGGCTTCATCTACGGCCTGTACGCGCTGGCGTTCTTCCTGCCGACGATCATCAAGGGTTTCCAGGATGCCGCGGGCACGAAGTTCGACGTCTTCCAGACCGGACTCATCACGGCGATCCCGTACGTGCCGGCCGCCATCGCGATGTACTTCTGGTCGCGCGACGCCTCGAAGCGCGGCGTGAAGACGTGGCACATCGCGATCCCCGCGGTCGTCGGCGCCGTCACCATCCCGCTCGCGCTCTACGCCGGCTCGCCCGCTGCGACGATCGCCGTCATCGGCCTCACGGCCATGTCGATCTTCGCCGCGCTGCCGAACTTCTGGACGCTGCCGACGCGCTTCCTCACGGGGGCCGCAGCCGCCGCCGGTGTCGCGCTCATCAACACGATCGGCAACATCGCGGGCTTCAGCGCGCCGTACATCACCGGTGCGGTGCACGACTGGACGGGCGGCTACCAGGTCCCGATGATCCTCGTCGGCGTCTTCATGCTGCTCTCGGCCGTGCTCGTCGTCTCGCTCGCGCGTCGTGACGCGAAGCTGCGCGCCACGGCAGCCGTCGCGCCGCAGACCGACGCCGTGGAGGAGAACGCGCGATGACCCGCCTCTGGAACACCCCTGCCGAGTTCGCCGACGAGATGGTCGACGGCTTCGTCGCCGCCCATCCCCGCTACGTGCGGAAGATCTCCGGTGGCGTCGTGCGCCGCGCCGTCTCCCCCGAGGGCCAGGTCGCTCTCGTCGTGGGCGGCGGCTCGGGCCACTACCCCGCCTTCGGAGGTCTCGTCGGACCCGGACTCGCGCACGGTGCGGCCATGGGCAACCTGTTCGCGTCACCTTCGACGCAGCAGGTGCTCTCGGTCGCCCGAGCCGCCGACAACGGCGGCGGGGTGTTCCTCTCCTACGGCAACTACGCCGGCGATGTGCTCAACTTCGACGCCGCCCAGGAGCGGCTGCGCGCCGAAGGCATCGCCTGCGAGACCGTCACCGTCACCGACGATGTCGCGAGCGCCCCGCTCGCCGAGCGCCACAAGCGCCGCGGCATCGCCGGAGACCTCACCGTGTTCCGTGCCGCCGGTGCGGCCTCGGCGGCGGGCTACCCGCTCGCCGAGGTCGCCCGCGTGGCGCGGCTCGCGAACGACCGCACCCGTTCGTTCGGCGTCGCCTTCACCGGCTGCACGCTGCCGGGTGCCCCCGAGCCGCTGTTCACCGTCCCCGAGGGGAAGATGGCGGTCGGCCTCGGCATCCACGGCGAGCCCGGCATCGACGTGGTCGACATCCCCTCGGCCGACGAGCTCGCCGCCCTTCTCGTCGAGCGCCTGCTCGCCGAGGTGCCGGACGGCGCCGACGGGCGCGTCATCCCCATTCTCAACGGCCTCGGCTCGGTGAAGTACGAGGAGATGTTCGTCGTCTACGGGCGCATCTCGGCACTGCTCGAGGCAGCCGGACTCACCGTCATCGACGCCCACGTGGGCGAGTACTGCACGAGCTTCGACATGGCGGGGCTCTCGCTCACCCTGTACTGGCTCGACGACGAGCTCGCCGACCTGTGGGAGACGCCGGTCGACACGCCCGCCTACCGACGCGGCTCGGTCGGCGCGGTCGAGCTGTCGGATGCCCCGGACGAGGCGCCTGTCGCGGAGGTCGTGCTGACCCCCGGCGACGCCGAGTCTGTGGCTCTCGCCGAGACCGTCGTCGCGGTGCTCGAGACGATCGTCGCCACGATCGACCAGAACGTCGACGAGCTCGGCCGCATCGACGCGATCGCCGGAGACGGCGACCACGGCATCGGCATGCAGCGCGGCTCCCACGCCGCCCTCGCCGCGGGTCGTGCGGCAGCCCAGGCGGGCGCCGGCGCCGGAACGGTGCTCGCGCAGGCCGCCGACGGCTGGTCGGACAAGGCCGGCGGCACCTCGGGCGCGCTCTGGGGCGTCATCCTCACCGCGATCGCCGGGTCGCTCGGCGACACCGGACGTCCGGAGGCGGCCGCGGTCGCCGCGGGCGTCGCCGCCGGCGCGAAGGGCGTGACCGACTACGGCAAGGCCGAGATCGGCGACAAGACGCTCGTCGACGCGCTCCTGCCGCTGACCGAGACCCTCACGGCGCGCATCGCCGCCGGAGACGACTTCGTCGACGCCTGGCAGGTGGCCGCGGCATCCGCCGCCGCCGCCGCCGAGGCGACCGCCGACCTGCTGCCGCGCATGGGCCGTGCCCGCACGCACGGCATGAACAGCGTCGGCACCCCCGACCCGGGCGCGATCTCGCTCGCGCTCATCGCGACCTCCGTCGGCGCACTCCTGGCCGACCGCATCGAAAGGAAAGCCCATGCCTGAGCCGCTGCGCATCGTCGTCGGATCCGACGACGCCGGATTCGACTACAAGGAGATCCTCAAGCGCGATCTCGAGAACAACGACGGCGTCGCGTCGGTGGTCGATGTGGGCGTGGACGCAGACGGGCACACCGCGTACCCGAAGGTCGCCGTGCAGGCCGCGGAGCTCGTCGCCCGCGGCGAGGCCGACCGTGCGCTGCTCATCTGCGGCACCGGTCTCGGTGTGGCGATCGCGGCGAACAAGGTCGCCGGCATCCGTGCCGTGACCGCGCACGACTCGTTCTCGGTCGAGCGCGGGGTGCTCTCGAACAACGCGCAGGTGCTCACGATGGGCCAGCGCGTCGTCGGCATCGAGCTCGCCCGCCGTCTCGTCAAGGAGTGGCTCACGTACCGCTTCGACGAGACCAGCGCGTCGGCCGAGAAGGTCGCCGTCATCGGACAGTACGAGACCACCGGCTCCTGCTGATGAGCACGGTCACGGTGGGGGTGAGCCTGAAGGCCTACTTCGGCAGGCAGCAGGCGCGCGACTGGTTCGCCGACGTCGCGGCGCGCGTGGCGCGTCACGACGCCGTGCAGGCCGGCGCGGTCGACGTGTTCGTCATCCCCACCTACCTGCAGATCGCCGACGCGCGGGCTGCGCTCGCGGGCACTCCCGTCGCGATCGGCGCGCAGGATGTCTCCGCCTACGGCGTCGGCGCGTACACGGGGGAGATCAACGCGGCCGAGCTGGCCGACTCGGGCGTCTCGCTCGCCGAGATCGGCCACGCCGAACGCCGTCGGCTGTTCGGGGAGACCGACGACGTGGTGGCCGCGAAGGCCGCCGCCGCGCTCGCCCACGGCGTGACCCCGGTGCTGTGCATCGGGGAGACGATCGAGACGGATGCCGCCTCCGCCGCCCGCGCCACTGTCGCCCAGCTGCACACCGACCTCGCCGACGCCCCCGACGGACCGGTGATCGCCGCGTACGAGCCGGTGTGGGCGATCGGCGCCCCCGCGCCCGCCCCGGATGCGCACATCGTGACGGTGATCGCCGCGCTGCGCGAGGCGCTCGCGTCGCTCCCCGGCCGCGCCGGCTCGCGGGTGATCTACGGCGGGTCTGCCGGCCCCGGCCTCCTCGCCCGGCTCGGCGACGGCGTCGACGGACTCTTCCTCGGCCGTTTCGCACACGACCCGGCCGCGCTCGAGGCCGTGCTCGACGAGGCATCCGCTCTCGCGACCGCCCGACGGGGGGCGTGATGTTCGGCCTCAGCACCTATGCGTTCTTCTGGCAGCTCTCCGACCGGGTGAGCCGCCCGATGACCCTCGAGGAGGCGTTCGTCGCCACGACGGAGTCGGGCGTCGACCTGTTCCAGATCTGCGACTACGCGCCGCTGGACACCTGGGACGACGCGCGCGTGGCGGATGCCGCGGCATCCGCTCGCGACCTCGGACTCACCATCGAGCTCGGCACCAAGGGCGTCGACGCCGCGACGCTGCGACGCTACCTGCACCTCGCCGACCTGTTCGGCGCGACGCTCGTGCGCAGCATGCTCTACTCGCCGACGACACGGCCCGACTCGACCGCCCAGGCCATCGCGTGGCTCGGGGAGACCCTTCCCGAGTACGAGTCCGCCGGAGTCACGCTCGCGCTCGAGACGTACGAGCAGGTCGCGACCCGCGACCTCGTCGCCGTCGTCGAGGGCGCCGAGAGCCCCGTGATCGGCGTCTGCCTCGACCCGGCGAACGTCGTCGCCCGCCTCGAGACCCCCGGCGACTGCATCGCGGTCGCCGCCCCGCACGTCGTGAACGTGCACGTGAAGGACTTCGCGTTCGCGCGCCAGGACGGCTGGGTGGGCTTCACCTACTCGGGCGCGCGCATGGGCGAGGGCCTGCACAACTACCCCGACCTGCTGCGCGCGGTACGTCCGCGGGA
The DNA here is from genome assembly GCF_001897265.1 of Microbacterium sp. 71-23. Classification (NCBI taxonomy): domain Bacteria; kingdom Bacillati; phylum Actinomycetota; class Actinomycetes; order Micrococcales; family Microbacteriaceae; genus Microbacterium; species Microbacterium sp. 71-23. Next base: position 6,126 of record NZ_MKSL01000039.1, read on the forward strand.
GCGCGGCATCAACGAGATCGTCGAACACTGGCTGCCCTGGCAGGGCGACGAGGAGTCGACGACCCGCACCGAGCGGGACTGGACCCGCACCACACTCGACTATCTGAGGAGCACACTATGAGCACCACTGCGACCGACACGTACAAGATCGCGGTCATCGGGGCCGGCGGGAAGATGGGCATGCGTGTGTCCAACAACCTCGTGAAGACCGACCACACCGTCTGGTACGTCGAGAACTCGCCCGCCGGTCAGCAGCGCACCCTCGACGCGGGCCGCACCCTCACCGACGCGGCCGAGGCCGTGGCCGATGCCGACATCGTCGTGTACGCCGTGCCCGACCTTGCCCTGCAGTCGGTGACCGCGCAGCTCGTGCCGCTGATGAAGGAGGGCTCGATCGCCCTCACCCTCGACCCGGCCGCCGCCTACGCGGGCCTGCTGACCGACCGCGCCGAGGTCATCCGCGCGGTCGCCCACCCCTGCCACCCGTCGATCTTCCTGCAGCGTCAGACCCCCGAGGAGTGGGCCGACACGTTCGGCGGCATCGCCGCCCCGCAGGACGCCATCGCCGCGATCGAGTCGGACGACCCGGCCAAGAAGGCGATCCTCGACGCGACCGTGCGCGCCATCTACGCGCCCGTCATCGACGTGCACTACGTGACGATCAAGCAGCTCGCCCAGCTCGAGCCGACCCTCGTCGAGACGATCGCCTGCATGATCGGGGCGCTGCTGAACGAGTCGCTGCACGAGGCCGTGCACACCATGGGCGTGCCCGAGGCGGCGGCCCGCAGCATCCTGTACGGCCACACCCAGGTGGCCCTCGCCAACGGCCTGCGCGGCGACAACCCGTTCAGCGACGCGTGCCTGATCGCGATGGACTACGGCCGCGAGTCGATCATCAAGGACGACTGGAAGAAGATCTTCCAGGACGACGAGCTCGACAAGAACCTGTCGCGCATGCTGCACCTCGACCACATCGAGCGCTGACCCCGCACGTCGCATCCCCCGGCCGCCTCGGCGTCGGGGGATGCGACGTCTCCCGGCGCGGGAGAGAGTGGATGCCGCGGCCTCCGCGGCCGCGTCAGACGTCGCCCTCGAGCAGCTCGCGAAGGCGCGCGAGGTCGGCGGCCACCGCCGTCGCGTCGGCCTCGAACGCCTCGTCGCTCACGCCCGGGTGCTGGAACAGGGTGAAGACGATCTCGGCGCCGTCGGCGTTGCGCAGCACCCGCAGCGAGTTCTGCACGATCGTGCCATCGGGGAAGACGACGTCGTGATCGAGGATGCCGAGCTCGACAGGGGCGGTGAAGACCACCTCGACCTCGCCCATGGGCGAGTCGGTGCGCCACCGGCCGCCGTGCTGACACACCCCGCTGCTGAGGCCCGCCGCCCACCGCGGCAGATTCTCGTAGGTGCCCGCGAACTCGGCGACGATCGCCGGGTCGCGATCGATGGTCTGGGAGATGTGACGCACCGGGAAGGTCATTCCTCGATCATGCCCGCACAGCCTGTGCACGAGCCGCCCTTGCGCGGCGCCGGGGAGAGCCGGTAGGTCGTTCGCCGCGGCGGCGATATCGTCGGCGCATGAGCGACCACGACGCATCCCGTGACGAACGCGCCCGCGCCCTCAAGGAGCGCATCTACGTCACCTTCGCGGCGCTCGCCGTCGTCGTCACGCTCGCGAGCCACGGCGAACACGACGCACTGAACGCGCTCGTGACGCTGCTCGTCACCGTGCTCGGAACGATCTTCGCCGTGTTCACCGCCGACGTCATCTCCCACCTCGTCGTGCACGAGCGGCTGATGAGCGCGCGCGAGCTGCGCAGCGCCGCGGCCACCAGCTTCGGTGCGCTCGGTGCGGTGGCGCTTCCGGCGGTGCTTCTGCTCGTGGCCGCGCTCGGGGCATGGCCCACGTTCACCGCGCTGGTCGCGGCCGCCGCCGCTCTGCTGCTCGCCCTGGTCGTGATCGGGTACCTCGCGATCCGCAGGCTGCGCCTCGCCTGGTGGCAGCGGCTCGTCGCCCTGGGCGCGGAGGCCCTGCTCGGTGTGCTGACCGCCGGACTGCAGCTGCTCGCGCACGGGTGAGGGCGTCAGTCGACGACACCCGCGATCAGCACCTCAATGAGGTAAGCCCGGAGCGCCGGGATGTCGCGCACGAGAGTGCGCCAGACGCGGCGTGGATCGAGATCGTCGTACTGATGCGCGGCAAAGTTGCGCATGTCGATGATCTGCCGCCATGGCTGCCCGTCGAACCGCTCGCGAATAGCAGGTGGGATGCGTCCGATGGCCTCGCCGATGCGGATGAGACCCATCTCTGCTGCCCATTGCGCACGCAGGTCTGCGACGAAGGCGTCTTGCCCGCCCGCCACGATCTCAGCGAGCACGTCACACACCGCCACCACCCGTCGTGCGGCATCATGCGCCTTCTGCGCATCGCGCGCGGTCACAGCGCGACTGCCTCGCGCAGAATGCGCTCGCGGATATCGCCGTGCAACGCATCCGCCCCAACGACGTCGACCTCCACCTGCAGGAGGTCGGTGAGGGCGATGCGCAAACCGACCTCGTCGAGCAGCGTGGCCTCGTCGGTGAAGTCGACGAGCAGATCGACATCGGATGCCCCGTGGGCGCTGCCGCGGGCGACGGAACCGAAGAGCCGCGGGGTCGTCGCGTGGTACGCGGGGAGGAGCCTCAGGATCTCGTCGCGGTGGCGAGCGACGCGCTCGGAGGCCGTCGCGGCGAGTGCTGTGCGAATGCGTTCGACGACGGCGCCACTGGGCGAACGACGACCGTTCTCGTAGGCCGAGAGGTTGGGTTGCGAGACCTGGGAGGCCAGAGCGAGCTGCGACTGACTCATGCCCGCCGCTTCCCGTTGCGCCCTGATGTCCACGGCGCCAGGGTACCCGAGAGTTATCGCGGGCGATATAGGTGTAGAAGGTGGAGGGGCTGACGGGAATCGAACCCGCGCTGTCTGCTTGGGAAGCAGAAGTTCTGCCATTGAACTACAGCCCCGAGGCGGCGTGACCGCCGGGATGACGCCTGACGGCGCCTCGCCAGCATAGCAACCGCGCCCGGCGGCTACGCTGATCGCGTGCTGCTCTCCGATCGCGACATCCGGTCTGAACTCGACTCCGCCCGCATCGGCCTGGAGCCCTCGGATGCCTCGATGGTGCAGCCGTCGAGCGTCGACGTGCGCCTCGACCGCTACTTCCGGCTGTTCGACAACCACAAGTACCCGTTCATCGATCCGGCGGTCGATCAGCCCGAGCTGACCCGTCTCATCGAGGTCGCCCCCGACGAGCCGTTCATCCTGCACCCGGGCGAGTTCGCGCTCGGGTCGACGTTCGAGCGCGTCACCCTGCCCGACGACATCGCGGCCCGCCTCGAGGGCAAGTCGTCGCTCGGACGCCTCGGCCTGCTCACCCATTCGACCGCCGGCTTCATCGACCCCGGCTTCACCGGGCACGTGACCCTCGAGCTCTCGAACGTCGCGACGCTGCCCATCAAGCTGTGGCCGGGCATGAAGATCGGCCAGCTGTGCTTCTTCCGCCTGTCGTCGCCGGCCGAGAACCCCTACGGCTCCGGCCCGTACGGCAACCGCTACCAGGGCCAGCGCGGCCCGACCGCGTCGCGGTCGTTCCAGAACTTCCACCGCACCGACGTCAGCATCACCGACGCCGGGTCGCCCGGGCGGTGACGGATGCCGCGCCTCGGGGCCGCGGCATCCGTCACGCTCCGACGTCGAGCAGTTCTCGCAGCGTCGCGCGCTCGGGGTACTCGGAGCGGTAGGAGCCGCGGTCCTGCAGCAGCGGGATGACCCGCTCGACGAACTCGTCGAGACCGTGCGGAGACGTGGTGCCGACGACCACGAAGCCGTCGGTGGCGCGTTGCTGCACGGCGTGGTCGATGGCGTCGGCGACGGTCTCTGGCGTGCCGACGAACGACTGCCGCCCGAGGAAGCGCACCGCCAGGTCACGGGCGCTGAGGTTCTCGGCCTCGGCGAGGGCGCGCCACTCGCGCGCGGTCGCCACCGGGTCGGCGACGAACCGCACCCGGCCGGCGAACACCGTCGACTCGGGGTCGGGATCGAACGCCGGCAGCGGACCGTCGGGGTCGAGGCCTGACAGATCGGTTCCCCACACCTGCTCGAGGAACGCGATCGCGGTCGGCGGCGTGATCTGTGCGCGCGAGACGACCCGGGCGCGCTCGGCGGCCTCCTCGGCGGTGTCGCCGAGGATCACGGTCGCCGCCGGCAGGATCTTGAGGTCGTCCTCGGCGCGGCCGAGCGGGCCGAGCCGCCGCTTCACGTCGTCGTAGAACGCCCGGGCCTCGTCGAACCCGGTGTGCCGCGAGAAGATCACGTCGGCGTTCTCGGCCGCGAACTGGCGACCCTCGTCGGAGTCGCCCGCCTGCACGATCAGCGGGCGGCCCTGCCGGCTGCCCGGCAGCGTCGGCAGCGCCTGCACATCGAACTGCGAGCCGTGGAACGCCACCGGCTGCGGGGCATCCGCGCCCTGTGGCCATGCCCGCCACAGCTGCGAGGCGAGGTCGATGAACTCCGCCGCGCGCACGTAGCGGTCGGCGTGGTCGAGAAACGCGCCGCGACGGAAGTTCGCGCCGTGGAACGCGTCGTTGGTGGTCACGACGTTCCAGCCGGCGCGGCCGTCGGACACGAGATCGAGCGTCGCGAGCTGGCGTGCCAGCTCATACGGCTCGTTGAACGTGGCGCTCAGCGTGCCGACGAGGCCGATGTGCTCGGTGACGGCGGCGAGGGCGGCGAGCACCGCGAGCGTCGCGGGCCGACCGGCCACGTCGTACTCGTGGATGACGCCCTTCTGCTCCCGCAGGCGCAGCCCCTCGGCGAGGAAAAGGTAGTCGAAGCGGCCGCGCTCGGCGGTGCGCGCGAAATGCTCGAACGCCGAGAACTCGATCTGGCTGCGATGCAGCGGGTCGGACCAGACGGTCGTCGCGTTGACGCCCGGGAAGTGCGCCGCGAGATGGATCTGGCGGCGGGGTTCGGCGGTCATGCGAGCACCTTCTCGAAGCGGTTGGCGGGGCGGGCGAGACCGAGGGCCGCCCGAGCCGTGGCAGGCGCGCCGACGGTGTCGGGCAGCACGTCGGACAGGATCGCGTCGAGGTCGGCGGGCAGCCGCGCCGGCACCAGCCGCACGCCGTCGGCGCCGGCCGCGGAGAGCTCGGCGAGCCGCTCCCGCACGCCGTCGGCCGTGCCGACGAACGCCGGCGCGAGGCCGAGACGGTCGGCCGCGCGGCGTGCGAGCTGCGGGTCCGCCTCGATCAGCACCTCGAGGTCGACCCACACGCGCAGCGCCTCGTCACGATCGGATGCCGCAGCCTCGGCGCGCACCCCGGCCACCTCGTCGAGCAGCGCGGCGTCGACGAACGCCAGGTCGGCGTGGTGGGCGGCGATCCGGCGGGTGTGCGCGTCGACGACATCGACCGCGACGAGCGGCTGGCCCTGCGGCGACCGCGGCACGATCGACGGGCCCTTCACCGAGAAGCGGCTCGTCTCGACGTCGACGTAGTGCAGGCGGTCACGGTCGAGGAAGCGGCCGGAGGCGGCATCCCGGATGATCGCGTCGTCCTGCCAGCTGTCCCACAGGGCGCGGGCGGTCTCGACGACGTCGCCCGCCTCGTCCCACAGGTCGTCGGCGCGCACGGCGGCGTCGGTCGGCAGGGTGCGACGCCCGAACTGCGCGGCGTGCGCGTCGAGCGGGGAGACGGCGACCACCCAGCCGGCGCGGCCGCGTGAGGCGAAGTCGAGCGTCTGCAGTGCGGTCGCCACATGGAACGGCTCGGTGTGGGTCGTCGTCACCGTCGGAAGCAGGGCGATGCGCGAGGTCAGCGGGGCGAGGTACGACGCGAGCAGCAGCGCGTCGGGCCGCACGGCGTCGGGCGCCTCGGGGTCGGGGCCGAGTGCGTCGTCGATCGTCACCAGCGTCGCGCCACCCCGGTCGAGGCGCTGCACGGCGTCGCGCCACCACGTGACGCGGGCGGCCGGCTGATCGTGACGGGGCGTCGCGGCGGCGCCGGACAGGCGCACGCCGAGCGGCAGGTGCTGACTCATGGTGCCACCCTCGGGTGCCGCGGCCCCGCCGCCAATACGACGCGTCACCGTGGGAAACACGGACCGGCGTGTGACCTCGCGTGACGGTGAGCGACAGCGGATGACGGGTGGGTCCGCGGGGCACGGGCACGCCGTCGCAGGATCGCACCTCGGCGGCAGCCCCATGTCGCCACGACGGAGGCGATGCCATGACTCGCTACATCCTCGGACGGCTGGCGCAAGCCGTCCTCGTGCTGTGGGCCGCGTACACGGTGGCGTTCCTGCTGCTGTTCGCCCTGCCCTCCGACCCGGTGAAGATCCTCGCCGGCGCGGACGCGACCGATGTGACCGAGGCGCAGCTCGACCAGTTGCGCCACCAGTTCGGTCTCGACAAGCCCCTCTGGCAGCAGTACCTCGACAAGCTCGGCGCGCTGCTGCACGGCGACCTCGGCACGTCGATCACCTCGGGGCGTCCGGTCGCCCAGGTCGTCGGCGAGGCCATCCCCCCGACCCTGCAGATCGCCGCGCTCGCGCTCGTGATCGCGGTGATCGTGGGCACTGCCGTCGCCGTCGGGGCGACCTGGTTCCGCATCGCGTGGCTGCGCTCGCTCCTGCTCGCCATGCCGCCGCTCGGTGTCGCGGTGCCGTCGTTCTGGCTCGGCCTGCTCCTCATCCAGTGGTTCTCGTTCCAGATCCCGATCTTCCCCGCCGTCGGCGACCGCACGCTCGCGGCGGCGGCGCTGCCGGCGATCGTGCTGGCGGTGCCGGCCGGCGCGAACATCTCCCAGCTGCTCGCCAAGAGCCTCAGCGCGACCCTCGGAGAGCCGTTCATCGGCACGGCCCGCGCCAAGGGCGCGAGCCGCTCGCGGGTGCACCTGCGGCACGCCCTGCGCAACGCGTCACTGCCGGCGTTCACGATCACCGGTCTCATCGTCGGGCAGCTCCTCGCGGGCACCGTCGTCACCGAGACCGTGTTCGGACGCCCCGGGATCGGCCGCGTGACCGCGGCGGCGGTCGAGCAGCAGGACCTCCCGGTCGTGCTCGGCGTCGTACTGTTCGCGGCGGCGGCGTTCGTCATCGCGAACCTTTTCGTCGATCTGCTCTACCCCGTGCTCGACCCGCGCATCTCGGTCGTCGTGCGACGGGCCGCTGCCAGGGCGCGGGCGTCGTCGGAGCCGCCCGCGCCCTCCTCCGGTGCGTCCGCGCCGGTCGACGCGCCCCCCGTCCTCGCCGGAGGTGCCCGATGAGCGAGGTCACCGCCCTCGTCACGTCCTCGCCCGCGGCCGTCGGCGACGGGTTCGCCGACACCGCCGCCGACCGCTTCGACGACGCCGTGCGCGAGCGCGCCGGCGGAGCGACGGATGCCCCCTCCCGCACCCGCAGCCTGCTGGTCGCCGTGCGTGAGCAGCCGCTGCTCGTGGTCAGCGTCGTCTGGCTCGTCCTGGTGATCGTGTCGGCTCTCGTGCCCGCGCTTCTCGCACCGGGTGACCCGCTGCTCGCCGCTCCCGCCGACAAGCTGCAGGGTCCGAGCCTCGCGCACCTGTTCGGCACCGACCAGATCGGCCGCGACCTGTTCACCCGCGTCGTGCACGGCACCGGGCTCACCATCTCGGCGGCGTCCGCGGCCGTGCTCGTCGGCCTCGTCATCGGTGCGCTGCTCGGCCTCGTCGCCGGCTTCCTCGGCGGCTGGGTCGACAGCGTGATCATGCGCATCGCCGACGTGCTGCTCGCGATCCCGAGCCTGCTGCTCTCTCTCGCGATCATCGCCGCGCTCGGGTTCGGCACCATCAACGTCGCCATCGCCGTCGGTGTCGCCTCGATCGCGGCCGTCTCGCGCATCATGCGCGCCGAGGTGATCCGGGTGCGGTCGGCTCCGTTCATCGAGGCGGCCGGGGCATCCGGCAACACCCGGCTGCGCGTGCTGCTGCGCCACGTGCTGCCGAACTCGGTCGGCCCGGTGCTCGTGCTCGCGGTGCTCGAGTTCGGCGGCGCGATCCTCGCCGTCTCGGCGCTCGGCTTCCTCGGTTACGGGGCGCAGCCACCGACCCCCGAATGGGGCTCGCTCGTCTCCGACGGCCGCGACTTCCTACGCACCTCCTGGTGGCTGACGACGCTCCCCGGCCTCGTGATCGCCCTCACCGTGCTCGCGGCGAACCGCGTCTCGCGAGCGCTCGACCGGGACGGGGAGGGGTGGGGATGACCGCCGCGCTGCTGCAGGTCGACGGCCTGCGCGTCGAGTACACCACCCGCCGCGGGCCGGTCGTCGCCGTGCGCGACGTCTCGTTCACCCTCGCCCGCGGCGAGACCCTCGCGATCGTCGGCGAGTCGGGGTCGGGCAAGTCGACCACCGTGCACGCCCTGCTGCGGCTGCTCTCCCGGGGCGGGCGCGTGACCGCCGGGCGGGTGCTGCTCGACGGCACCGACCTGCTCGCCGCCGACGACCGCGCGTTGCGCGCCGTGCGCGGCCGCGCCGTCGGCCTCGTGCCGCAGGACCCGGTGGTCAGCCTCAACCCGGTCGTGCGCGTCGGCACGCAGATCGCCGAGGTGCTGCGCATCCACGGGCTGGCCGACCGCGACGAGGCCCGTCGCCAGGCGATCGTCGCGCTCGGCCGCGCCGGCATCGCGGACCCCGAGTTGCGCGCCGCCCAGTACCCGCACGAGCTCTCCGGCGGACTCCGCCAGCGCGTGCTCATCGCGCTCGCGATCGTCGCGGGACCGGCGCTCATCCTCGCCGACGAGCCCACCAGCGCCCTCGACGTGACCGTGCAACGGCAGATCCTCGATCATCTCGACACCCTGAAGCGCGAGGCGGGCACGAGCCTCGTGCTCGTCACCCACGATCTGGGCGTCGCCGCCGACCGCGCCGACCGCATCCTCGTGATGACCGACGGCGAGATCGTCGAGAGCGGCACTCCCGACGAGGTGCTCGGCGACCCGCGGCATCCGTACACGAAGCGCCTGATCGCCGCGGCGCCGAGTCTCGACGCCGTCTGGTCGGATGCCGCGGCCCCCGCGGCGCCGCCCACGACCGCCGCCGCGCCGGGTGCGCCGCTCGTCGTGGCGCGCGGCCTCGTCAAGGAGTTCCCGCGCCCCCGCGCGCAGGGCGGCGGACGGTTCCGGGCCGTCGACGGCGTGGATGTCGTGATCGCCGCCGGCGAGACCCTCGCGCTCGTGGGGGAGTCGGGGTCGGGGAAGACCACCACCGCCCGCCTCGTGCTGCGCCTCGACGAGCCCACTGCGGGCACCATCGCCTACGGCGACGCCGACGTCACCCGCCTCGGCAGTGCGGCCCTGCGTGGCATCCGCCGGCGGGTGCAGCTCGTGCAGCAGAACCCCTATGCCGCCCTCAACCCCCGCCTCACGGTGGCGCAGAACATCGCCGACCCGCTCGCCGCGTTCCGCATCGGCGACCGGGCCTCACGGCGCCGCCGCGCCGTCGAGCTCGTCGATCGTGTCGCCCTGCCTGCGTCCGCCCTCGACCGCAAACCCGCCGAGCTGTCCGGGGGCCAACGGCAGCGCGTCGCGATCGCCCGCGCCCTCGCCGTGCACCCCGAGCTCGTCGTGCTCGACGAACCGGTGTCGGCGTTGGACGTGTCGATCCAGGACCAGATCCTCACCCTGCTGGCCGACCTTCAGTCCGACCTCGGCCTCGCCTACCTGTTCATCTCCCACGACCTCGCCGTCGTGCGTCGCATCGCCCACCGCGTCGCGGTGATGCGCGGCGGACGCGTCGTCGAGAGCGGAACCGCCGCCGACGTGCTCGGCGACCCCCGCCACGAGTACACCCGAGCGTTGATCAACGCGATCCCCGGGCGCGTCCGCACGTCCCACTGACCCCCCGCCGTGCGTCGACCGACCCGCGGCATCCGTTCCCACACCCCTTCACCGAGGAGCACCCACCATGTCACTGCGCAGAGTCATCCTGCCCGTCGCCGCCGCGCTCGCGGCGGCGCTCGCCCTGTCGGCGTGTGCCGGCACGTCGACCCCCGCGTCGACCGCCAGCGCCCAGCCCGTCGACGGCGGCGCGCTCACCTTCGCGGTCGCCAACGACCCGATCTCCCTCAACCCGTCGGGCATCGGGTCGGGTAACGACACCTGGTATGTCACCCGCCAGCTCGTCGACTCGCTGCTCTACCAGAACCCGCAGACCGACGAGCTGCAGCCGTGGCTCGCGACCGGCTACACCGCCAGCGACGACGCCACCCAGTTCACCCTCACCCTGCGCAACGACGTCACGTTCTCCGACGGCACGCCGCTGACGGCCACCGCCGTCAAGGACACCTTCGACGACATCGTCGCCGCGGGGGCCAAGAGCGGATCGGCCTCCAGCTTCGTCGGCTACAAGGACACCACCGTCGTCGACGACCACACCGTGCGCGTCGACTTCTCGAAGCCCAACGCCGCGTTCCCGCAGGCGACCACCTCGGTCGGCCTCGGCATCGTGTCACCCGCGACCACGCAGACACTGTACGACTCCCGCGCAGACGGCAAGGCCGTCGTCGGCACCGGACCCTTCACCCTCGCCTCGTACACGAAGAACGTCTCAACGGTGCTGAAGAAGCGCACCGGCTACGCATGGGGGCCGGCCTCCCTCGGCAACTCCGGCGCCGCCCACCTCGACACCGTCACGTTCCAGATCGTCCCCGAGGCGAGCGTGCGCACCGGCGGGCTCGAGTCGCAGCAGTTCGACGCGATCGGCAGCGTGCAGCCGACGGATGTCGCGGCCCTGACCTCCGCGGGGCTCAGCCTCGTCGACCGCGGCAACCCGGGTGTCAGCTTCGGGCTCTCCTTCAACCTCGGGCACTCCATTACCGCGGACATCGCGGTGCGCCAGGCGATCGCCGAGGCCGTCGACAAGCAGCAGGTGCGCGACACCGCGCTCAACGACCTCTTCAATGTCGGCACCAGCGTGCTCGCCAAGAACACCCCCGGCTGGGTCGATGAGAGCGCCCACTTCGGATACGACCAGGCCGGGGCGAAGAAGCTCCTCGACGACGACGGCTGGACCGTCGGGTCTGACGGCATCCGCACCAAGAACGGTCAGCGCCTGTCGCTGTCGCTCATCTGGATCACCAACTTCGGTCCGAACAAGACCTCCCTCGAGCTCATCCAGCAGCAGCTGAAGGCCGTCGGCATCGAGGTCACCCTCACCGGTTCGACCGTTCCCGAGTTCCTCGCCGCCCAGACCGCCGGCACCTGGGACATCCAGTGGGGCAACCTCTCGCGCGCGGACGGCGACGTGCTGCGCACGACGTTCTCGGCCGCCACCTCGAAGTACAACATCGCCGACGCCGACCTCGAGAACCTGCTGCAGGCCCAGCTCGCCGCCGGCGACGCGGCCAAGCGCACGGCCATCATCGGGCAGATCCAGGACCGCATCGCCACGCAGTACTACCAGGTGCCGGTGCACGAGCTCACGTCGATCATCGGCACGCAGACCGCCGTGCACGGGGTCACCCTCGGCGCCGACTCTCGCCTCGACAGTCTCGTCGGCGCGTGGAAGGCCTCGTCGTGAGCGAACCGATCATCGGCCGGGCCGGGTTCATCCTCGCGGGCAACTACCCCGAGCACGACCCGGCCACCGGGCTGGCCGAGGTGCTCGACCTGGTGGAGTTCGGCGAGCAGGCCGGGTACCAGGTCGCGGGTGTGCGGCAGCGGCACGTGGAGCGCGGAATCTCCTCCGCGCTCCCGTTCCTCGCCGCGGCGTCGCAGCGCACCTTGCGCATCCGGCTCGAGACCGACGTCGTGCCCCTCGGGTACGAGACGCCGTTCCGCCTCGCCGAGGACTTCGCGACCGTCGACGCACTGTCCCGCGGGCGGGTCAACGTGGGGGTGAGCACGTCGGCGCCGCACGCCGACCTGCTCGCCGACCTCGCCCGGCCCGACGCGGCGTCGACGACCGACCCGTACGAGCTCATCGAGCGATTCCTCACCGCGCTCGAGGGCAACGTGCTCGGCGAGGACGTCGCCACACCCTACGGCACCCAGTCGCCGCGCGTGCAGCCGCACGTCGAGGGTCTGCGCTCGCGGGTGTGGCTCGGCGGAGGATCGGAGCGCTCGGTGCGCTGGACCGCCCGCCGCGGTCTGAAGCTGCTGCTCGGCAATCTCGCCGACGGCGACGGGCACGACTCGTTCGAGTCCGCGCAGCGCGCGCACATCGACCTCTACTACCAGGAGTTCGCCGGCAGCGGGGCGGCCGTCGGGGTCGAGCGGGTCATCCTGCCGCTCGACTCGACGACCGACGAGCAGCGCGCCCACTACACCGGCTACGCCGCGGCGCGTGACGAGCGAACGCAGGCGGCCGTCGGCCCGCGGGGCACACGCTTCGGGCGCGACCTCATCGGCACCGGCGAGCAGATCGCCGAGCGCCTCGCCGCCGACCCAGCGTTCGACGGCCTCACCGAGCTGAGGGTCGCCCTGCCGTACGCGTTCACCTCGGACGAGTATCGGCAGGTCCTGGGCGACATCGTCGAGCACGTGCTGCCGCATCTCGGGTGGGTGGCGGCATCCGCCCGGGAGACCGTCGCCGCGTGATGACGTGCGGGGTGACCGGGCGTCCGGTTACCCCGCATGACGGCGCGTGACCCATGTTGACACCCCTCGTCGCCGACCCGGTGGGCGGCGACGAGGCTCGTGGCACGACCACCACCGAGGAGCGCTCCATGAGCCGACCCTTCACCCTCGGCGTCGCCCTCGACGGCGCCGGCTGGCACCCCGCCGCCTGGCGCGAGCCGAGCGCACGCCCCGACGAGCTGTTCACCCCCGACTACTGGGTCGACCTCGTGCGCACCGCCGAAGCCGGCGGCATCCACTACGTGACGATCGAGGACTCGCTGGCGCTGCAGTCGGCGCAGTACAACGTGCCGGACGAGCGCACCGACGAGGTGCGCGGTCGTCTCGACGCCCTCCTGATCGCCTCGCGCGTGGCCCCGCTCACCCGCACCATCGGACTCATCCCGACGGTGACGACCACCTACACCGAGCCGTTCCACGTCTCGAAGGCCGTCGCCACCCTCGACCACATCAGCGATGGCCGCGCCGGCTGGCAGCCGAAGGTGTCGGGACGCCCCGACGAGGCCGCGCACGTCGGCCGCCGCTCCGTGCCGTCGCTCGAGGGCGGGCTGCACTCGCCCGAGGTCGAGGCCTTCATCGTCGACATCTTCGGCGACGCGGGCGAATCCGTCGAGGTCGTGCGCCGCCTCTGGGACAGCTGGGAGGACGACGCCGAGATCCGGGATGCCGCGACCGACCGCTTCCTCGACGCCGACAAGGTGCACACCATCGACTACGTCGGCGAGCGCCTGAGCGTGCGCGGCCCATCGATCACGCCGCGCTCGCCGCAGGGGCAGCCGGTCGTCGCGGCCCTCGCCCACGCCGCCGTTCCCTACCGGTTCGCCGCCGGATCCGCGGACGTCGTGTTCGTCACGCCCGCCGACCTCGACCACGCCCGCCGCATCCTCGACGAGGTCGCCGACGCGGCCGCACAGGTCGAGCGGGTCGGCGAGCCGCTGCGGGTCGTCGCCGACATCCTCGTGCTGCTCGACGGCCCCGACGAGACGGCCGCGGCACGTCTGGAGAGACTGGATGCCGCGGGCCGCCCGCTGACCTCCGACACCCGCATCGTCGCCGGCTCCGCCGACGAGATCGCCGACCTCGTCGCTCAGCTCGCCGAGCTCGGCTACGACGGCGTGCGCCTGCGCCCCGCCGTGCTCACCGACGACCTGGCCCGTATCGGCACCGACCTCGTCCCGCTGCTCGCGGCTCGCGGTGTGCTCGTCCCCGCCGACGACCAGGCCGTGGCCCTGCGCGCACGGTTCGGGCTGGAGGCATCCGTCCCCAGCCGCTACGCCACCCCCTCGCTGACGGGAGCAGACCGATGACCACCCCCACGCGCACCCCGATCATCCTCGCCGCCTACGTCGGCGGCGTGAACGAGCAGACCCTCTGGGAGCACCCCGACGCCGGCAGCCAGATCGCCTTCTCGTCGTTCCGTCACGTCGCGCAGACGGCCGAGCGCGGCCGGTTCGACTACTTCTTCCTCGCCGAGGGACTCGCCCTGCGCGAGCGCGACGGCCGCATCTTCGACCACGACATCGCCGGTCGCCCCGACACGCTGCCGGTGCTGGCCGCGCTCGCCGCGGTCACCGAGCACATCGGCCTCATCGGCACGCTCAACGCGACCTTCAACGAGCCGTACGAGCTCGCCCGGCAGGTGGCCACGCTCGACCATCTCTCCGGCGGACGCGCCGGCTGGAACGTCGTGACATCGTTCGACGCGTTCACGGGGGCGAACTTCCGCCGCGGCGGGTTCCTCCCGCACGCCCAGCGCTACGAGCGGGCCGAGGAATTCGTGGCGGCGGTGCGGGCCCTGTGGGACTCGTAGGGAGAGCACGCCATCGTCGCCGACAAGGGGGCGGGCCGGTTCCTCGCCGACGCCCGCGCGGGCGAGTTCGACGTCACCGGCAACCAGTTCGACATTCGCGGGCGCTTCACCGTGCCGCGCAGCCCTCAGGGCCGGCCGGTGCTGGTGCAGGCGGGCGTGTCCCCGCAGGGCCGCGACTTCGCCGCCGCCAACGCCTACGCGATCTTCTCGCCGTTCTCCCGGCTCGCCGAGGCGCAGCCGTTCGCCGCCGACATCCGCGCGCGTGCCGCCCGCGCCGGCCGCGACCCTCGAGACGTGAAGATCCTGCCCGGAGCGGAGTTCGTGATCGCCGACACCGAGACGCAGGCGCGGGAGAAGGCGGCTCACATCCGCGAGCAGCAGCTCACCGGACGGACCATCCGGGTGATCTTCGAACAGGTGTGGAACCGGGATCTCTCCGACTACGACATCGACGGGCCGGTGCCCGACATCGACCCGGATCCCGATGCGCCGACCTTCATCCAGGGTCGCGCATTCCTCTATCAGGACCGTTTCGAGACGGTGCGCACCTGGCGAGCCCTTGCGGAGGAGCGCTCGCTCACCCTGCGGGGCCTCGCCCGCGAGGTGTCGCGGGTGGAGACCTTCGCCGGCACCCCCGACCGGGTCGCCGACCAGCTGCTCGCGCTTGTCGATGGCGGCGGCGCCGACGGCGTCGTTCTCGGCTCGCACCTCACCCCGACCGGTCTCGACGAGTTCGTCGACCGCGTCGTGCCGATCCTGCAGGAGCGCGGCGCGCTGCGCACGGAGTACGAGGGCACCACCCTGCGCGACAACCTCGGCCTGCCCGTCCCCGTCCGCGCCGCTGAGCGCAGCGCCGTCGCCTGACCCCACCTCCTCCACCCGAAGGACTCTCATGACCGCCGCCCCTGCCCTCGACCGCGCCGCCTTCGCCCTGGAATGGGAGAGCTGGCATCGTGCGCACGAAGAACGCCGCGCGAGCGACGATGGGTTCCTCGCCGTGACGGGCCTGTACTGGCTCGACGAGACGCCGGTGCAGCCCGCGGGGGCGCCGGGGGCGTGGACGACCGGTCCTGACGGGGTCGAGGTGCGCCTCGCCGCCGGCGAGAGCGTCACGGTGGATGGGCGCGAGGTCACCGGCGGGCACCGGTTCGCGCCCATCGCCGAGCGGGCCTCGGTCGTCGTCGGCTTCGCCGACGGGGTGATCGAGGTCGCTCGGCGCGGGGGACGCGACATCCTTCGACCTCGTCGACGCGACGCGGCCTACCTCGCCGGGTACCACGGCACCCCCACCTACGTGCCGAACACGCGCTGGCGCGCGGAGGCCCGCTTCGAGGCGTACGACGCACCGCGGCCCATCACGGTCGATGCCGCCGTCGACGGCATCCAGCACGTGTACGACGCCCCGGGCGAGCTGGTGTTCTCGCTGCGCGGTGAGGAGTTCCGGCTGATCGCGTTCCCGGGACGCACCGACGACCTGCTCGTGCTGTTCACCGACGCAACGAGCGGACTCACCACGTACGCTGCGAGCCGCTCGCTCGCCGTTCCCCCGCCCGACGCCGACGGCCGCACGGTGATCGACTTCAACCGGGCCGTCAACCTGCCGTGCGCGTACACCGACTTCGCGACCTGCCCGCTGCCACCGACCGGCAACCGGCTGCCGGTCGGCATCGAGGGCGGCGAGAAGACGCCGCTGGCCCGCGTGGTCGGTCACGTGACCGCCCACGGCCTCGAGCTCGCCCCCGTCGAGGCCACGCCCGTCGAGGCCTCGCCTGCTGAGGTTGCGCCTGCTGAGGTCGCGCGATGAGAACCCAGCTGCTCGACATCATCCCCTACCGCGCCGACCCCCTGTCGGGGCACCAGGTGTCACCGGCCGAACGGCTCGAGCAGACGGTGATCGCCGCGGTACGGGCGGAGGAGCTCGGCTACGACGCCGTCGGCGTGGGCGAGCGGCACGCGGGCCCGTTCCTGTCGTCGTCACCGACGGTCGTTCTCGCCGCGATCGCGCAGGCGACCCGCACCGTGCGGCTCACAACCGGGGTCACCGTGCTGTCGGTGCTCGACCCGGTGCGGGTCGCCGAGGACTACGCGACCATCGATCAGCTGTCGCGAGGCCGACTCGACCTCGTGATCGGCAAGGGCAACGAAGCCGCCCAGTTCCCGCTGTTCGGCCTCGAGCTCGACGACCAGTGGGAGCTGCTCGAGGAGAAGTACGCCCTGCTGCGCGTGCTCTGGGAGCAGGAGTCGGTGACCTGGCCCGGCGGGCCGTTCACACGCCCGCTGAACGACGTCACGACCCTGCCGCGACCGTACGGCGGCCGACCGAGGGTATGGCACGGGTCGGCGACCACTCTCTTCTCCGCCTCCCTCGCGGCGCGTCACGGCGACCCGCTGTTCAGCGCCAACGCCATCCAGCCGCTCGAGAACTACGGCGTGCTCGTCGACCACTACCGCAGCGAACACGCCCGCCACGGCCACGACCCGCGCACCGCGTTCGTCGGTGCCGGCGCCGGGGCGCTGTTCATCGCCGACACCCGCGAGGAGGCGATCGCCCAGTACGGGCCCGTCTACGAGGCGATCGTGCAGGCCACCAACGTGCCCGGCAACAACACCCCGTTCCGCGACATCCGTCACGCGGTCGCCGAGGGTCCCGCCCTCGTCGGCACGGCCGCCGACGTGATCGACAAGATCGCACGCTTCCACGACCGGCTCGGGCACTCGCTGCAGTCCATCAGTCTGCCGACGACGCTCCCCTTCCCCCAGCAACTGGAGATCCTGGAACGATTCGCGCTCGAGGTCGCCCCGGCGCTTCGCCGCTCGTTCCCCACACACCTCTGGACCGACGACGACCCCGGGGCGGGTCGGGCGACGGTCCCGGAGAACCCGGCATGGGGCACGCCGGGAGAGGTCGTCCCGGCGGTGGGTGCGACGGCGAGTGCTGCGCCGTCGACCGCCGGGGCGACCCTGTGACCCCGGCGCTGTTACCCACCGTTGCCCTCACGCCAGGTCAGGAGTACGGGGCCGGGCAGACTGTCCGGGTGAGCGCACCGCAGACCTGGACGATCACCCCTGTTGATTGGCATGACCCACGCGCCGCCGCGCTGCGCGACGCGATGGATGCCGAGATCGGTCCGCGCTACGCCGACCGCTTCGAGGCGCGCGCCGCCGCGGGCATCCAGGACGACCCGGCCGACTTCGCGATCGACCCCGCCACCCTGCTCGTCACCGTGCTCGTGCACGACGCCGACGGCACGCCGGTCGGTCACGCCGCACTGCGCCGACTCGGCGACGAGGTCGAGGTGAAGCGGGTCTACATCGGCCCGGCCGTGCGCGGGGCGGGGGCCTCGCGCGCCCTCATGTCGGAGCTCGAACGCCTCGGCCGCGATGCCGGTGCCGTCCGCCTGATCCTGCAGACGCGCGATAGGCAGCCCGAGGCGATCGCGCTCTACGAGCACATCGGCTACACGCCGATCCCGATCTTCGCGCCGTACACGGCGTACGAATTCTCCCGCTGCTACGAGAAGAGGTTGGTGTGACCGACGCGCGTGTGATCGTCGTGGGGGCGGGCGTCATGGGCGCCGCCACCGCCTGGCAGCTGGGTCGACGCGGCATCCCGACGATCCTTCTCGAGCAGTTCCGGGTCGGTCACGACCGGGGCGCGTCGCACGGCACCAGTCGCAACTTCAACGTGTCGTACGGCGATGCCGGCTACCTCGCGTGGCTGCGCGAAGCGCGGGTGCTGTGGCGCGTTCTCGAGCACGAGGTGCGTGCACCGCTCATCACCCGCACCGGCATCGTGTCGCACGGCAGCGGGCTCGACCTCGTGGCGCTCACGACCGCGGTGCGCGCGGGCGGGTTCGACGCCCGCCTGCTCGATGTGCGGGAGGCGCAGCGCCGGTGGCCCGGGTTCCGCTTCGAGACGCCGGTGCTGCACACGCCCGAAGCGGGTCGCATCGATGCGGATGCCGCGGTGCGCGGCTTCGTCGCGGCGGCGCGTGCGACCGCGGTCGAGGTGCGCGAGGGAGTCCGGGTGGCGTCGGTGAGCGCCGATGAGCGCGGCGCCTCGGTGGTGCTGCGCGACGAGGAGGGTGAGCGCACCCTGACGGCGGAGCGCGTCGTCGTCACCGCGGGTGCGTGGACCCGCGGACTGCTCCCGGAGTCGATCGCCCTGCCGCCGCTGCGGGTGACGCAGGAGCAGCCGGCGTTCTTCGCGCCGATCGCGCCGGCCGAGGAGACCTGGCCGGGCTTCAACCACATCGCCGATTCGTCCGGGGAGACGGGATGGTTCCCAACCGGGGTGTACGGCATGGCGACGCCGGGCCTCGGTATCAAGGCCGGTTGGCATGCAGCAGGCCCCGTGGTGGATCCCGACGAGCGGTCGTTCGTTCCCGACCCGTCGCTGACCGAGGCGCTGCGACGGTACGCCCGGGAGTGGCTGCCGGGCGTCGACGCCGATCGGTTCAGCGAGGTGACGTGCACCTACACGTCGACACCCGACGCGAGTTTCGTGCTCGAACGGTTCGATCGTGTGGTGGTGGGGGCGGGATTCTCCGGCCACGGGTTCAAGTTCGCTCCGGTGATCGGCCGCATCCTCGCCGATCTCGCCGAGCTCGGCTGACATGCTCATGCGGCGATATCGCGGGGGACCGCGCGAATGCGGGCCGTGTCGGGCTCAGGCCGGCGTCAGGTCGTAGCCGAACGCGAGCAGGTCGATGAATCGGCCGGGCTGCACCTCCACGGGATGCTCGCGCTCGGGGAGCCGCACGAAGCCGAGGCGTGCGTAGAGGGCGTGGGCGCCTGTCATCTCGGGGCCGCTGTTCATGACCACCCGGTGCGAGCCGCGCGCCCGAGCCTGGGCGATCACGTGGTGAACGAGGGCCGCCCCCACGCCCCGGCGCTGGGCGGCGGGTGTCACGGCCAGCTGCCGGAAGTCGGTCTCGCCGGGCCGGGCCAGATGCGAGAGGGCCTCGCCGGGCCGCGACATCCACACCGTCCCGAGGATCTCGTCGCCGTCGAGCGCGAGCCACACCTCACCCCCGTCGGCGCGCGCGGCCACGTCGCGCAGTGAGGCGATGTACTCGTCGGTCAGCGCGCCGTAGGCCGACGTGTACGCGCTGACCGTCGCCTCCCCGGCGCGGACGTACTCATCGGGTCTGGCCTCGCGAATGGTGAGTGAGTCGGATGCCGCGGTCACGCGTGCGCGCCAACGGTGGCCGGTGTCGGGGCACCCGCGAGGCCCCAGGTCTCGGCGAGCAGCTCGACGGAGCGCTCGCGGTCGCGCGGGTCGTGCGTGATCGTGGTGATCAGCAGCTCATCGGCCCCCGTCACCCGTTGCAGGGCCTCCAGCTGCTCCGCCACCTGTTCGGGTGTGCCGACGAACCGCGTCGCGAGGCGGTCGCGCACGACCGCGAGGGCGGCGGCATCCAGAGGCTGGGCGCTGGCCTCGTCGGGCGTGGGGTAGACGATCGCGCCCTGCCCGGCCCGGATGGAGTGCACCCAGTGCGCATATCCCTCCGCGAGACGCGTCGCCTCGGCCTCGCTGTCGGCGACGAGCACGTCGACCGACACGATGACGCGCGGCTCGGCGAGGCGTCCCGGCCGGAATGCGTCGCGGTAGGCGCCGACGGCCTCGCGCACGAAGGTCGGGGCGACATGGTAGTTCGCTCCGAACGGCAGGCCGAGCCGGCCGGCGAGGGCGGCGGATGCGCCCGCCGTGCTGCCGTGGATCCAGACGTCCACGTCGGTTCCCTCGGCGGGGGTGGCGTGGATCGGCACGCCCTCCGGGGCGACGTAGTCGCCCGTGATGAGCGCGATGATGTCGAGCACGTCCTGCTCGAAGTGGTCGGCGTCACCCGGGGTGCGGCGCAGCAGGCGCGCCTGCACCGCGAAGCGCTGCAGATCGAGGGTGAAGTCCGGGGCGGCCGGGATCAGCAGGCCGTCGACGGTGACGTCCTCCTTCGCGCCCTCGGTGAGCGCGGCGAAGCTGTGGGGGGTCTGGGCGGCGCTGGTCGACCCGGAGCGCCCGATGCCGAGATCGACGCGACCCGGGAAGAGTGCGGCGAGCAGCCCGGCCGACTCGGCGACGTGCAGAGGGCTGTAGTTGCCGATGATCGTCGCGGCGGTGCCCACCCGGATACGGTCCGTCGCCTGGGCGATGAGCGGAAGCAGCACGTGGGGGAGCGCGCCGGAGATGCCCGGGTTGAGATGATGCTCAGCCAGCCAGTAGCGCGCGTAGCCGAGGGCTTCCGCGCGCTGGGCGAGGCGCACGCTCGCCCGCAGGCCGTCGGCCGGCGTCTGGCCGGTGCCGAACGGGGAGAGATCGAGGATGGAGAGGGGAACGGGCACGGTCTGCTCCTGCGCGGGTCGGTGGCGGGTCGGAAACGGGAGGAGGCGGGAGGGGACCGAGGTCCCC
>NZ_MKSL01000039.1:26983-66915 GCF_001897265.1 Microbacterium sp. 71-23
TTCGTGGCCGCCGCGATGTTGGCCGTCAACGGCCAGCCACCGGGGATCGTGCCGACCAGCTTGATGTCGCCGGTCTCGCGAGCCTCCCAGGCTCCGGTCGGGTTCGGACCGAAGTTGGCGTCCGCGCGACCCGACTGGAGGGCCAGCGTCGCGGCGGCGACGTCGTCGTAGTACTGCAGCTCGGCCGGCGCCTTGCCGCGGGAGACGAGGTCCTTGTTCCACTCGAGGAGGATCTTCTCCTGGTTCGTTCCCGAGCCCACGATGATCTTCAGGCCCGAGATGTCGTCGGCGGTGGCGATCTTCGAGATCGAGCTCGTGGACTTCACGTAGAAGCCGAGCACGTCCTGACGGTAGCTCGCGAAGTCGTAGAGCTCCTTGCGCTCCTCGGTCACCGTCACGTTCGAGGTGATCAGGTCGTACTTGCCCGACTGGATTCCCAGCGGCCAGTCCGCCCACGCCACCACGACCGGGTTGTAGGTGAGGCCCAGACCCTGCGCGATGAGCTTGCCGAAATTCGGCTCGGTGCCGGCGGGCTCGGTCTGACCCTCCGGGATGTACGCGAGCGGCGGCTGGTAGGCCGCGACCGCGACGGTGAGCTTGCCCGGGTTGATGGGCGTGAAGCCGCTCGCCTTCAGAGCGGCGACCGCCTCCGGGACCTCGTGCCCTTCGATCCAGGTGATCTGGTCGGTCGCCGGGTTCGACGATGATGCGGCGGGGGCGGCGGCATCCGCCTTCGCCCCACCCGCGATGTTGACGGCGGCGATGATGCCGCCGACGACAGCGGCCACCGCGACGACGGCGATGCCGGCCGCGATGCCCTGCTTCTTGCTGATGGCCATTGCTGTGTTACTCCTTCGGTGGTCCTCGGGTCCGGGTGGGCCGAGGGTCGGGGGGCGGATCGGGCGGGGGTTCCGCTCAGGTGAGCACCTTGGCGAGGAAGTCCCGTGTGCGCGCATGCTGCGGGCGCACGAGAACGTCCTCCGGGGTGCCTTGTTCCACGACCACCCCTTGGTCGAGGAACACGATCCGGTCTGCCACCTCGCGCGCGAATCCCACTTCGTGGGTCACGATCACGAGAGTGGTGCCCGCGTGCGCGAGGCCGCGGATCACGTCGAGCACTTCGCCGACGAGTTCGGGGTCGAGAGCGCTGGTCGGCTCGTCGAAGAGCAGCACGCGGGGCTCCAGCGCGAGTGCGCGGGCGATCGCCACGCGCTGCTGCTGACCGCCCGAGAGCTGCCGGGGGTAGTGGTCGGCGCGGTCGCCGAGCCCGACGCGCTCGAGCAGGCCCAGGCCGAGCTCCCGTGCCGCCGTCTTCCCCACGCGCCGCAGTGCGAGCGGTGCCTCGATGACGTTCTCGAGCGCGGTGAGGTGGGGGAAGAGGTTGAAGTTCTGGAAGACGATGCCGACCTGCGTGCGACGCTTCAGGATCTCCCGCTCGCGCAGCTCGTGGAGCTTCGTGCCGCGCACCTCGTAGCCGATCAGGGTGCCGTCGATGGTGACCGAGCCCCGGTCGACCGATTCGAGGTGGTTGATCGTGCGCAGCAGGGTGGATTTGCCCGAGCCGCTCGGCCCGAGGATCGCCACGACCTCGCCGGGGGCGATGTCCAGGTCGATCCCGCGCAGCACCTCGATGCCGTTGTAGCTCTTGTGGACGTTGTGGATCTCGACCCGCCCGGTGCGGGCGGGGACGACGGTGGCGCTCATCGCGAGGCTCCTTCCGAGGCGGATGCGGCGGCCGCGCCGGCGCCCGCCGGGCTCGCCGCGGCATCCGGGCGGGGTTCGTCACCGAGACGCGCCCACCGCAGCGCCACCCAGCGGCGGAACCGCTGCAGGGGGGTCGGGGGCAGCACCCGCACGGACCCCCGGGCGTAGTGACGTTCGATGTAGAACTGGGCGATGCTCAGCAGGGTGGTGATGATCGTGTACCAGACGACCGCGACGAGAAGCAGCGGGATGACCCGGCTGTTGCGGTTGTAGATGACCTGCACGGCGTAGAAGAGCTCGGGCAGTGCGATGACGAACACCACCGAGGTGCCCTTGACGAGGCCGATGACCTCGTTGGTGGCGTTGGGGATGATGGAACGGGCCGCCTGCGGCAGGATGATGCGGCTCAGTCGTCGCCACGCCGGGATGCCGAGGGCCGCGGCCGCCTCGTGCTGCCCCTGGTCGACGCTGAGGAGTCCGCCGCGGATGATCTCCGCAGAGTAGGCCGCCTGGTGGAGGCCGAGGCCGAGCACGGCGGCGGCGAAGGCGCTGATGAGCTGCACCGTCGGGAACTGCACGATCCAGAAGTCGGTCGTGAAGGGCGTGCCGAGGCCGAGCGTCGGGTAGAGGTAGCCGAGGTTGTACCAGACGATGATCTGCACGACGAGCGGCACCGAGCGGAAGAACCAGATGTAGGTCCAGGCGATGCCGTTCAGCAGCGGCGAGCCGCTGAGCCGGGCGAGCGCGAGCAGCGTGCCGAGGCCGAATCCGACGACGGCGGCGATCACCGTCAGCGTGAGGGTGTACCCGAAGACGCCGGTGAGCACCGGCTCGGAGAAGAAGTAGCGGGCGAAGACGTCCCACTCGTAGTTCTCGTTGACGACGAGTGACCACGCGAACTGCGCGATCGCGAAGATCAGCAGGGCGCTGAGCACCCAACGGAACCAGTGCCGGGTGTGGACGACGCGGAACGATCCGAGGTCGACCCGGGCGGCCGGGGCGGGGGTCGGGTCGTCGACGACGCGGGCGCGTGCGAGCGTGTCGGTCATGCCTGCTCCTTCGGGGGATGCGGCCGGTCGCCGCGTTTCCGCCACGGTAGGGGCGTCGCCGGTGTGCGCCGGAGGGCGCGTTTCACATGCCGCAACCGCGCGTCGCACGCGGTAACAGTGCGATCAGGCGGTGCGCAGGATCCGCTCGGTCACGCGGGTGCAGAAGTGCAGGGCGTCGACCGGCACGCGCTCGTCCGCGGCGTGGAACTGCGCGAACACGTCGAACTCGTGCGGCACCTGCAGGGCCACGAAGCCGTAGCCATGGATGCCGAGCCGGGCGAAGCTCTTGTTGTCGGTGCTGGCCGGCAGCAGGTAGGGCACGACGAAGCCGTCGGAGTCCTCGGCGCCGATGGCACGGTCGAACACGTCCAGCAGGGGAGAGTCGGAAGCCGCGAGGGTGGCGGGTGTCCAACCGCCCCAGCGGATGTCGATGTCGTCGCCGACGATTCGCGTGATCTCGGCGCGCAGGGAGTCGTCGTGACCGGGGAGCACGCGGATGTCGAGGCGCGCCCGCGCCTCGGCGGGGATCACATTGGTCTTGTCGCCCGCGATCAGCACCGTGGGGGAGACGGTGTCGCGGGCTGAGGCGGCGAGGAACGTCTCCGCGTGGCCGAGGCGCGCGAGGGCGTCGGACAGGTCACCGAAGGGCTCGCCCGTGTGGGCGGCGTACACCCGCAGGAAGCGGTCGAGCGCCTCGGTGCGCTCGACCGGGAAGGGGTGGTCGCCGAGGGCGGCGACCGCGCGAGCGAGACGGACGACGGCGTTGTCGGCGGTCGGGCGAGAGCCGTGCGCGGCGCGACCGCGGGCGGTGAGGGTCGCCCAGGCGACCCCCTTCTCGCCGACGGCGGCGACGTAGGCGCGCCGGCGCCCGGCGGGGATCGAGAATCCGCCCACCTCGCTCACCGCCTCGGTGACGCCCGCGAGCAGGTCGGGTCGGTTCTCGACGATCCAACGCGCACCCCAGACGCCGCCGGTCTCCTCGTCGGCGACGAACGCGAACACGATGTCGCGCGCGGGCACGATGTCGTTGCGGCGGAAGTGGCGGGCGAGGGCGAGCAGCGTGCCGGCGAAGCCCTTCATGTCCACGACTCCGCGACCGTAGAGGTAGCCGTCGTCGTCGATCTCGGCGGCGAACGGCGGATGCGTCCAGTCGGCCGCGACGGCGGGGACCACATCGAGGTGGGCGTGAACGAGCAGGGCGCCGCGGGCCGGGTCGGCACCGGCGAGCCGCGTGACGATCGATCCTCGGCCGGGTCGCGGTTCGAGGAACTCGACCTCGTAGCCGACCTCCTCCAGCGCCTGCTGCGCGAGGCGCGCGGCGCGGGTCTCGCCGTCGCCGATCGTCGCTGCGTCGCCGGTGTTGACCGAGTCGATGCGCAGCAGGGCCCGGGTGAGGTCGAGCGCGTCCTGTTCGACGGCCGACGTCATCGCGGTTCGCCGCTCAGTGCTCGTGAGGGCGCGCGTCGCCGGCGAGCTTGAACGCGAGGCGCCCATGGGCGTAGCCGCCGCCGGCGCGGATCGCGGTAGCGACCCACGCGGCCTCCGCCAGCTCGGTGTCGGTCGCGCCGGCCTTGACGGCGTTCTGGCTGTGCGCGTCGATGCAGTACACGCACTGCGTGGTGATGCCGACGGCGAGGGCGATCAGCTCACGGTACTTGAGCGGGATCGCCCGACCCTCCTCGGCGAAGACGGCCTGGTCGAAGGCGGAGAACGCCTGCAGGATGTCGGGCGTCTCGGTCTTGTAGACCTTGGTGAAGGTGCGGTCGGCGGTGCGGTCGAAGTAGTCGGACACGATTCCTCGGGATCAGTCGAGACGGGAGTGGTCGCCGAGGCGGTGCCACGTGCGGTTGTGATAGACGAGCGCGTCGCCGTGGTCGCCGGGGTCGACGTCGCGGGCGATGCTCGACTGCAGCGCGTGGGCGGCGATGACGGTGGAGCCGCCTGCCTCCATGCGGTTGATGATCGCGCAGCGCACCCAGGCGCGCACACCGTTGTAGACGGGCTCGCCCGTGGGAAGACGCGACCAGTTCGCGGGGTCGGCGAAGCGGTCGACACCGCTGGTCGAGGCGAGCCGGGCCACGTCGAGATCGTGGGCGTCGAGCAGGTGCACGACGATCGTGTCGGCCGCGACGATCGTCGGGGTGGCCGATGAGAGCGACGACACCGAGAAGATCAGCAGCGGCGGCTCGGCGCTGACGGAGGAGACCGAGGTCGCGGTGAGGGCGACGGGTCCGCGTCCGTCGTCGGCCGTGATGACGGCGACGCCGCCCGGGTGGCCGCGGAAGAGCGCCTTGAAGTCGTCGGGCGACAGCGAGCCGCCGAGCAGGTGCGGGCTGTCGAACACGGGGGAGACCTCGGCTGCATCGGACATGACATCGACGCTACCCACCCCGGTCGGGTGCGGGGCCGTCGGTTCGAAACAAAGAGAAACCGCGTGCCCGCGCACGAGGGGATGACCTCGTGTTGCGCCGCGTGTCGCCGTGTTGCCCGGCGGGATGACGCTCGCGCGCGGCGGCGCGCAGACTCGCGCCATGTCCCCCCTCATCGACGTCGCCGGGCTCACCGAGGCGCTGACCGGTCTGCGGCCGGTGCGTCTGCTCGACGTGCGGTGGCGATTGGATGCCCCGGAGGGACGTCTGGCGTACATCACCGGTCATCTCCCGGGGGCCGTCTACGTCGACCTCGAGCGCGAGCTGTCGCGGCCGGGCCATCCCGAGGCGGGGCGGCATCCCGTGCCGGCGTTGGCCGACCTCGAGCACTCGGTGCGCCGCTGGGGGATCGACGAGGGCGATCTCGTGATCGCCTACGACGACAACGACGGGGTCGCGGCGGCGCGGGCCTGGTGGCTGCTGCGCCGTCGGGGTGTGGACATCCGGGTTCTCGACGGCGGGCTGCGCGCCTGGATCGCGTCGGGCGGTCTGCTCGACACGCACGACGTCGCGGTGGAGCCGGGCGGCATCTCGCTGCGCGATGAGGATCCGGGCGTCGCGTCGATCGATGAGGCGGCGCTCGCGCCGCTGACCGGGGTGCTGCTCGACGTGCGGGCGCCTCAGCACTACCGCGGGTCGGTGCCCTCCGCCGATCCGGTGTCCGGGCACATCCCGGGCGCCCTCAACCTGCCGACGTCGGTGCACATCTCGCCCGAGGGTGGGGCTGCTTCCGTCGAGGCGAGCGCGGCGCGATTCGCCGACGTCGGAGTGCGCGCCGGCGTGCCGGTCGTCGTGTATTGCAGCTCGGGTATCGCCTCGGCGCACACGGCGCTCGTGCTCGCCCGGCTGGGGATCGGGGCGCGGGTCTATCCGGGGTCGTGGTCGGAGTGGGCGCGTGCGCAGGGGCGCCCGGTCGCGACCGGGCCCACCCCCGCGCACGCCGTGCACGCGGTCTGATCGCGCTCAGCCGCGATCATCGGATGCCGCGTCCCGCGCGCCTTGCGCGTCGGGGCGACGGTCGCCGCGCTCGCCGTGGCCGTGGTGCCCCGCGTGGGCGGCGCACTCGCCGCGGCCGAGGTCCTCGCCGAACCGGCGGTGTGCGCCGGGGCCGAACCCGCGGTGGCGGTTGCCGCCCGCGAACGGGCGGAAGCCGCGGCCGCGACCGAACGGCGGGAATCCGGCGCGGGGGCCGAAGCCGTGCGGGGCGTCCGAGTCGGCGCCGGGGCCGAACCCGGGGCCGAAGCGGTGGCCGCGCGGGCCGCCGTGGTGGCCGAACTCGCCGGGCCGCGGCATCCCGTAGGAGTCGTCCCAGCCGAGCTCGCGGGCGATCGCCTCGAGTGTGCGCGAGGTGGTGGCGAGGTCGTCGGCGCTGGCCGCCGCCTCGACGCGCTCGCGGAATTCGCGGGGCGAGTGCACCGCGCCGCTGCGAAGCAGGGCGCCGACGGCGCGCAGCCAGTAGCCGACGGGTGCGGGGGTCTGAGGAGTGGTCTCGTCAGTCATGGGGTGTCCTTTCGTGGCGCGTCCGGAGACGCCGATTACATGTCATGTGGCATGTACATGTCTTTGTACATGCTTCTGTGATGCATGTCAAGGTGCATGTATTCTCGGATCATGACCGCCGACGACCCCGCCACCGACCCCGTCGACGCCATCGCCGCCGCCCTCGGGCAGCTGCGCGGTCGGCGCGGACCCCGGCCTCCCTGGGTGACCGGGCACGACGGCCCCCACCCCCACGGCGGGCGCGGCCGGCACGGGTTCGGACCCGGCGCGCACGGCGGCGGGCCCTGGGCCGCGGGTGCCCCCGGTGCATGGGGCGGGCCGCCCTGGGCGGGCGGCGGCAGCGGACGCTTCGCGGGGCCGGCGCGCCTCCGTCTGCTCGACGCGGTGGTGGCGGCATCCGAGCCCCTCACCGTCAGCGAGATCGCCGAGGCCGTCGGCGTCGACCAGCCGCGCGCCTCACGGCTGGTGCAGCAGTGCGTCGACCTCGGGCTCGTGCGCCGCGAGGCCGACCCCGACGACGCTCGCCGCACACGCATCGTCGTCACGGAGCAGGGCCGCACCCTCGCGCGCGGATTCCGCATCGACCGGCGGGAGGCCGTCGAGACCGCGCTCGCCGCCTTCACCGACGACGAGCGCGCCGAGCTCGCGCGCCTGCTCGCGAAGCTCGCCGCGGCCTGGCCCGCGTGAGACCGGCCGCAACCCCCGATCCCGCCGGTAGCGTGACGGGGTGACCCTCGCCTTCCACCGTGCCGCCGTGCGCGACATCCCTGCCGAGACCCTCTACCGTCTGCTCTGGCTGCGGGTCGCCGTGTTCGTCGTCGAGCAGGAGGCCGCCTACCCCGAGCTCGACGGCCGCGACATCGAGCCCGGTGCCGAGCTGCTGTGGGCCGAGGAGGACGGCGACGTGCTCGCCACCCTGCGACTGCTCGCCGACGGCGAGGCCGGTCCCGCCCGCATCGGCCGGGTCGCGACCGCGCCGCCCGCCCGCGGCAGGGGGCTCGCCGCGGACCTCATGCGCATGGCCGTCGACCGCGCGGGCGAGCGGTGGCCGGGCCGCGACATCGTGCTCGACGCGCAGGAGCACCTCGCCGGCTGGTACGCGCGGTTCGGCTTCGAGATCAGCGGCCCGGGGTTCGTCGAGGACGACATTCCGCACGTGCCGATGCGCCGCGCGGCATCCGTCTGACCCGGTTCAGCGCGGCGCGCCGGCCGCCCGCACGGGGATGAGCAGTGCGAGGCCCACGAGCAGCACCAGCACGATGCCGAGGATGCCCCACACCTGCGCGCCGCCGATCGTGACGAACAGGCCGAACGCGGTCGGTGCGAGGAACACGGCCGCGCGGCCCGTCGTCGCGTAGAGCCCGAACACCTGCCCCTCGCGCCCCGGTGG
Organism: Microbacterium sp. 71-23; assembly: GCF_001897265.1. Taxonomy (NCBI): domain Bacteria; kingdom Bacillati; phylum Actinomycetota; class Actinomycetes; order Micrococcales; family Microbacteriaceae; genus Microbacterium; species Microbacterium sp. 71-23. Next base: position 35,056 of record NZ_MKSL01000039.1, read on the forward strand.
GATGAGCCGGGCGAGGTAGGTGCGCGACGCCGACTGCGCCGGGCCGACGAACAGGCACAGGATGAGGCCGAAGATCCAGAAGATCGTCTGCCCGCCGCCGTGGAACACGAACACCGCCAGTCCGCTGATCACGAGACCCACAAGCGAGGTCAGGATGAGCGGCTTGGGCCCGAACCGGTCGTCGAGGGCACCGCTCGCGATGGTCGCGACTCCGGCGACGACGTTCGCCGCGATCGCGAAGATGATGACCTGCCCGGGCGTGAAGCCGAAGGTGCCGGCGGCGAGCACGCCGCCGAACGTGAAGACGCCGGTGAGGCCGTCGCGGAAGATCGCGCTCGCGAACAGGAAGTACACCGTCTGGCGGCTGTGCGTCCACAGATCCCGGATGCTGCGGAACAGCACGCCGTACGACGCGAAGAACCCGACCCGCGGCGCCTCCGGGTCGAGCGGCCGGTTCTCGGGCACCGCGAACAGCACCGGAAGGGCCGAGAGCGCCATCCACACGGCGGCGATCAGCATCGACACGCGCACGGCGAGGCCGTCCTCGCCCGTCACGCCGAACAGGCCCACGTCGGGCTCGATGAAGCCGAAGTAGAGGATCAGCAGCAGCACGATGCCGCCGATGTATCCCATCCCCCACCCGAAGCCCGACACCTTCCCGACGGTGCGGGGCGTGGAGATCTGGGCGAGCATCGCGTTGTAGTTGACGCTCGCCAGCTCGAAGAACACCGTGCCGATCGCGAGCAGCGCGAGACCGAACCACAGGTAGGCGGGCGACGGGTGCACGAAGAACATGAGCGCGAGGGTCAGGACGACGACCGCGGTGTTGATCGCGAGCCAGCGCTTGCGGTGGGCCGAGGCATCCGATCGCTGCCCGGTGACCGGCGCGATCAGCAGCACGACGATGCCGGCGATCGCGAGCGCCCACGAGAGCGCCGCGGAGTTCGCCGTCTTGTCTCCGAAGCTCGAACCCGTGACGTAGACCGTGAACACGAAGGTCGTCGCGACCGCGTTGAACGCCGCCGACCCCCAGTCCCACAGCGCCCAGGCGAACACGCGGCCGCGCCGCGTGCGGGCGTCGAGGGACGAGACGGATGCCGCGGCTCCGGCGCCTGCGGGCGCGGCGGCCGGGGGCTCGAGTGATGCCATGAGCACACGCTATTGCCGGTGCGTGAACGAACGGTAGCGTTCGTTTCCGCAGGGCGATGCTGACGGGGGCGGGCCGGCCGTCCCCCCGGCCGGCCCGCCGGTCACAGCGAGGGGCGGGTGGCCTCCTCGAGCAGCTCCACCACGTGACGGTAGTCGCGTCCGGTGGCCCGCGTCATCCCGATCTCACAGGTGCGGTTGCACGAGGCGTGCAGGTCGGCGCCGATCGCGCGCACCTCGGCGGCCTCGGCGGCGGTCGCCGACGCGGTGAGCTCGGGGTGCAGCATGCCGCGGTCGCCGGCGAAGGCGCAGCATCCCCAGGCATCCGGCACGGTGACGGTCTCGGCGACCGCCTCGCCGAGCGCGCGCAGCGCGTCGTTCAGACCCATCTGCGTCGACGAGCAGGTGGGGTGCAGCACGAGGGAGGTCGCCACCGGCGACACCTCGCCCAGCCGCGGCAGCACCTCGCGCGCGGTGAAGGCGACGACGTCCTCGGTGCGCACGGCGACGCCCTGGTCGTCGAAGATGTGCGCGAAGCCCTCGGTGCAGCTGGCGGCGTCGCTGAGCACGAGCAGCTCGCCGTCGCGGCTCGCCTCGCGCACGATGCGGGATACCCGCTCGGCCATGACGGCCCGGCCCGCCGTGTAGCCCTTCGAGGTCCAGGGGGTGCTGCAGCACATCGACTCGATGCCCGTCGGCACGAGCACGCGCAGCCCGGCGCGCTCGAGCAGGCGCGCGAACGCCTCGGTGACCCCGAGGCCGTCGCCGCCGAACATGCTGTTCACGCACGCCGGCAGGTAGACGGCGACCGGCTCGCCCGATCCGGCACCCAGCTCCCCCTCGCGGCGACGACGTCCCGGCCCGCCGCCGGGGAGGTCGGCGGAGTACTCCGGCACGGTGTCGGCACCGAGCAGCGCCCGGCCGACGGATGTCGCGCCCCGCACGGCGCCGGCGGGCGCCCGGTCGGCGAGGGTGAGCGCGACCGATCCTGCCCGGGTCACCGGACCCCACGCCTGCGCGGCGGCCTTCCACCCGGCGGCCAGCACCGGATTCTGCTCCTCGCGTCGCAGCCGCTTCACGAGCGCGCCGGTGTTGATGAGCACCGGGCACGCGGTCAGGCACATGCCGTCGACCGCGCAGGTGTCGACGCCCGCGTAGTCGTAGTCCCGCTCCAGCTCGCGCGCGAGCTGCTCGTCACCCGCCACTCGCGCGCGGGCGATCGCGCGTCGCGTGACGATGCGCTGGCGCGGGGTGAGGGTGACGTCCCTGCTCGGGCACACCGGCTCGCAGTAGCCGCATTCCACGCACCGGTCGGCCTCCTCCTCGATGGGCTCGGCCAGCTTGATGTCGCGCACGTGCGCGGTCGGGTCGTCGTCGATGATGACCCCGGGGTTCAGGATCCCCCGCGGATCGCACAGCGCCTTCAGCGCGCGCATCACGTCGTAGAGCTCGTCGCCATACTGCCGGCGCACGTAGGGCGCCATGGCCCGGCCGGTGCCGTGCTCCGCCTTGAGGTTGCCGCCGGCGTCGAGCACGACGTCGACCATCGCCTCGGTGAATCCGGTGAGGCGCCCGAGGGCGGCATCGCCCTCGAAGCGGTCGGTGAGCATGAAGTGGATGTTGCCGTCCTTCGCGTGACCGAAGATCACGCTGTCGCGGTAGTCGTAGCGGGTGAACAGCTCCTGCAGCGACTCGCAGGTGGCGGCGAGGGAGGGCACCGGCACGACGATGTCCTCGAGCAGCGCGGTCGTGCCCGAGGGGCGCGCGCCCGCGACGGTCGTGTAGAGGCCCTTGCGCAGCTTCCACGCCGTGGCGCGCTCGCCGGCATCGGTCGACAGGCGCGCGGGCGCGAGCAGCGGCAGCTCGCCGAGCAGCCGCGCCCCGGCCGCCGTGAGCTCGGCGAGCCGGTCGTCGTCGTCGGCCTGGTACTCGACCAGCAGGGCGGCCTCGCCGGCGACCTCGAAGCCGCGGATCGCGGCGGGCGCATCCGCGAAGGACTGCCCCACGCGGATGCTGGTGGCATCCATCAGCTCGAGGGTCGCCGCTCCCGTCTCGAGCAGGCCCGGCAGGGCTCGGGTCGCGTCGTCGAGCGTCGGGAAGACGGTGAGCGCCGTCGCGATGCGCGAGTGGATCGGCACCGTGCGGTAGACCGCCTCGGCGACGAAGGCGAGCGTCCCCTCGCTGCCGATGATCAGGTGCGCGAGCAGCTGCGCCGGGCTCTCGAAGTCGAGGAACGCGTTGATGCCGTAGCCCATCGTGTTCTTCATCGCGAACTGCCGCTCGATGAGCGCGACCGAGGCGGGGTTGCTGCGCACCCGTCGCTGCAGCGCGCGCAGCCCCTCGACGAGGTCGGGCTCGCTGTCGGCCAGGTGCCGGTCGGCGTCGGGGTCGGCTGTGTCGACGATCGTGCCGGAGGGCAGCACGAAGGTCATCGACTCGAGCGTGCGGTAGGTGTTCTCGGTGATGCCGCAGGCCATGCCGCTGGAGTTGTTGGCGATGACGCCGCCGATCGTGCACGCCGCCTCGCTCGCCGGGTCGGGCCCGAGCCGGAAGCCGTGCCGCATGAGCCGGGCGTTGACCTGCCGCACGGTCGCTCCCGGCTGCACGCGCACGCGGCGTCCCCCGTCGAGCACCTCGATGTCGCGGAAGCCGCGGCGGGTGTCGATCAGGATGTCGTCGGTCGCCGCCTGCCCCGAGAGGCTCGTGCCGCCCGAGCGGAAGGTGACGTGCGCGCCGCCGGCGCCTGCGGCGGCCATGACGGCGGCGACCTCGCCGGCGCTCTCCGCTGTCACGACCGCCCGCGGGGTCAGCAGGTAGTGGGACGCGTCGCTCGCGTACGCGACGCGGTCGATCGCGCGGGTCGTGACGGTGGATGCCGCGGCCAGCGCGTCGTGAAGCGGAACGGGGAGGCCCGCCCCCTCCCGTGCGCCGCGATCGGCACGGGAGGGGGCGGGAGCGTGTGCGGTCATGGTCAGGGAACCATCCATCCGAGGATCGGGGTCGACTGCAGGAAGACGAACACGGTGAACACGGCAAGCAGGCCGAGGCTCCACCAGATGAGCCGGCGGAACAGATCGCCCTCCTTGCCGGTCATCGAGGCGGCGGCTGCCGCGACGGCGAGGTTCTGCGGCGAGAGCATCTTGCCGAGCACACCCGCCGACGAATTGGTCGCGGCCATGAGCACGGGGCTGAGGTCGGCCTGCTTCGCCGCGGTGGCCTGCAGAAGTCCGAACAGCGCGTTCGAGGAGGTGTCGGAGCCGGTGATCGTGACTCCGAGCCATCCGATCACGGGCGAGAGCAGTGCGAAGAAGCCGCCCGTCGCCGCCAGGGCGTGCCCGAGGCTCTGCGTCTGGCCCGAGAAGTTCATGACGTAGGCGAGGGCGAGCACGGCGACGACGGTGACGATCGTGAATCGCAGCTGGTGGATCGTGGCGCCGTACGCCCGCACGGCGCGCCGAGCGGAGACCCGGTAGACGATCGCCACGATGATGCCCGAGACCAGCAGCACGGTGCCGCCGGTGCTGGCCCAGGGGAGCTTGACCACGGTCGAGACCGCCTTGCCCGAGGCATCCGTGATCGTGAGGCCCGGCCACGGGAAGACGAGCGTCGCCGACTTCGCGAGGAACTGCGACACGGCCGGGATCTGGGTGATCGAGAAGAGGGCGACGATCACGACGTAGGGCAGCACGGCGAGCCAGGTGAGGGCGGCCTTCGAGCGGGTGGCGGTGTCGATGCGCGTCGCCTCGGGCACCGTGACCACGGCCGTGGCCGTGCGGCCCGACGGTGTCGGGATCGCCCGCGAGACGGTGGGGACACCGGCTGCTCCGCCGTCGTCGGTCGCGACGACGCCCGCGGGCGTCCAGAAGCGGAGCATGATCAGCACGGCCGTGACCGAGACGATCGAGGCGACGACGTCGGTGATCTCGACGGTGATGAAGTTCGAGGTGACGAACTGGGCGAGGCCGAACGAGACGCCCGCCACGAGGGCGATCGGCCAGGTCTGCCGAAGCCCGCGGCGTCCGTCGACGAGGAACACGAGGATCAGCGGCACGACGGCGGCGAGCACCGGCGTCTGTCGGCCCGCCATCTGGGCGAGCGTGTGCACGTCGATGCCGGTGACGCCGGAGAGCGCGATGATCGGCGCACCGATCGCGCCGAAGGCGACGGGTGCGGTGTTGGCGATCAGCGACACGATCGCGGCCTTCAGCGGCTTCATACCGGCGGCGATCAGCATCGCGATCGAGATGGCCACGGGGGCGCCGAAGCCGGCCAGGGACTCGAGGAGGGCGCCGAAGCAGAACGCGATGATGATCGCGAGGATGCGCTGGTCGTCGCTGATCGCGCGGATGCGCTCGCCGAGCACCTCGAACCAGCCGGTGATGACGGTGAGCCGGTAGATCCAGAGGGCGTTCACGAGGATCCACAGGATCGGGATGACGCCGTAGACGGCGCCGTCCGCCGCCGCGTTGAGCGCCTGCAGGGCGGGCATCTGCCAGACGGCGATCGCGAGGACGAGGGCGAGGACGAGGCCGGTGAGTGCGGCCTTCCATGCCTTCACCCGGAACACCCCGAGCAGCACGAACACGGTGGCGAGGGGGATGACGGCGGCGACCGCCGACAGCACGAGCGACCCGAACACGGGGTCGAGGATCTGATGGAACACGAGCGGAGCTCCTCTTTGAGTCTCTGACGTCTGAACAGGCGACCACTCGCGGTGCGGTCCTTCCGCAGTGATTGTTAGACAAGTGCACATGTAAGTCAAGTGCTCGATAAGGAGTTCCCAGGAATAGACTCGCGCCGTGGTCACCAGAGTCGCCGTCGTCTCGGTGATCGACGCCGTCACCGACGACCTGCGCACCCGCGTCCTCTCCGGCGAGCTCGAGCCCGAGGCGGCCCTCGCCGAGGTGGATGTCGCCGACACCTACGAGGTCGCCCGACCCACCGCGAAGGCCGCGATCGAGAACCTCGTGCGCGAGCGCCTGCTCGTGCGCAGCGCCCACAAGACCGCACGCGTCGTGCGGCTCTCCCCCGACGACGCGCGCGACATCTATCGCACGCGGGCGATCATCGAGGCCGAGGCGCTCCGCGCCCTCGCGCACACCCGCCGCGTGCCCGACGACGCGCGCGCCGCGAACGCCGAGATCGCCGCGCTCGACGACGCGTCGCCGCGCGACGTGGTCGACCCCGACATGCGCTTCCACCGCAGCCTCATCGACGCGCTCGGCAGCGAGCGTACGAGCCGGGTGTACGCCTCGCTCGCCTCCGAGGTCGTCTTCTGCATGTCGCAGGTGCAGGGGGCGTCGCTGCTGCCGACCGCACTGATCGCCGACGAGCACGAGCGGTTGCTCGCCCTCATCGAGGCGGGTGACGGGGATGCCGCGGCCGCCCTGCTGCGCGAGCATCTCGCCCGCGCGCGCGAGCGCCTCGTCGAGCGTCTGGGCGGCGAGCCCGGTCCCGAGGCGCGCAGCTGACGCTCGCCCAAACTTGAGCCAACTCATATCAAGTTGTGTTTGACGTCGTCGCGGCGTCGGCGTACCCTTGAGTCATCGCGACTCAACCCCGTTGATCGCGAGACGACGTGAACACCGGCGGATGGCGACATCCGCCCCTCTGAAGGAGAGACACATGCCCCGTGCAGTGGGAATCGACCTCGGGACGACCAACTCGGTCGTCTCTGTCCTCGAGGGTGGCGAGCCGAAGGTCATCGCCAACGCCGAGGGCTTCCGCACGACCCCCTCGGTCGTCGCATTCACCAAGGACGGCGAGGTGCTCGTCGGCGAGACCGCGAAGCGCCAGGCCGTCACCAACGTCGACCGCACCATCACCTCGGTCAAGCGCCACATGGGCACCGACTGGAAGACGCAGGCGATCGACGGCAAGGCCTACACGCCGCAGGAGGTGTCGGCGCGCATCCTGCAGAAGCTGAAGCGCGACGCCGAGCAGTACCTCGGCGACTCGGTCTCGGACGCGGTCATCACCGTGCCCGCCTACTTCAACGACGCCGAGCGCCAGGCCACGAAGGAGGCCGGTGAGATCGCGGGCCTCAACGTGCTGCGCATCATCAACGAGCCGACCGCCGCGGCCCTCGCCTACGGCCTCGACAAGGGCAAGGAGGACGAGCTCATCCTCGTCTTCGACCTCGGTGGCGGCACGTTCGACGTGTCCCTGCTCGAGGTGGGCAAGGACGACGACTTCTCCACCATCCAGGTGCGCGCCACTGCCGGCGACAACCGGCTCGGCGGCGACGACTGGGACCAGCGGGTCGTCGACTACCTGATCAAGCAGTTCAAGGACACCACCGGCGTGGATGTCTCGGGCGACAAGATCGCGCTGCAGCGCCTTAAGGAGGCCGCGGAGCAGGCCAAGAAGGAGCTGTCGAGCTCGAACTCGACCAGCGTCAACCTGCCCTACCTCTCGCTCACCGACTCGGGCCCCGTGTCGCTGTCGGAGACGCTCTCGCGCGCCAAGTTCGAGGACCTCACGAAGGACCTCCTCGACCGCACCAAGAAGCCGTTCACCGACGTCATCGCCGAGGCCGGCATCAAGGTCGAGGACATCGACCACGTCGTGCTCGTCGGCGGATCGACCCGCATGCCCCAGGTCACCGAGCTCGTCAAGAAGCTCACCGGCGGCCAGGAGCCCAACAAGGGCGTGAACCCGGACGAGGTCGTCGCCGTCGGCGCCGCCCTGCAGGCCGGTGTCCTCAAGGGTGAGCGCAAGGACGTGCTGCTCATCGACGTCACTCCCCTGAGCCTCGGCATCGAGACCAAGGGCGGCATCATGACCAAGCTCATCGAGCGCAACACGGCCATCCCGACCAAGCGCAGCGAGACCTTCACCACCGCCGACGACAACCAGCCGTCGGTGGCGATCCAGGTCTTCCAGGGTGAGCGCGAGTTCACCCGCGACAACAAGCCGCTCGGCACCTTCGAGCTCACCGGCATCGCGCCGGCTCCGCGCGGCATCCCGCAGATCGAGGTCACCTTCGACATCGACGCCAACGGCATCGTGCACGTGTCCGCGAAGGACAAGGGCACCGGCAAGGAGCAGTCGATGACGATCACCGGCGGCTCGTCGCTGCCGAAGGACGACATCGAGCGCATGGTGCGCGAGGCCGAGGAGCACGCCGCCGAGGACAAGAAGCGTCGCGAGTCGGCCGAGGTGCGCAACCAGGCCGAGACGCTCTCGTACTCGATCGAGAAGCTCATCGCCGAGAACGCCGAGAAGCTGCCCGCCGAGGTCAAGGACAGCGTGCAGGCCGACGTCGACGCGCTGAAGGCGGCCCTCGCCGGCGAGGACGACGACGCGGTGAAGGCGGCGTTCGACACCCTCAACCAGAGCCAGGGCAAGCTCGGCGAGGCGATCTACCAGGCCTCGCAGGCCGCCGGTGAGACCGCCGACCCGACGGCCACCGACGCCGGCAACGGCGAGGTGCCCAACCCCGACGAAGACGTCATCGACGCCGAGGTGGTCGACGACGAGGACGAGAAGAAGTAAGACGGACACATGACTGAGAACAACGTCGACCGGCCGGAAGGCGACGACGAGGTTCAGCCCGACCGGACGGAGTCGGAGGCGCAGGCCTCCGACTCCGTCGCGGACGAGGCGGAGCTGACGATCGACGACATCCTGAACGCCGTGCAGTCCGATGAGGCCGCGGTGGCCGAGGCATCCGCCGAAGACCACGACCTGCTGCTCGACCTCAAGCGCGTGCAGGCGGAGTACGCCAACTACCGCCGGCGCACCGAGGAGCAGCGCGAGACCGAGATCGAGCGCGCCAAGGGATCGGTCGCGAAGGGCTTGTTGCCCGTGCTCGACGACCTCGACCGCGCCGAGAAGCACGGTGATCTCGCCGAGGGCACCCCCTTCGCGCAGATCGCCGAGAAGCTGCGCGGCGTCGCCGAGCGCATCGGCCTCGTCACCTACGGCGCGGCGGGCGAGGTGTTCGACCCGCAGCAGCACGAGGCGATCTTCCAGCAGCCGACCCCCGGCGCGACCGAGACGACGGTCCTCGAGGTCGTCGAGGTGGGTTACCGCCTCGGCTCGATCGAGCTGCGACCCGCCAAGGTCGTCGTCGCCGTTCCGGCGGAGTAGGAGGCACAGGTGGCGAGCCAGGACTGGTTCGACAAGGACTTCTACGCCGTGCTCGGCGTCTCGAAGGACGTGTCGGAGGCCGATCTCAAGAAGACGTACCGCAAGCTCGCGCGCCAGTACCACCCCGACTCGAACCAGGGCGATGCGAAGGCGGAGGCCAAGTTCAAGGAGGTCAGCGAGGCGTACGCCGTGCTGAGCGACCCGGAGCAGCGCGCCGAGTACGACCAGATCCGCGCGATGGGGTCGGGTGCCCGCTTCACCGCGGGCGGCGCCGGCGCCGGCGGCTTCGAGGACGTGTTCTCGATGTTCGGCCAGGGCCGCGGCGCCCCCCGGGGCGGTGCGGGCGGGTTCGACGACTTCTACAGCGTCTTCAACCAGCCCGGCGGCGGCTTCGGCACCGGGTCGTTCGGCCGTTCGTCGGGCGGGTTCCGCGGTTTCGGCGGTCCGACCCGAGGGGCGGATGTCACGGCCCGCACGACGCTCGACTTCGTCACCGCCGCGGCGGGCGACACCATCACCCTGCAGGGTGAGGACGGTGCGCCGTTCAAGGTGAAGATCCCCGCGGGCGTCGCCGACGGCCAGAAGATCCGGCTGCGCGGCCGCGGCCGCCCGTCGCCCGACGGCGGCGAGGCGGGTGACATCGTCGTGCAGGTCACCGTGCGGCCGCATCCGGTCTTCACCCGCGATGGGCTGAACCTGCGCCTCTCGGTGCCGGTGACGTTCACCGAGGCGGCGCTCGGCGCGACGATCGAGGTGCCGACGCTCGGTGGCGAGATCGTGAAGCTGCGGGTCGCGCCCGGCACCCCGTCGGGGCGCGTGCTGCGCGTCAAGGGCCGCGGCATCACGACCGCGAAGGGCACCGGCGACCTGCTCGCCGAGGTGCAGATCGCGGTTCCCGCCCACCTGGATGACGACGCCCGTGCGGCGCTCGAACGCTTCCGCGAGTTCGAGCCGAAGGAGAACCCGCGCGCAGATCTGGTGGCGAAGGCCCGGTCATGAGCGAGCAGATCGACGAGGATGCCCCGATCTTCGCGATCGCGACGGCTGCCGAACTGAGCGGCATGCACCCTCAGACGCTGCGCCAGTACGACCGGCTCGGCCTCGTCGTGCCCGACCGCACCAAGGGCGGGTCGCGGCGCTACTCGCTGCGTCACGTCGAGCAGCTGCGCGAGGTCGCGCGCCTGTCGGCCGACGGCATGAGCCTGCCGGCGATCGCGCGCATCGTGTCACTCGAGAACCGCGTGCGCGACCTCACGCTGCGGGTGCGCGACCTCGAACAGGCGCTGCGCGCCGAGCTCGACAAGCGCGCCCGGGTCTTCGCGGCCGGCTCCACCGGCTCAGTCGTCACGATCCGCCAGGGCACGCGCGTGCGCCGCGCGACCGACGTCGTGATCTGGCGCCCGCGCCGGGAGCTGCCCCACCGCGACGACGAACGGGACTGACCCTCGCACCCGCAGGGGTGCGATGCTCAGCCGAGTGCGGCGTAGGCGCGGGTGACGTAGTCGATCGAGCGATCGGAGCCGATGACGCTCGCCGCCATGCGGTTCATGACGTACGCGAAGGTCATGCGCCGGTCGAGGTCGCAGATGACGAGCGAGCCGCCCCATCCGCCCCAGAAGGCGATGCGGTGATCGCCCGGCAGCCACGGAGTCGACACCGGGTGCGGCAGCGCCCACCCGAGCCCGAACCGCAACGGCAGCCGCAGCACCAGATCGGTGCTGTCGGTGGGGTGCGCGAACACCGCGTCGACCACCGCCGGTGACAGCAGGCGGGTGCCCTCGACGAGGCCGCCCTGCGCGAGCATCTGGTTCATGCGCGCGAGCGCGCGGGCGTTGCCGGTTCCGCCGGCCCCGCCGATGCCGGCGGCCCGCCACTCCCGCGTCCAGCTGTCCCGCGCCCCGAGGATCGGCCCGCTGTATGCCCGGGTCGCGATCGACCCCGGCTCGGGCCGTGACGCCGGGTCGCGCGGCACGCGCGGCGGCGGCACGACGAGGCTCACGCGGTTCTCCTCGCTCTCGGGCAGCCCCAGCCAGAAGTCCGCGCCGAGCGGGTCGGCGAGCTCCTCCGCGACGAACCGGCCGAGAGGGCGCCCGTCGATGCGCCGCACGACCTCACCGATCAGGTGGCCGAAGCACACGAGTGCGTAGCCGGACTGCGAGGTGCCCGGGGCGAACCAGGGTTCCTGGGCCGCGAGGCGGGCGGCCGCGGCATCCTGATCGAGGATGTCCGACACCGTCACCGGCTGCTCCCAGGCGGGCACACCGGCCGTGTGGTCGAGCAGTTGCCGCACCGTGATGTGCGCCTTACCGGCCGCCGCGAACTCGGGCCAGTAGCGCGCCACCGGGGCGGCGAGGTCGAGCCGGCCGCGCTCGACGAGCTGCAGCGCCGCGAGGGCGGTGACGGTCTTCGAGTTCGACCAGGTGTTCGTGATCGTGTCGGCGCCCCACGGCACCGTGCCGGCGGGGTCGGACCAGCCGCCCCAGAGGTCGACGACCACCTCGTCGTCGACGATGACGCACAGCGAGCCGCCGAGCTCCTCGCCGGAAGCCAGGTTGCGGGCGAAGGCGTCCCGCACGCCGGCGAAGGATGCCGCCGCGAACCCGTCGATCTCGCCGGGAGGTGCTGCGGGGGTTCCGGCGGTGTCGCTCACCCGGTCAGTCTTCCACGCCTCCGGCGGCGACCCGGTGCTGCAGCTGGGCGATCAGGTCAAGCTTGTCGAGCACCGGCTCGGGGATGACGAACGGGTAGAGGTCGTGCTTGCCCATCGCGCGGTTCATCATGTTCAGTGCGGTGGCCAGCGGCATCCAGATGAGCCTCACGACCTCGCTGAACCGCGGTGCCGAGCGGATGTCGCCGACCGCTGCGAGCGCGTAGGCGCGGGCCGTCTCGACACTGTCGCAGATGTGGAGGAAGTGCGCCCACGTCTCAGCGAAGTCCTCGAAGGGGTGCATGGTGGCGTAGGCGGAGATGAACGAGGCCTCCCACCCGGCAGGCGCACCGTCGGCGTAGTGACGGTCGAGGGCCTCGCCGTAGTCGGCGCGCTCATCGCCGAACAGCTCGCGGGAGCGGGCGACGAGGTCGTCGTCCCGCAGGAACCGCCACTGGATGTAGTGCCCGACCTCGTGCCGCAGGTGCCCGAGCATCGTGCGGTAGGTCTCGCCGAGCTGCGCGCGCACGCTCTCGCGGTGCGCGTCGTCGGCCTCGGCCAGGTCGATCGTGACGACCCCGTCGTCGTGCCCCGTGACCACCGGCGCCGTCTCGCTCGAGAGCAGGTCGAAGCAGAGCCCGTCGATCGCGTCTGCGCTCTTCGGCACCACCGGCACCCCGAGGCGGTCTAGCTCGAAGACGAGGTAGCGCTTCGCGCGCTCGGCGTCCACGAGGTAGGCCAGGCCCGCGGCATCCGCATCGTTCGGACGCGTGCGCGTCAGATCGCATGCCGCGCACTGCCCGCCCTCGAGAGGGGCGAGCCAGGTGCATCCGGTGAGCGCGAGGTTGCGGCACACGTGCGAGACGAGCCCCGCCGCGTCGACATAGCGGCCCGCCGCGTCGACGGGCACGATGTCGGCCTCGCCGCGGGAGAAGCCGAGGCCCGTGCCGCAGGTCACGCAGACAGAGTTCTCGAAGAACAGACGGGAGCCGCACACACGGCAGGCGAAGGCCTTCACGCGACGATGGTGTCACATCCGGATGCCGCGGCCCGGGGCTTGCGCCCGGCCCCCGTCTGCGGCAGCCCGTCGCCCTGTGCCGTGGCTGCTGCCCCTCTCCCGCCGGAAGGCACGTTGCGCGGTGCGCGGCGTCCGTGGCTGCCGCCGCTCTCCGCGCCGGAAGGCACGTTGCGCGGTGCGCGGCGCCCCGTGGGTCGCGCAGCGTGCCTTTTCGTGGGCGGTTGGGCCGGGGGCGGCGTGGCGGGGCAGAGGCGGTGGGTGCGGTGGGTGGCGCGGGCGCGGCGCGCGGCGGCGCGGCAGTGGGTGCGGGGCGGCGGTGGGGTGGGGCGGCGGCGCGGTGAGCGGTGGCGGGGCGGCGGCACGGCGGTGGGTGCGGCGGCGCGGTGAGCGGCGGCGCGGTGGGGGCGCCGCGGGCTCAGGCCGGGGAGAACTCGGTCTCGGGGATGACGTCGACCGCGACCTTGAGGGTCGACTTCTTCGCCTCGGTGTAGATGATGCCCTTCACCGGGGTGACGTCGCCGTAGTCGCGACCCCACGCGACGGTGACATAGCGCTCGCCCGCCCACTGGTCGTTCGTCGGGTCGATCGCGAGCCACGCGTCGGAGCCGGGCACCCAGACTGCGAGCCATGCGTGCGAGGCATCCGCACCCAGCACCCTGGTCTTGCCGGGCGGAGGCGTCGTCGACAGGTAGCCGCTGACGTAGCGCCCGGCGAGGCCGTGGCTGCGCACGCACGACAGCGCGAGGTGGGCGAAGTCCTGGCAGACGCCCGCCCGCTTGGCGAAGACGTCGGCAACGGTGCTCGTGACCGTCGTCGCCTTGCTGTCGTAGTCGAAGTCGGCCTTGATGCGGTGCATCAGGTCGGTGACCGCCTCGCCGATCGGCCGGCCCGGGGTGAAGCTGACCGCCGCGTAGTCGCGCACCTCGGGCAGCATCGCGACCTTCGGCGACGGAATCGCGAACTCGGTCGCCGTCCACACGTCGGCGCCGATCACGCCGTGCAGGGGGCGCGCCGACTCCCACGGGCGCGCGAGGGCATCGACGTCGTAGGCCGTGTCGACGACCTCGACCTCGGTGCGCGCCTCGACCACCAGCCGCTCGTGCGGGTCGGTCACGTGGAAATAGGTCAGGTGGTTGCCGTAGACGTCCGCATCCAGACGCCGATCACCCGGCACGGGGTCGATCGTCAGCTCGTGCTCGCCCACCCGCTGCCACGGCAGCGCCCGGGGGGCGAGGTGCGCGAGTCCGAGGCTGTTCTCGACCTCCGAGCTGTATGTGTACTCGGTGCAGTGCCTCACGCGGTACTTCATGACGCCACCGCCAGCAGCTCGGTGAGCGACAGCGCGGTGATCGGCTGCGCGGTCGGGCCGCTTGCGAAGTGCAGGTCGGCGACCGCCTCGGCCAGCAGCCGCAGCTGGGCGATCGTGTCGTCCAGCAGGCGCTCGAGCCCGTCACGGTGACCGTCCGAGGTCGACGCGAGGGCTGCGGCATCCGTCTCTGCCAGCGTCTGCTCGAGCTGCTCCAGCAGACGCTCGGGGCGCGTGGAACCCGTCGATCGGGGGAGCGCCGTGAGGCGCGCGCGCAGCTCGCCCAGCGCGAAGGCCACCGAGCGCGGGTTGCGGGCGTCGAGCAGCAGCAGCTCGAGCACGCCGTACACGCGCACGTTGCCGCGGTAACGGCGACGCTGGGTCACGGCGCTCTCGGCCGAGGCGAGCACCATCTCCAGCACCGACAGCTCGACGAACCGCTCGCGCTTCTCGACGACCGTGGACCGCAGCAACAGGCACACCTGCAGCGACCGCTCGATCCAGCGGCCCGCCTCGATCGCCAACCAGCCGTCGTCGCGGATCATGTTCGCCGTCACCGCCTGCAGGGACAGGATGCCGGTGAGCATGCGGCCGGCGCCGTCGGCGATCTGACGCTGGCCGGAGGCGCGCAGCTCGCCGAGCGCACGGTCGCTCGCCGCGACGCTGCGCCACACGTCGTTCGAGAGCTGGTCGCGCACCGCCTCGAGCGCGAAGCGCAGCTGCGCGAGCGACTGCGCCGCGGTGCCGGGTCGGGATGCCTCGACGATCGCCGACCGCAGCTCCTGGTGCACCGTGCCCGGCCGTCGCCCGATGAGGCGTTCGATCGCGGCCATCGCGACCAGCACGGCGTCGTCGGCGGCCGCGTCGCCCGCAGGCAGCCGGTCGGCGTGCGTGTGCACCGCCACGACGAGGCGCAGCAGGTCCTCCGCCCGCTCGGCGTAGCGGCCGATCCACCACATGTCCTCGATCGCGCGGGGTCCGAGCGCGGGGATGACCCCGGAGACCGACACCGGCTCGAGCTCGAGCAGACCCTGGTCGGGATCGCCCGGCGTGCTCTTCATGACCCAGACGTCCTTCGAGACCCGGCCCGGACGCTGCGCGTGCGCGACGTTGGCCAGCCCCCCGACGAGGGGGCGATAGGTCGAGCCATGCCGCAGCGTGAAGGTGCGCAGCGTCACGGGGGCGGCCAGCGCCTGCCCATCGGCACCGCACACCGGCGCCTGCGACAGGGTGAGCACCTCGTGCCCGGCCCAGCGCCACGGGTTCTCGCCGATCAGCGCACGCACCGCGTCGGGCGAGGCATCCGCGTCGGGCATGCCGGCGCCGTCGATCGTGCGCACCGCGAACGACTCGTCGTCGAGGCGGGCGAGCAGCACCTCGAGGCCAGTCGCGTCGCCGCCCCACCAGGTCGCCGGTGTCGACAGCCGCAGCTGCTCGCCGAGCAGACGCTCACAGAGCTCCGGCAGCACGGGCGACAGCGCCGGGTTCTCGAGCACGCTCGCGCCCAGTCCGTTCACGACCCGCACGCGACCGCGGCGGATGACCTCGACGAGACCGGCGACCCCCAGCCGCGAGTCGGAGCGCTGCGTGAGCGGGTCGCACCACGCGGCATCCACCCGTCGCAGGATGACGTCGACGCGCTCGGTCGGGCGCACCTCGGGCCAGCCCGACGGCTTGACCCAGAGCCAGCCCTCCCAGACGACCAGATCGCTGCCCTGCACGAGCGGGAAGCCGAGGGCTCCGGCGAGGTAGGCCTGGTCGTACGCGGTCTCCGACAGGGCGCCCGGGGTGAGGATCACCACCCGCGGGTCGGCGACCCCCTCGGCCGCGCTCAGCAGGCTCTGCCGCAGCGCCGCGAAGTAGGGGTCCATGCGGTGCAGCCGGTGCTCCTGGTAGAGCTCGGGCAGCACCTGCGAGATGACGCGCCGGTTCTCCCGCGCATAGCCGAGGCCCGACGGCGCCTGGGTGCGGTCGGTGAGCACGCACCACTCGCCGGACGCGTCGCGACCGAGATCGGAGGCGAGCAGGAACAGGGATGTCTCGCCGGTGCCCGCGCGCACGGCGGAGCGCACGTAGCCCGCGTGCCCGAACACCGCCGCCGCCGGGATCGAACCGTCGGCCAGCAGCGTCTGCGGGCCGTAGAGGTCGGCGAGGATCGCATCGAACAGCTCGGCGCGCTGCGCCAGGCCCGCCTCGATGCGCGTCCACTCGTCGGGGGCGAGCACGAGCGGGACCGGGTCGAGCTGCCACGGCTGCGCGTCACCGCCCGCGGGGGCGTACGTCACTCCGTCGTCGACGAGGAACTGCCGCACCTCCGCCTCGGCCCGCTGAAGCTCCGCGGGTGTGAGCGCGACGACGCTCTCGGCCATCGCCTTCCACGCCTCGCGCAGCGTGCCGTCGGGGGCGATCACCTCGTCGTACCGCACGCGCGCGAAACCGCTCCCGCCCAGCGGCAGGGCCGGCTGGGCGAGGGTGGCGGCGTAGTCGCGGATGACCGTCACGGGCGGGGCGCCCTCCTGAGGTCGAGGGTGTGCGGGTAGTCGGCGGTCGCGGCGGCGCGCCCGCGCTCGCGCACCGCGGCGACGTCGACGGCGCCCGCCGTGAGGCCGCGCGGCTCGAAGCGGCTCGCGCGCCGCGCCTCGGCCTCGTTCGCGTTGATCGGGGGCTGATGGTAGGCCCGGCCGCCCGGGTGCACGACGTGATACGTCGCGCCGCCGAGGCTGACCGCGGCATCCGTGTCGATCACCTCGACCGTCAGCGGCGCCTGCACCTCGATCGTCGGGTGCAGCGCCGACCACGGCTGCCAGGCGCGATAGCGCACACCCGCGTAGTGCGTGTCGGGCGCGCGGCCGGCGGTGAGGGGCACCGACACACCATTGCACGCGACGAGGTGTCGGCGCACATCGAGGCCCGTCACCCGCACCTGGATGCGCTCGAGCGACGAGTCCACGTAGCGGGCGGTTCCGCCGGAGCTGGCCTCCTCGCCCAGCACGTGCCACGGCTCGATCGCCTGGCGCAGCTCGAGTTCGATGCCGCCGGGAAGGGTCACCTGGCCGATGCGGGGAAAGCGGAACTCGGTGAACGCGTCGAGCCAGCCGTGCTCGAACGCGATTCCCGCCGCGCGCAGGTCGTCGATGACGGCCGCGATGTCGGCGGCCGCGCCCTCGGGCAGCAGGGCGTCCTCGTGGAGCCGGGTGCCCCAGCGCACGAGGGGGCCGGCGTCGGGCCGATCCCACAGCATGGCGACGAGGGAGCGCACCAGCAGCGCCTGCACGAGGGCGAGCTGAGGATGCGGCGGCATCTCGAATCCGCGCAGCTCCAGCAGCCCCAGCCGGCCGCGTGACGAGTCGGGACTGTAGAGCTTGTCGATGCAGAACTCGGCCCGGTGCGTGTTGCCGGTGAGGTCGGTGAGCAGGTGGCGGAATGCGCGGTCGACGACCCACGGGCTCGGATCCTCGCCGGCGGTTGCGGCGGCCCGTGACATCCGCTCGATCTCGCGCAGCGCGATCTCCATCTCGTAGACCGCCTCAGGACGCCCCTCGTCGAAGCGCGGCGCCTGGCTCGTCGGGCCGATGAACCGGCCCGAGAACAGGTACGACAGGCTCGGGTGGCGCTGCCAGTAGGCGATGAGGTTGGCGAGCAGCTGCGGGCGCCGCAGCAGCGGCGAGTCGACCGGCTGCGCGCCGCCGAGCGTGAGGTGGTTGCCGCCGCCGGTGCCGGTGTGGAGGCCGTCGAGATCGAACTTCTCGGTGGTGAGGCGGGCCTGCCGGGCGTGCTCGTACAGGGTGGTGGTCAGCTCCCGCTGCTCCGCCCACGACGAGGTCGGCTGCACGTTCACCTCGATCACACCCGGGTCGGGGGTGACGACGAGCTGGCGCAGCCGGGCGTCCGGCGGCGGGCCGTAGCCCTCGATCACCACGCGCACCCCGGTCTGGGCGGCGGCGAGCTCGATCACCCGCAGCACGGCCGCGTAGGCCTCGAGCGTGTCGGTCGGGGGCAGGAACACGTGCACCTGCCCGTCGCGCGCCTCGATCGAGAGCGCCGTGGTCGGCGCGCCGTCGACCGGCACGACCGTCACCTCGGGGATCTCCACCCGCACCCGCGGGCCGGCCTCGAGATACGACGGCTCGCCGGTGCCCTCCGGGTCGACCCACGACAGCTGGTCGAGCGGCAGCCGGAGCCCTGCCGGGCTCGACCCCGCCGCCAGCACGAGCCGACCGCGGCGGAACCGCCAGCGCGGACTCGTCCACTCCTCGCCCGTCACGAGCGGCACCACCCATCCGACCGGCACGTCGGTGGCGGCGTCCAACGCGGCGACGTCGGCGACACCGCCCGGTTCCTCAGCGGGTGCACCCACCGGCTGCCGCACCTCGGCGGCGAGCGGCACGAGCGGATCCTCGTAGGCGGCCAGCAGCTGTGTGCGCGGCAGCCCCAGCACCTCGATCACGCGCTGCGCGAGCGCGTCGGCATGAGCGGATGCCGCGGCATCCGGTTCGTCCCCCCAGGGGTCGGCGAACAGGGCGGGGTCGCGCCACAGGGGTTCGCCGTCGGCGCGCCACTGCAGGGCGATGTTCCAGCGCGGCAGCGGCTCGCCGGGGTACCACTTGCCCTGGCCGCGATGCACGACGCCTCCGGTGGCGTACTCGCGTCGGAGGCGCTCGGCCAGATCGTTCGCGAGGGCGCGCTTGTGCGGCCCGTCGGCGGCGGTGTTCCACTCGGCCGCGGTCGCGTCGTCGAGGGCGACGAAGGTGGGCTCCCCGCCCATCGTGAGCCGCACGTCGGCGTCCGCCAGACGCCGGTCGACGGCCTCGCCGAGCGCGTCGATGCGCTCCCACGCGGCATCCGGGTAGGGCTTCGTGGTGCGGGGGTCCTCGTGCACCCGGCGCACCTCGTTCGCGAAGTCGAACGTCACCTCGACCGGCTCGGTGGCGCCCGCGATCGGGGCGGCCGACGAGGGGTGCGGCGTCGCGGAGAGCGGGATGTGCCCCTCGCCGGCGAACAGGGCGCTCGTCGGATCCAGGCCGATCCAGCCGGCGCCGGGCACGAACACCTCGGCCCACGCGTGCAGGTCGGTGAAGTCGGCGGCGGCGCCGCTCGGCCCGTCGAGCGACTCGCGGTCGGGCGCGAGCTGCACCAGGTAGCCCGACACGAACCGGGCGGCGAGGCCGTAGCCGCGCAGCAGGCTCACGAGCAGCCACGCGCTGTCGCGGCACGAGCCGATGCCGCGGGCGAGGGTCTCGTCGGGGGTCTGCACGCCCGCCTCCATGCGCACCGAGTAGGCGACGTCGCCGTAGACGGCCCGGTTCAGGTCGGCGAGGAACGTCACCGTCGGCACGCCGTCGGCGGGGAGCGGGGGCAGCTTCTCCCGCCACGCGAGCGCCGCGGCGCTGTCGTCGACCGGCCGCAGGTAGGGCGCGAGGTCGGCGGCGAGGGCGTCGTCGTAGGCGAACGGGAACCGCTCGGCGTACTCCTCGATGAAGAAGTCGAGCGGGTTGATGACCATGAGGTCGGCGACGAGCCCGACCGTCACCTCGAGGTGGTCGATCTTCTCGGGGAACACGATGCGCGCCAGCCAGTTGCCGAACGGATCCTGCTGCCAGTTCAGGAAGTGACCCTCCGGCGACACCGTCAGCGAGTACGCCTCGATGGGCGTGCGCGCGTGCGGCGCCGGCCGCAGCCGGATCGTGTGGGGCCACGCCTTGACGGAGTGGGCGAACCGGTAGCTCGTGCGGTGCTCGAGCGCGACCTTGATCGACATGAGCACAGCATGGCCCACGGCTGTTGCGCCGTCGTTACGTCACACCGAGTGAGACGGATGCCGCGGCATCCGCTCTCAGGCGGCGACCGGGTCGCTCGGGGCCGCGTTCGCGGACACGAAGTCGCGGAAGTCGGCGGCCGAGAGGTTCGCGTACGCGAGCGACCACTCGAGGATCGCGTCGGTCACCTGGCGGCCGTTGCCCGCGTAGCCGACGATCTCCGCCGCCACCGGGTCCTGCGCGTGGGCGCGGGCGAGCACCCCGCCGCACGCCTGGGCGTACTCCACGAACGACACGTCCTCGAGGGTGTCGGTGTCGATGCTGCCCTTCAGGTCGTGGAACTGGCGCACGTAGTAGTCGCCGGCCGGCGCCTGCACGTACCCGAGGAACGGGTCGCTGAAGGCCTGCTGGATGCGCTGCAGCGACACCACACGGGCACCCTGGCCTCCGTCGGCGATGCTCGCGCGCAGGGTGAACGGCTGCTCGATGCGGCCGTACTGCTCGAGCACGCTGGGACCTGCCTGCTTCATCTGCAGGAGCATGACGCGGCCGTCGCCGTCCTCGAGCGCGGCGAGGTAGCAGCGCGTGCCGACGGAGCCGACGCCGACCACGCGGCGGGCGACGTCGGCGACGGCGTAGTGCTGCAGCAGCAGCGCGATGTCGACGCTCGCCGAGCGCTGGTAGGCGCCGTACAGGCTCCGTGCGCGCTCCTCGATCTCGTCGTCGACGTGGGTCATGGTGGGCGGGGCCTCGACGAACACCGCGCGGCCCGCGGCATCCGTCGTCGTCCAGCGGCGCGCGGCACGATCGCCGGTGCGCCGCAGCGCGTCGGACATCGCCGCCGCCAGCGCCTTCCGCGACGTCTTGGCGAGAGCGCCCATGCCCTTCTTCGGGTCGAGGTGCAGCGAATACCGCTCACGGGCGCTGAGCGCGGTGAGTCGGCGCAGCGTCGCGAGGTAGGCGCCGACGGCGGCGCGCGCGGCCCGCTCGGTCACGGCGGCGTCGCGCGAGGTGTGGCGACCGCCGACGACGATGCTCGTCACCAGGCGCTTCACATCCCACTCCCACGGCGCCCACGCGGCCTCGTCGAAGTCGTTCAGGTCGAACACGAGCGTGCGCTGCGGCGAGGCGTAGAAGCCGAAGTTCGCCACATGCGCGTCGCCGCAGGAGGCGACCACGATGCCCGAGTGGGGGTCGTCGGCGAGGTCTGCCGCCATGAGTGCGGCCGTGCCCCGGTAGAAGGCGAACGGGTCGGTCGACATGCGCTCGGCCCGTAGCCCGAGGAGATCGGGGATGCGGGTCTCGTTCTGCGCCGCGAGGATGCCCAGCGGATCACGGGTCGCGACCGTGAGTGTCGCGAGGTCGCGACGGGCGGTGGCGCGCCGCGCCTCGACGCCCCGGGCGTGGAGGTCGGCGGTGGACGGCAGGGGTGCATCGAGCGGCATGCGCACATCTTGGCACCACAGGGCCTCCTTTAGTCTGGATCGACGAGAGGGGCTTGGGGCGCATGCGATTCTTCTTCGACGCGCGGTACATCCGCCCGCACGGACACGACGGCATCAGCCGCTACTCCGCGGGGCTGGCGACCGCGATCGCCGAGCTCGCCGACGTGACGTTCCTCGTGCACGACCCGGAGCAGCTCGCTGTGCTCCCCGACGGCGTCGAGCACCTGTTCCTGCACGCGCCGACCTCGGCGAAGGAGCCGTTCACCGCCCGCATCCTCAACGCGTACGAGCCCGACGTGGTGTTCTCGCCGATGCAGACGATGGGCACGATCGGCCGGCGGTTCCGGCTCATCCTGACTCTCCACGACACGATCTACTACCGGCACCGCACGCCGCCCGCCGAGTTCACTCCGCTCGTGCGGCTCGGGTGGCGGCTGTTCCACCTCTCCTACGTGCCGCAGCGGGTGACGCTCAACGCCGCCGACGTCGTCGCGACGGTGAGCGAGACCAGCCGCGACGAGTTCGCGCGGGTGCGGCTCACGAAGCGTCCGGTCGTGGTCATCCCGAACGCCCCCGACGACCTGGGCGCGTTCCTCGACACCGAGGCGGATGCCGCGGCCACTCCGTCGCACCTCGTCTACATGGGCTCGTTCATGGGCTACAAGAATGTCGAGACCCTCATCGCCGCGATGGCCCACCTGCCCGACAAGACGCTGCAGCTGCTGAGCCGCATCGGCCCGGTCCGCCAGGCCGAGCTCGAGGCGCTCGTGCCGCCGGGCGCCCGGGTCGAGTTCGCCGGCGGCGTGAGCGACGCGCAGTACGCCCGCGCGCTCGCCGACGGCTCCGTGCTCGTCTCCGCCAGCCTCGACGAGGGCTTCGGGCTGCCGCTCGCCGAAGCACTCGGGATCGGCGTGCCGGTCGCTGCATCCGATCTGCCGATCTTCCGCGAGGTCGCCGGCCCCGGTGCGGAGTACTTCGACCCCCACGACCCGGGATCGGTCGCCCGTGCCGTGCGGCGGCTCGATGACCCCGCGCACCGTGCCGAGGTCATCGCCGCGGGCCGCGCGCACGTCGCGCGCTACTCGTGGCGGCGCTCGGCTGAGACACTCCTGGACGTCGCGTCTTCCCTCGTCGATCACCCGGGATCCCGCCGGGCCGCCAGGTAGGCTCGACTTCCGTGTCCGACAGACCCCTGACGATCCTCATCGGCTGCGACACCTTCTCACCCGATGTGAACGGTGCGGCCCGGTTCGCCGAGCGCCTCGCCGCGGGCCTTGTCGAGCGCGGGCACGACGTGCACGTGATGGCCCCGAGCATCACCCATCGCGATCACGGTCCCCGGGTCGAGGTCATCGAGGGGGAGAACGTTACCGTGCACCGGCTGCCGTCGTGGCGCTGGTACCCGCACGACTGGCTGCGCTTCGTGTGGCCGTGGCTGGCGAAGCACTACGCCCGTCAGGTGCTCGACGCGGTGAAGCCCGACGTGGTGCACATCCAGTCGCACATCGTGATCGGGCGCGGGCTCGCGCGCATCGCGTCGCAGCGCGGCATCCCCGTGATCGCGACGAACCACGTGATGGCCGAGAACATCCTCGACTTCACGACCCTGCCCCCGCTGCTCGACAGGCTCTTCGTGAAGCTGGCCTGGGATGACGCCCGCCGCACCTTCGACCTGGCGCGCGCGGTGACGACCCCCACGAAGCGCGCGGCGGACTTCCTGGTGGCCGCGATCGACCTGCAGGGGGTCATCCCGATCAGCTGCGGCATCGACGCCGGCAACTACACCGCCGACCTCGAGCCGCGCACCGAGAACCGGGTGCTGTTCGTGGGTCGCCTCACCCGCGAGAAGCAGATCGACCTGCTGTTCAAAGCGGTCGCGTTGCTCGACCCGGCCCTCGACGTGCACGTCGACATCGTCGGCGGCGGCGACCAGCGCAAGCAGCTCGAGCTCGTCGCGCACGAGCAGGGCCTCGACGGGCGGGTGCACTTCTACGGCCGCGTCGACGACGACGAGCTGCGGCGCATCTACACGCGCGCCAGTCTGTTCGCCATGCCCTCGATCGCCGAGCTGCAGTCGATCGCGACGATGGAGGCCATGGCCTCGGGCCTGCCCGTCGTGGCCGCCGACGCGATGGCGCTGCCGCATCTCGTGCACGACGGCGAGAACGGCTATCTGTTCGATCCGACGAGCGCGGAGGACTTCGCCGCGAAGCTCACGACGGTGCTCACGGCGGATGCCGCCGAGCGCCGCCGGCTGCAGCAGGCCTCGCTCGACGGGGTGAAGGTGCACGACATCCAGCGCACCCTCTCGACGTTCGAGAAGCTCTACCGCGGCGAGCCCGTCGAAGCCTGAGCCCGCCGCACGGCGCCGCGCGGTCGCCGCGCACGCGGGGCGACCGCAGCACCGTCGTCGCGATCGGGGAGGCGAGACCAGTCGGTGCGCACGGGGCGGCTGTCTCCGCGGATCACCTCGACGACCGTCCAGAGGGCGGCCGCGAGGCCGAGGAGCGCGAGCAGCACGAGGAGGATCATGGCGCTCACGCTACGGTCGTCGTGATCACGCCAAAAGTGGCAGAATGGACAGAGAGCGTATGCTTTCTGCCACAGCCGCGCGGGTCGCGGCGCCCGAGAGGATGCCCCATGAGAACCGTCGCCGTGATCGTGCAGCCCGGCTTCGCGCCGTTCGAGTTCGGCCTCGCCTGCGAGGCGTTCGGCCTCGACCGCAGTGACGACGGCATCGAGCCGTTCGAGTTCCGCATCTGCGCCCCCGACCCCGGGGCGATCCCGTCGAATCTCGGCTTCAGCATCAACGTCGTCGACGACCTCACCTTCGCCGAGACCGCCGACCTCGTCGTCGTCACCCCCGTGCCGCGCGCATCCTGGTCCCGCATCGACCCGCGGGTCACCGCCGTGGTGCAGGCGGCCGCCGCCCGTCGTGCGTGGCTCCTGAGCGTCTGCTCGGGCGCGTTCGTGCTCGCCGCCGCGGGCGTGCTCGACGGTCGGCGGGCCACCACCCACTGGAAGTACGCGACCGAGATGACCCGGCTCTACCCGGCCGTCGACCTCGACCCCGACGTGCTCTACGTGCAGGACGACACGATCATCACGAGCGCGGGCACCGCGGCCGGCCTCGACGCCTGCCTGCACCTGCTGCGCATCGAGCTCGGTGCCGAGGTCACCAACACCATCGCCCGCCGGATGGTCGTGCCCCCGCAGCGCGACGGCGGCCAGGCGCAGTTCATCTCGCAGCCGCTGCCCGCCGTGGCCTCGCTCTCGCTCGCGCCGGTCACCGACTGGATGCTCGCGAACCTGCACCTCGACCTGACCGTCGATCAGCTCGCCGCGCGTGCCCACATGTCGACCCGCACGTTCGCGCGGCGCTTCAAGCAGGACCTCGGTGCGACGCCGGCGGCCTGGCTCGCCCGGCAGCGGGTGCTGCACGCGCAGCGGCTGCTCGAGCGCACCGACCACGGCATCGACCGCATCGCCGACGAGAGCGGCTTCGGCTCGGCGGCCGTGCTGCGTCAGAACTTCGTGCGCACGCTCGGACTCAGCCCGAGCGCCTACCGATCGCGCTTCTCGTGCCCCGACGAGAGGGCGGATGCCGCGGCATCCGCCGCCTGATCAGGATGCCCCGAGCACCTCGTCGATCGTCTGCCACGCCGTGGCGAGCGCCCCGTCGGGAGCCGTGAGCGAGGCGCGCAGGAAGCCGTCCTCGGGGGAGTAGACGGTGCCGGCGGAGACGAGCACGCCGCGGGCGGCGAGCTCGTCGGCGAGGGCCGCACCCGAGCGGCCGGTGTCGCGGACGTCGAGCCAGAGGTAGAAGCCGCCGAGGCCCGACGGAGTGACCGACGCGAGGCGGCCGGGCAGTGCCGCTGCGGCGTTCTCGTACCGAGCCCGATATATCGCAGAGAGCTCTGTGCCGCGGTCGGGGAGTCGCTCGAGAGCCGTGGCGCCGACGATCTGCGCCGTGATCGGCGCGCACCCGACCGTCGTGCCGTGCACCGCCGCGACGGCGAGCCGCGCCTCCGCGGGCGCGACCAACGAGCCGAGCCGCAGTCCCGTCATCGAGAACCGCTTCGAGAAGGTGCGCGCGGCGAACGTGACATCGCGGCCGCCGACGTCGAGCGGCGACGCGGCGCGACCACCGTCGAACACGATCGACTCGTAGGCCTCGTCGGAGAGGATGCGCGCGTCGTACCGCTCGACGAGCGCGACCAGCGCCGCCATCGCGGCGGCCGACGCGACCGCGCCCGTCGGGTTCGAGGGCGAGTTGGCGACGACGAGCCGGAAGCCGGCGCGCAGCGCCTGCTCGATCTCGTCGAGGGCGAAGAAGTCGTCACCGGACGGTCCCTGGCGGTAGCGGGCGACGGGGAGCCCGAGCTGCTCGGCGAGCACCAGGTCGTTCGGCCACGCCGGGTCGGGGATGACCACACCTGCCGTGCCCCCGACGATCAGGGCGACGGCCACCGCACCCGTGCCGCCCACCGTGACCACCACGTCCTCGACCGGGACGCGGCCGGAGGAGCTGGTCGTGTCGGCCGCGATGAGGGCCCGAAGCTCAGGGAGTCCGAGCTTCGGGGTGTAGCCGGTGCGGCCGTCGCGGAAGGCGCGGGCCGCGGCATCCGCCAGTTCCTGCGGGAGCGGCTGGTCCGGCTCGCCGATCGCCAGATCGATCGCCCCGGCCACCGTCGACGTCGTCATCATGCGGGCGACGGCATCGGAACCGCTCGTGGGCGTGGGTGAGGTCATGGGGTGCCTTCGATCATCGTGAGGGCCGCGGCGACAGTCGGGAACGTGTCGGCGAGGCTCGGATATCGACATCGTAGGAGCCGCTCCATGTCGTCTCCGTGTCGGTATCGCGCTCGGAAACCGGAAAGCGACTGCCATGGACATCTGGACGAAACATTCACGGGTTCTCCTGTCATCACGCCCTTCGTCGACCCGGACCGGGCGGGCACCGCTTCCCACATCCACCGCCTCATGACTCGAGGAGCACCCGTGAGATCCACCATCCGCCGCGGCATCCCGGCACTTGCCGTCGCCGCCCTGTCGGCCCTCGCGCTGTCGGCCTGCGCCGCCGGCTCGCCCCAGGCCACGTCCTCCACCACCTCCGGCGACGTCATCATCGCCGCCGCCGACCCGTCGCTGCTGCCCTACAACTTCACCGGCAGCGACGGTTCGACGTGGGAGGGCATCAACGTCGACCTGGCCGCCGCCCTCTCGACCAAGCTCGGCCGCACGATCCAGTTCCAGAGCGCCGGATTCGACACGATCATCCCCGGCCTCACCTCGGGACGCTTCGACATGGCTCTCACCGGCATGTTCGACACCAAGGAACGCCAGAAGAGCGTCGACTTCGTCGACTACCTCAAGGCGGAGAACAACTTCCTCACCCGGTCGGACTACCGCGACATCACCGATATGAACGACCTCTGCGGCGTGACCGTCGGCATCCCGTCGGGCGCCATCGAAGGCTCGCTCCTCGCGACCGCCTCCGAGAAGTGCACCTCCGAGGGCAAGGCGGCGATCACCGTCAACGAGTACTCGGACCTCAACGCCGTCGTGCTCGCCCTCACCTCCAAGCGCATCGACGTCACCCCGAACGACTCCGCCGCCAACGCCTACATCATGAAGAGCGCCAGCGGACTCAAGGTCTCGGGCGGCTACCAGAACGAGGGCTACTTCGCCGCGGCGTTCCCGAAGGGCAGCGCGCTGACCGCCGAGGTCGAGACGGCGTTCACCGAGATCATGGCCGACGGCACGTACGCCTCGATCCTCGACAAGTGGGGCGTTCCGTCCCGTGGCCTGACCGCCCCGATCGTCAACGGGTCGCCCTTCTGATGAGCGACACCCCTCGCACGGCGGCCGATGCCGACGTCATCGTCCCCCGCCCTCGGCGGTGGCGATGGCTCGGCATCGCCGTCGTGGCGGTCGTCGTCCTCTCGGTCGCGTGGTCGTTCCTCACGAACCCGCACTACGAGTGGAACGTCGTCCTGCAGTACCTGTTCGACCCCCGCATCCTCTCGGGCCTCGGCACCACGCTGCTGCTGACCCTCGTCGGCATGGTCATCGCGCTGGTCATCGGCCTCGCACTCGCCGTCATGCGGCTCTCCTCCAGCGGTCTGCTGGGCGGGGCCGCGGGCGTCTACATCTGGTTCTTCCGAGGCACGCCCGTTCTCGTGCAGATCATCCTCTGGTACAACCTGGCGATCATCATCCCCGACGTCGTGATCGGAGTGCCGTTCGGCCCGACCCTCTGGTCGATCGACACCAACACCCTCATCACGCCGTGGACCGCCGCGATCCTGGGCCTCTCCCTGAACGAGGCCGCCTACCTCGCGGAGATCATCCGGTCGGGCATCGTGTCGGTCGACAAGGGCCAGTCGGAGGCCGCGGATGCGCTCGCGATCGGTCGCGCCACCGCGTTCCGCCGCATCATCCTGCCGCAGGCCATGCGCGTGATCGTGCCACCCGCCGCGAATGAGGCGATCGGGCTGCTGAAGTACTCGTCGGTCGTGAGCGTCATCGCGCTGCCCGAGCTGCTCTACAGCGGTCAGCTGATCTACGCCCGCACCTATCAGACGATCCCCGTGCTGATCGTCGTCTGCATCTGGTACCTCGTCGTCGTGACGATCCTGACCGGGCTCGAGCATCTGCTCGAGCGACGCCTCGGCGTCGGGTTCCGCTCCGTCGGCGCCCACGGCACATCCTCGAGGAGGTGGTCGCGATGGCTGATCGCGAAGCGCTAGTCCGCCTGCGCAACATCCACAAGTCGTTCGGCCACGTCGAGGTGCTCTCGGGCATCGACCTCGACGTCGCCGCGGGCGAGGTCGTCTGCCTGATCGGGGCGTCGGGGTCGGGCAAGTCGACCCTGCTGCGGTGCGTCAACCACCTCGAACGCCCCGATCGCGGTCGCGTGTACGTCGGCGACCACCTCATCGGCTACGAGGAGCGCGCCGACGGCCGCTTGCACGAGCTGTCGCCGCGGCGCATCAATGCCCAGCGCACCGACATCGGCATGGTGTTCCAGCACTTCAACCTGTTCCCGCACCTGACCGTTCTCGAGAACGTCATCGAGGCGCCGATGCGCGTGCGCCGGCTCGACCGTGCCACGGCCACGGCGACCGCGCGCGATCTGCTCGACCGGGTCGGGATGGCGCACAAAGAGGATGCGTACCCGCGCACGCTCTCCGGCGGGCAGCAGCAGCGCGTCGCCATCGCCCGCGGCCTCGCCATGCGCCCGAAGCTCATGCTCTTCGACGAGCCCACCTCGGCGCTCGACCCCGAGCTCGTCGGCGAGGTGCTCGACGTCATGCGCGACCTCGCCCGCAGCGGCATGACGATGATCGTCGTCACCCACGAGATGGCCTTCGCCCGCGAAGTGGCCGGGCGCATCGCGTTCATGTCGGGCGGCGAGATCGTCGAGATCGGCACGCCGGCCGAGGTGCTCGGCAACCCGCAGCACGAGCGCACGCGTGCCTTCCTGTCGAAGGTGCTCTGACCATGGCCCCCTCGCCGACCCTCGCCTCCCTCGTCACCGGCGGCCTGACCGCCCGTGACGCCGAGCTGCTCGGACCCGTCGTGCTCTGCGCCGAACCGGGGAGTCCCGCGGCGGCGTTGCGGGTGAAGATCGGTCGCGCCGCGTGGCCGACGGTCGCGGTCGGTGCGCCGGTGCCGGCCGCGCATGCCGCGACGGAGCGGGATGCGCGGCTCATCCTCGTCAGCGGATCGAGCATCGACTGGATCGCCGCGGCCGTGAACGTGCTCCGCACCGCGGGGCAGACCCCCATCGCCGTCGTCGACGTCGACGTGCGCGACGACGTCGAGCTCGTGCTGCTCGACGCCGGCGCGAACATCGTGGTCGGGAGGACCGTCTCGCCGCGGGAGTTCAGCGCGCGCCTCCTCGCCCTCGTGCGCGCCCGTTCGGGCGAGGAGAGCCTGCGCGTGCGGTGGCTCCAGGCCGAGGGTCTCGCGCTCGACGTCGCTACCCGCAGCTGCACCCTCGACGGCGACGACCTCGCTCTCAGCCGGCACGAGTTCGAGCTGCTCACCGCGCTCATGTCGAACAGCGGCCGCGTCGTCTCCCACGAGGAGCTCGTGCAGCAGCTGTGGGAGTGGGGCGACGACGACGCCCAGAACGCACTGCGTCTCGCGATCACCCGCCTGCGCAAGAAGCTCGGCGACCCGTCCGGCGACCCCCGATGGATCGCATCGGTGCGAGGCGTCGGCTACCGCTTCCTCCCCGCGACCGCCGAGATCGGCGACAACCGCAACGAGGATCGCATGCGTGCCGCCCTGGCCCGCCTGACCTCCCAGACCGACGCGCTCGGCGCCCTCGCCGACGCGCTCGCTGCGGCCGGCAGTGTCGATGCGGTCGCCGACACGACGGTCACCTGGGCCGTGTCGCGCGGATTCGCCGACGCCTCGACCGTCTTCCGCCTCGACGGCGGCACGAGCGACGACCCCCGGGCGACCCTCATCGCGAGCGCCGGGATGTCGGCCCGTTGGCGGCAGACGATCGCCACGGGCCATCCGGTCAACAACGCGTTCATCGGATCGCACGTGTACCGCAGCGGGCAGACCGTGCAGCTCAGCGACATGTCGAACCTGTCGGGGCGCTTCCCGGTGACCGCCCGCATGTCGACGGCCGAGGACCTGCACGCGTGCGTGCTCTTCCCCCTGCACACCGGCGGCCGCATCTGGGGCGATCTCGCGTTCCTCAGCCGCTCGCCGAAGGCCTTCAGTCCGGCGGTGGCGGGCTTCTTCCGCACGGTGGCGACGATCGTGTCGCTCGCGCTCGGGGCGGTCTCGCCCACGGCCGCCGTCGGACTCGACCCCCGGGAGGCGTCGCGTGCGTGAGGTGACCGACGCCGAGGTGCGTGCCGCGGTCGACGACCGCGCGCTCGTGGATGCGTGCACGGCAGCCCTCGCCGCCCTCGGGCGCGGTGAGGCGTCGCAGGCCGCGAAGCAGATGCTCCCCGCTGCGGGCGGCGGCTTCTTCCTGTCGATCTCGGCGGTGGTCCCGGCGCTCGGCTGGGCGATCTCGAAGTGGGCGTCGTACGTTCCCGCCGAGGGCGGCGCCGGACGCTCGACGTCGACGATCCTCGCGGGTCCCGCCGACGGCTCGGCGCCGACCGCGGTGCTGCGCGGCATGCTGCCGACGCGGCTGCGCACCGCGGCGGCGGCCGTCGCCGCGATCGAGGCGCTGGGGCGCGCGGATGCCGCCTCCCCCGTCGCGCTCCTCGGGTTCGGTCCGACCAACCGGGCCGTCGCCGACATGCTCGCCACTCTCCACGGTGTGCGGTCGTGGCGGGTGCTCGTGCGCTCGGACGCCGCAGGCGACCGTGCGCGTGCGGCGCTCCCGGGTGAGGTCGTCGTCGGAGGCAGGGACGCCCTGGCCGACGCCGTGCTCGCGGTGAGCGCGACGGGCGCCGGCGGCGCGGTGGCATCCGTCGCAGATCTCGCCCCGGGCGCGGCCGTCGTCTGCCTCGACGGCGCCCGCGTGTGGGAGACCGCTCACGCGACTCTGATCGACGACCGCAGCACCGCGCACGAGGTGGGCGGGCTCGCGCGCCTCGTCGCGGGACTCGATCCGGCGCCCGACGGGGCGGTGCTGATCGATCAGGCCGGTTCGGCGGTCACCGACGTGGCGCTGGCGAGCGTGGCCCTCGGCGAGCCGCAGAACGTGAGGGACCGATGGTGAGCCGCACCGGGTGGACCGCGACGGCGCTCACCGTCGTCGGCGCGTTCTCGGCGCTGCCGAGCGCGTTCTACACGCACATCGTCTCGGCGACCGGCACGCCCTGGGCGACCGCGCTGCTCTTCTCCGGCCACGGACTCGCGTCGATCGGCGGCATGACCGTCGCCGCGCGCGCCGCCCGACGGCGGAGCCTGGTGGCGATCGTGGTCGTGGCTGTCGTGCTGGATGCCGCGGGCGCCGCGCTGCTGGTGATCGCGCCGCTCGACCAGCTCGGGGTGCTTCTCGCGGCGCGCGTCGTCTGCGGGGCCGCGCTCGGGGTCGTGGTGGCGGCGGCATCCCTGGTCGTCGTGTCCTCCCGCGCCGGATCGGCCGGGGTGACGGCCGCGGTGTTCGGCGGCGTCGGGCTCGGGTCGCTCTCGGCCGGGCTGCTGGCCGCTGCGGGCCTCTCCGCCTCGCAGGTCTTCCTCGTCGGGGCGCTCGCGCTCGCCGCCGTCGTCGCGGCCGCCGCGCTGCTCACGCCCGGCGACGCCGGCTCGGCCGTACCCGCCGCGTCGGCGTCGACGATCGCTGTGCCGGTCTCCGTGACGCCGTCCGCCGGCCGCGTGGTGACGCTGGCCGCGGCCGTCTTCGCCGCCAACGGCATCTTGGCCCTGTTCACGTCCACGCTCCCCGGCGAGATCGCGAGGCTCGCGGGCGGCGCGAGCCTCGTCGCCGGCCTCTCGGCGGGCACCGTGATGCTCTCGGC
>NZ_MKSL01000039.1:66927-171067 GCF_001897265.1 Microbacterium sp. 71-23
GACTCGTGTACGACCTCGCCGTGCGGCGCAGCGCCGCCGTGGGCGCCCTCGTCACCGTGCAGCGCGCCGGACAGCTCGGCCTGGTCGTGCCGCCGGTGCTCATGACCGCGGCGGTGACCCTGTGACATCCGTGATCGAGATCGCGACGATCCTCATCCCCGCGCGACCCCCGACAGCGTCGATGCGCCCCCGACACATCGACCCCTCTCCGACCGAAAGACACTCATGAAAGCCAGCTTCGACATCGGCGGGACGTTCACCGACATCGTCCTGCTCGACGAGACCACCGGGCGCACCTGGCTCGGCAAGGCCCTCACCACCTACGACGACTTCAGCCGCGCCATCGCCGCGGGCATCTCCCAGGTGCTCGCCGACGCCGACCACCACACCGACGCGATCGACTCCGCCGTCGTGGGTGCCACCACCCTCGTGACCAACGCGCTCATCGAGCGTCGCGGCGCGAAGACGGCGCTCGTGACGACCCGGGGCTTCGGCGACGTGCTCGAGATCGGACGCGAATGGCGCTACGACCTCTACGACCCGCGCCTGCAGCTGCCCGACCCCCTCGTGGCGCCGACCGAGCGGTTCGAGGTCACCGAGCGTCGCGGCCCCCGCGGCGAGGTGCTCACCCCGCTCGACCGCGCCGACGTCGAGCGCATCGCCGACGAGCTCGCGGCGGCCGGCGTGGAGTCGATCGCGGTGTGCCTGCTGCACTCCTACGTCGACGCCGCCCATGAGGAGACGATCGCCGAGATCCTCGCCGAGCGGCTCCCCGATGTCCCCGTCACGCTCTCGGGACATCTCGTGCCCGTGATCCGCGAGTACGAGCGCACCGTCACGACGCTCGCCAACGCCTACGTGCGCCCGATCGCCGGCGAGCACTTCGAGGACATCGAGCGTGCGCTCACGACGCTCGGCATCGACCAATCGCTCATGCTCATGCAGTCCAACGGCGGTGTCGTCACCACCGCGACCGCCCGCGCCTACCCGATCCGCCTGCTCGAATCGGGCCCGGCGGCCGGAGCGATCGGCGCCGCCTATGTCGGCGCCCAGCTCGGCATGGACCGCCTCATCGCCTTCGACATGGGCGGCACCACCGCGAAGGTCTGCATCGTGGAGGGCGGCGAGCCGACCGTGCGCAACGGCTTCGAGGTCGGGCGCGTGCACCGGCTGAAGCAGGGCTCGGGGCTCCCGGTGTCGATGCCCGTCGTCGACATGATCGAGATCGGCGCGGGTGGCGGCTCGATCGCCGCGCTCGACGGCCTCGGCCTGCTGAAGGTCGGCCCCCACTCGGCAGGCTCACGCCCCGGACCCGCCGGCTACGGACTCGGCGGCGAGGAACCCACCGTCACAGACGCCGACATCGTGCTCGGCTACCTCGACCCCGACTACTTCCTCGGCGGTCGCATGACACTGGATGCCGCGGCATCCCGTCAGGCGATGGTGTCGCGACTCGGCTCCGCGTTCGGTCACGACCCGGTTGCCGCGGCGGCCGGCATCGCCCGGGTCGTCGACGAGCACATGGCTCTCGCCGTGCAGGTGCACGCGACCGAGCACGGGCACGACCCGCGCACCTTCCCGATGGTCGCCTTCGGCGGTGCCGCCCCGGTGCATGCGGCGCGCATCGCCCGCATCCTCGGGGTGTCCCACGTGGTGATCCCGGCCGCCGCGGGCGTGCTCTCGGCGACCGGTCTCCTCGTGGCCCCGCCGATGGTCGAGGAGTCACGCACGCGCCTGCTCGAGCTGCGCGACTGGGACGCCGCGGCGGTCGAGGCGATCTACGCCGACCTCGTCGCCCAGGCCCAGCGCGAACTCGGCACCGACGTCGCCCGCATCGACCGGTTCGTCGAGATGCGCTTCCTCGGGCAGGGCTTCGAGATCGAGGTGGCCGTCGGCGACGGCGACGACCCCGCGGGCTACCGGGATCGCTTCGTGCGCGAGTACGAGCACATCTACGGCGTCACACCCGACTACGA
Organism: Microbacterium sp. 71-23; assembly: GCF_001897265.1. Lineage (NCBI taxonomy): Bacteria > Bacillati > Actinomycetota > Actinomycetes > Micrococcales > Microbacteriaceae > Microbacterium > Microbacterium sp. 71-23. Next base: position 68,904 of record NZ_MKSL01000039.1, read on the forward strand.
ACGCATCGAGATCGTCACCTGGCGCGTGCGGGTCTACGGGCCGTTCACCGTACCGACCCTCACCCGCACGGTGAGCCCCGACGCCAGCGAGGAGCGCACCCGCACCCGCACCGCCTGGTTCGCCGAGACGGGTCTGGTCGAGGTGCCGGTGCGGCGCATGCTCTCACTCCCGCCCGAGGAGCGGGTGACGGGTCCCGCGATCCTCCAGCTGCCCGAGAGCACCGCGGTCGTCGGCCCCGACGACATCGCCTGGCTCGATCAGCACGGCAACCTGCACGTCGAGATCGCGGTGCGACGCCCCGAGACGGCGGATGCCGCGGCGCTGAGCGGGGCGCGCTCATGAGCCTCGAGCGGGCCGAGGGCCTGCTCGCCGGACTCGGGATCTCCACCGGTCGCGGTGGTGAGCCGGCCACGAGCACCGAACGCTTCGCCGACGGCGGCTGGTACAAGTGGGAGGTCGCGGGCGCGCTCGATGCCGCTGCCGTCGCCGCGATCGACGACGCGCTGCGCCGCGACGGGGCGCGTCTCCACCAGGCGACGAACACCGTCGGCACGATGCGCTACCTCGACCACGAGATCGTCGACCTCGTGAACGAGGCGGCGGGGCGCGGCATCCAACTGCGGATGGCCGTGGGGCCGCGCGGCACCTACGACATCGGCGGCCAGAAGTTCGCCGCCGGTCCGGTGGCGGCGGCCAGCGCCTACCGCCTGCGCGGCGGGGAACAGCTTGCGCAGGGCCTCGAGGACGTGCTGCACGCGGTCGGGCTGGGCGTGCGCGGGTTCCTCGTGTTCGACGAGGGGCTGCTGCTCGTCCTGGCACGGCTGCGCGCGGCGGGGGAGCTTCCCGCCGAGGTGCGGCTGAAGGCGTCCTCGAACATGGGTGCCGCCAACCCCGCCCATGCGCTCCTGCTTGCCGATGCGGGTGCCGACTCGGTCAACCTGCAGCGCGATCTGGATGTCGCGATGCTCGCCGCCGTGCGCGCGACGACCGCGGTCGCACTCGACCTGCACACCGACAACCCCCGCTCGACCGGCGGCTTCGTGCGCGGCTACGACGTGCCCGAGTTCGTGCGGGTCGCCGCCCCGGTCTACCTGAAGGCCGGTAACGCCGCCCAGGACTTCTCGGATGACGCGCCCACCCCGGCGGTCGTCGCGGGCATCGTCCGACAGATCCTGCTCGATCGCCAGCTGCTCGAGCGCCATTTCCCCGAGGCGACAGCCTCCGACACGCCTGAGTTCTAGGAGTACACACCATGACCCAGTGGGATGCAGCGACGCTGCAGATCGTCTGGCAGCGACTCATCTCCGTCGCCGATGAGATGGCGGCGGTGCTGCTGCGCACCGCCTTCAGCTCGGTGGTGCGGGAGTCGAACGACCTGGCCTGCGCCGTGCTCACCGCGCGCGGCGACCTGCTCGTCGAGTACGGGCGCTCGGTGCCCGTGTTCACCGGAACCGTCGCGGGCACCGTGCGCGCGATGGTGGCGGAGCTCGGCGAGCACAACCTGCGGCCGGGCGACGTGATCGCCACCAACTCGCCGCGCTACGGCAACACGCACCTGCCCGACCTGACCGCGGCCACCCCCGTCTTCCGCGACGGTCGCATCGTGGCTTACGTCGCCTCGATCTGCCATCTCTCCGACATCGGCGGCACCTCCGAGGGCGCGTTCGCGCAGGATGCGTTCGAAGAGGGCTTCTGCCTGCCGCCCGTGAAGCTTGTGGAAGCGGGCGTGCCGAACGCCCTCGTGCGCCGCATCCTCGCCGCGAACGTGCGGGTTCCCGCGCAGGTGCTCGGCGACGTCGACGCGCTCATCGCTGCGAACGCGCTGGGCGAGCGCCGCGTGACGGCGCTGCTCGACAGCGACGCGGGGCTCGATCTCGACGAGGCCGCGGCCCACATCTGCGACGCCACCGAGCGCGCGGTGCGGGCCTCGATCGCCGAGATCCCCGACGGCCACTACGCGGCCTCGATCGATCTCGACGGCTTCGAGGAGCCGAAGACGATCGTGGTCTCGGTCGAGGTGCACGGCGATTCGATGACCGTCGACTACGAGGGCACCTCGCGCCAGTCGACGTTCGGCATCAACTCCGCCTCGCCGACCTTCGGCTACACCCGGTACGGGCTCGCGTGCCTGCTGGCACCCGAGCTGCCGAACAACGAGGGCGCCCTGCGCCCCATCGCGATCCGCGTGCCGGAAGGGTCGCTGCTGAACCCGCGAACGAACGCGGCGGTGAGCGCCAACTTCCCCGCGCACGCCATCCCCTCGGTGCTCTCCCGCGCGCTCGCCGACGTGCTGCCCGACCGGGTCTCGGCGGCCGCCGGCACGCCCTTCTGGGTGGTCGGCATCCGCGGCGAGAAGGAGACCGGTCCGTTCGCCTCGCTGCTGTGCTTCAACGGCGGTCAGGGCGCCGCGCGCGGCCAGGCCGGCTACGCGACGCTGTCGACGCCGAGCAACGTGTCGAACACGCCCGTCGAGATCGTCGAGAGCCAGGCTCCCGTGCTCGTCGAGTCGAAGTCGATCGTGCGCGGCTCGGGCGGCGAGGGCGCGTGGCGCGGCGGCGACGGCCAGGAGGTCGCGCTCGTGTCTCGGCACGACGCCCCGCTCGACGTGATCTTCCTCACGGAGCGCATCGAGCACGCCGCGCCGGGTCTCGCCGGCGGCGGCGACGGCGCCCCGGGAGTGCTGCGGGTCGACGGCAGCGATGTCGCCGAACCCAAGGGGCGCATCCGCTGGGCGCCGGGATCCCGCATCCTCATGCGCACTCCGGGCGGCGGCGGATACGGCGCCCGATGACAGACCTGCTGACGACGACGGACGAAGGAACACACATGACTGACGCACACGACACGACCACGATCGCCTGGGCGGAGCCGGGATCCACCGTGCTCGCTCCCAAGGGGCGCCTCGCGCTGGCCCTCCGCAAGGGGCAGACTCTCACGATCACCGACCTCGAGGGGCAGCAGGTCATGGACTTCATCGCCTCGATGGTCTCCGACCCCGACGAGCGCCTGTCGGCGATGTTCACGCGCGTGAGCTCGGGCAAGTGGGACCTCAACGAGGGGTACACGATCTACTCCGACCGCTGCCGCCCGATGTTCCGCGTAGTGCGCGACGACAACGGCATCCACAACATGACCGGCGGCTACTGCTCGAAGTACTCGAACTCGATCCGCTACGGGGTCGAGGAGACCTGGGGATGCCTCGACAACCTCGTCGGCGACTGGCGCGAGCTGGGTCTGGACGAGACGAAGATCAACCCCGACCAGTGCATCTCGCTCTTCATGAACATCATCCATCACGCCGACGGACGCATGGAGATCGTCGAGCCGACGACGAAGGCCGGCGACTGCATCGTGCTCGAAGCGCTCGACGACCTCTACGTGGGTCTGTCGAACTGCCCGGAGGAGCACAACCCGTGCAACGCGTTCCACGTGACGCCGATGCAGGTGACGGTGGCCTGACGCGCCGCACGCCGATGGGGCGGGCCGTGCCGGGTGACCGGCGCGCCCGCCCCATCCGCGTCAGAGCGCGGGCGTGCGCGGCGGCGCCACGCGCCGCGGCCGGATCGCCTCGAACGCGGCGGCGAGGCGCAGCATCCGCTCGTCGTCGTAGGCGCGGCCGGCGAACGTGAGTCCGACGGGCATGCGGATGTCGGCGAGCAGCCCCATCGGCACGGTGACGGTCGGGATGCCGAGGTGCCGGATCGCCAGGTTGCCGTTCGCGACCCAGACGCCGTTGGCCCAGCCGGCGTCGGCCGAGGCGGGGTTCACGTCCATGTCGGCGCGTGCGATGTCGGCGACGGCGGGGAAGGCGAGCACGTCGAGGCCCTGGGCGTCCATCCACTGCTCGAGGTCGATGCGTCGGGTCTCCTCGAGTCCGCGCAGGCCGTCCTCGAGCTCGGGCATGCCCTCCCACCCGGCGCCGGGGTGCGCGCGCACCCAGTCGGGGTAGGTGACGAGGTCGTCCTCGAACCCGTCGTAGCGGTCGGGCAGCGCGCCGGGCGGGGCCGGGAAGATGCGGTGGCCGTCGACGCCGGCGAGCGAGTGCAGCGCCGGGTCGCCGTTCGCCGCGAGGAACTCCTCCATCGCCCACGCCGACAGGTCGACGATCTCGCGCCGCAGATAGGCGGGCGACACGAGTCCGCGGGTGGCGATGGTGGATGCCCCGGGCCGGTCGCCCTCGTAGTTGCTGACGACGGGCAGGTCGACCTCGACGACCCGCGCGCCGCGCGCCTCGAGGTCGGCGCGCGCCGCCTGCCACAGCGCGATGACGCTGTCGCGGGTGACGATGCGGCGCCCGGTGGGGCCGCCGATCCCCGGGGATGCCGCGGTGCCGGCGTCGGGGTCGGCGTTGATGTACATGCGGGGCACGCCGACGGTCACTCCCCGCAGGACGTCGGTGCCGTGGGCGAGAGCGGGGTAGGAGGCGGGGCGCACGGCGGACGCCGCGGGGATCGTCACCCACGTCTGGGTGCGCCACAGGTCGCCGCGCGTCTCGGGGTCGTCGGCGACGATGACGTCGAGCACCTCGAGCAGGTCGGCCATCGTGCGGGTGTGGGGGACGACGACGTCCATCGTGGGCACGAGCGGCCAGTTGCCGCGCACCGAGATCACCCCGCGCGAGGGCGTGTAGGCGCAGAGCGCGTTGTGGGAGGCCGGGCCGCGCCCGCTCGACCAGGTCTCCTCGCCGAGCCCGAACGCGGCGAAGCTCGCGGCGGTCGCCGTGCCGGAGCCGTTCGACGAGCCGGAGCCGAACGGCGCCGTCAGGTGGTCGGCGTCATACGGGCTCTCGGCCCGCCCGTAGACCCCGCGCTGCATGCCGCCGTTGGCCATCGGCGGCATGTTGGTGAGGCCGAGGCAGATCGCGCCCGCAGCCCGCAGCCGCTCGATCGTGAACGCGTCACGCTGGGCGACGAGGTCGGCGAACGCGGGGCTGCCTGCCGCCGCGGTGAGGCCGCGCACCAGGTAGCTGTCCTTCGCGGTGTACGGGATGCCCTCGAGCGGCCCGCGTCCCTCGCCGCGGGCGCGTCGGGCATCGGATGCCGCGGCCTCCGCCCGCGCATCGGGGTTCGCCACGATGACGGCGTTGAGTGCGGTGGGGGTGCCGGGGGCGTCGTAGGCGGCGATGCGCGCGAGGTAGGCGTCGACGAGCGCGACGCTCGTCGTGCGGCCGTCCTCGAGGGCCGACCGCAGCTCGGCGATCGACGCCTCGACGACGTCGATCATGCCGACGCGCCGAGGGAGGGCTGCTGCTGAGTGATGCAGTGGATGCCGCCGCCCCGATCGAAGATCGGACGCGACTCGACCGACACGACGCGGCGGCCCGGGTAGGCCTCGGCGAGGATCGCCCGCGCGTCGGCGTCCGCGCGCTCGTCGCCGAAGCCGCACGCGATCACGCCGCCGTTGACGACGAGGTGGTTGACGTAGCTCCAGTCGACGACGCCGTGCGCGTCGCGGAGCGTCGACGGGGCGGGAAGGCGCACGATCTCGAAGGGGCGGCCCGCGGCATCCGTCTCGTGCGACAGCAGGTCGACGAGGTCGCGGGTGACCGCGTGGTCGGGATGCCCCGCATCCCGCTGGTCGTGCAGCAGCAGGCGACCGGGCGAGGGGATCGTGGCGACGATGTCGACGTGGCCCTTCGTGCCGAAGCGGTCGTAGTCGCGGGTGAGGCCGCGGGGCAGCCACACCGTGCGGGTGGTGCCGAGGGTGCGCGCGAACTCCGCCTCGACGCGCTCGCGGGTCGCGAACGGGTTTCGCTCCGCGCCGAGCTGCACGGTGTCGGTCGCGAGCACGGTGCCCTCGCCGTCGACGTGGATGCCACCGCCCTCGTTCACGAGCAGCGACGGGATGCGCTCGGCGCCGACGAGGGCGGCGACGATGCCGGCGATCTCGTTCGAGAGCGCCGCGTTCGCCCAGTCGGGGGAGCCCCAGCCGTTGAACACCCAGTCGACGGCGCCGAGCGCGCCGGGTCGGTCGGCGTCGACGACGAAGGTGGGGCCGAAGTCGCGGATCCAGAACTCGTCGAGCGGGGCCTCGACGATCTCGACCGCGCCGCCCAGCAGGCGCCGCGCCCGCGCGGTCTCGGACGGGTCGACGACCATCGTGACCGGCTCGAACTCGGCGACGGCGAGTGCGACGTCGGTCCACGCGCGGTAGCCCTCCTCGCGCAGCGCGTCGGTGTCGCCCAGGGTGACGCCCTCGACCGGGAAGGCCATCCAGGTGCGGTCGTGCGGGGCGGTCTCGGAGGGCATGCGCCAGGCCATGGGCGTCCGTTCGTTCGCGTGGGGCGCGCGGGTGGATGCGCCTCTCGGGGCACGATACCTCCGGCCCACCCCGTAGCGCTCGACATCCGCGAGTGCTAAACTTGAGCGCGTAAGACTCAACTTTGAGCAGCGAACTTCAGGAGCATCATGAACGCCACACCGCAGCCGGGCCAGGAGGAGGCGCAGAGCGCCCTCGAGCAGTTCGGCATCAACCTCACCGAGCGCGCCCGCCAGGGCAAGCTCGACCCCGTCATCGGACGCGACAGCGAGATCCGCCGCGTCAGCCAGGTGCTCACCCGACGCACCAAGAACAACCCCGTCCTCATCGGCGAGCCCGGCGTCGGCAAGACCGCCGTCGTCGAAGGCCTCGCCCAGCGCATCGTCGCGGGCGACGTCGCCGAGTCGCTCAAGAACAAGGAGCTCGTCTCCCTCGACATCTCCGCCCTCGTCGCCGGCGCGATGTACCGCGGCCAGTTCGAGGAGCGCCTCAAGAGCGTGCTGAAGGAGATCACCGAGTCCGAGGGCCGCGTCATCACCTTCATCGACGAGCTGCATGTGCTGATGGGTGCCGGCGGCGGCGAAGGGTCGGTCGCGGCATCCAACATGCTCAAGCCCATGCTCGCCCGCGGTGAGCTGCGCCTCATCGGCGCCACCACCCTCGACGAGTACCGCGAGTTCATCGAGAAGGATGCCGCACTCGAGCGCCGCTTCCAGCAGGTCTACGTCGGCGAGCCGAGCGTCGAGGACACGATCGCGATCCTGCGCGGACTCAAGGAGCGCTACGAGGCCCACCACAAGGTGGCCATCGCCGACGGGGCGCTGGTGGCCGCGGCATCCCTCTCGAACCGCTACCTGCCCTCGCGCCAGCTGCCCGACAAGGCCATCGACCTGATCGACGAGGCCGCGTCGCGGTTGCGCATGGAGATCGACTCCGCTCCGCTCGAGATCGACGAGCTGCGCCGCCACGTCGACCGGCTCAAGCTCGAAGAGCTCGCCCTCAAGAAGGAGAAGGACGCGGCCTCGAAGGAGCGTCTCGAGAAGCTGCGCACCGACCTCGCCGCCGAGGAGTCCCGACTCACCGAGCTGCAGGCCCGGTGGGAGCGCGAGCGCGCCTCGCTCAACCGCGTCGGCGACCTCAAGACCCGCCTCGACGCCGCCCGCGTCGAGGCGGAGCGCGCCCAGCGCGAGGGCAACCTCGAGAAGGCGTCGCGGCTACTGTACGCCGAGATCCCGGCGCTCGAGCGCGAGCTCGTCGCCGCCGAGCAGGCCGAGTCGACCGATGAGCGCATGGTCGGCGACCAGGTGACCGACGAGGACATCGCTGCCGTGATCGCCGCGTGGACGGGCATCCCGGTGGGGCGCCTGCTGCAGGGCGAGACCGAGAAGCTCGTGCACCTCGAGGCCGAGCTCGGCCGGCGGCTCATCGGCCAGAAGCCGGCCGTGCGCACGGTGTCCGACGCGGTGCGCCGCTCGCGCGCCGGCATCAGCGACCCGAACCGCCCGACCGGATCGTTCCTGTTCCTCGGGCCGACCGGTGTCGGCAAGACCGAGCTCGCGAAGGCGCTCGCCGAGTTCCTCTTCGACGACGAGCGCGCCATGGTGCGCATCGACATGTCGGAGTACGGCGAGAAGCACTCGGTGTCGCGCCTGGTCGGCGCCCCTCCGGGATACGTCGGCTACGAGCAGGGCGGTCAGCTCACCGAAGCCGTGCGTCGGCGCCCCTACAGCGTCGTGCTGCTCGACGAGGTCGAGAAGGCGCACCCCGAGGTGTTCGACGTGCTGCTGCAGGTCATGGACGACGGCCGCCTCACCGACGGCCAGGGCCGCACCGTCGACTTCACGAACGTGATCCTGATCCTGACGTCGAACCTCGGCTCGCCGATCCTGATCGACCCGCTGCTCACCCCCGACGAGAAGCGGGAGCAGGTGCAGGCGCTCGTGCGCCAGGCATTCCGTCCCGAGTTCGTCAACCGTCTCGACGACGTCGTGATCTTCCAGGCGCTCACCGAGGACGACCTCGCCCAGATCGTCGAACTGTCGGTCGACGCCCTGCAGCGCAGGCTGAAGGAGCGGCGCCTCACCCTCGCCGTGACCCCCGACGCCCGCACCTGGCTGGCCGAGCGCGGATACGACCCGGTGTTCGGCGCGCGTCCGCTGCGCCGCCTCATCCAGTCGGAGATCCAGGACCGCCTCGCGATGGCGATCCTCTCCGGACGCGTGCACGACGGTGACGTGGTACGTGTCGACGTGGATGCCGCGGGCTCGCAGCTCGTGCTGACGAGCGACGGCCAGGCGCCCGCCGCCGACGACGAGGGCGACGTCATCGAGGCGATCATCGAGGACTGAGCGCCCCGCCTCCGACGCCCCCGCGCGCCGCGTCGGCGCCGGGGGTCTCGGGTGTCGTGCGACGGATGCCGCGGCTCAGTCGTTCGCGATGAGGATGCCCTCGAGCGAGTTGCGCACACGCGGCGCGGCCTCGCGCTCGCGCAGCTGCTCGGAGGCGAGCTGCGGGTCGCCGAGCGTGCCGACCGCCATGATCGAGACGGGCTCGTAGGTCGCGGGCAGGTCGAACGCCGCCCGCAACTTGGCGCGGTCGATGCCGCCCATCTGGTGGGTGGCGAGTCCCTCGGCGTGGGCCTGCACGGTGAGGAACGCGGCGGACTGGCCGAGGTCGTACTCGCTCCACGGCAGCGCCCTGCCGTCGCGCTCGGTCTCGGTGACGAACGCGATCAGCACCGAGGCGGTGCCCGCCCAGGCCTGGTTGAAGTCGAGCAACCCGTCGAAGAGCTTGGCGTGGGTGTCGGTGCCGCGGCGGCCCACGATGAAGTGCCACGGCTGCGTGTTCGACGCGGACGGCGCCCAGCGCGCGGCCTCGAGCACGCTGCGCAGGGCGTCCTCGTCGATGACGGCGGTGGCGTCGAAGATACGGGTGCTCCAGCGCTCGGCGAAGACGTCGAGCACGGGGGCCTCGATGAGCGCGGGATGCGCGATGGACTGAGACATGTCTGCTCCTCGGAATCGGATGGCGCGGGACGTCGTCGGCCCAGTGCATCCAACAGCATGACGCGATGAGGTGTTCCCAGGTACGCACAGGTTGTCATTGACCGATACAGAAGGATCGGCGATCTTCCCCGCGCAACAGAGCGGATGCCGCGGCATCCGGCCCGTACCGTGGGGTCATGACCATCGCGACGGCCGACCTCTACGACGAGCGCGGCGACGACCTGGATTCGCTGTCGGTGCCGTTCCAGGACATCGGCGGGCGCACCGCGTTCGACGGGCCGGTGCGAACGATCCGCTGCCACCGCGACAACGCCCTCGTGAAGGCGACGCTCGCGACGCCCGGCGACGGGGCGGTGCTCGTCGTCGACGGGGGAGGGTCGCTGGAGTCGGCGCTCGTCGGCGACCTCATTGCGGCATCCGCCGTCGCGAACGGGTGGGCGGGCATCATCGTGTTCGGCGCGATCCGTGACCGTGAGGCGATCGGCGGCCTCGACCTGGGCGTGAAGGCGCTCGGCTCGAACCCGCGAAAGTCCGCGAAGGAGGGCGTCGGCGAGGTCGACGTGCCGATCGTGATCGGCGGGGTCGTGTTCGCGCCGGGACTGCACGTCTGGGCCGATGCCGACGGGGTGCTCGTCGAGCGCTGAGGGGGCCGCGGCATCCCTCGCCCTTTACAGCGCGACCCGCGCGGAGCAGTGTGGAGGCGTTCGAGTTCCCCGCGCGCGAAGGAGGCGGCCATGTTCACGACCGAAGGGGCGTTCAGCGGATTCAGCGTCGACGACGTCGAGGCGGCTCGGGTCTTCTACGGCGACACGCTGGGGCTCGACGTCGAGGTGAACGCGATGGGCTTCCTCGACATCACACTGCCCTCCGGCGGCCGGGTGCTCGCGTACTCGAAACCCAACCACGAGCCGGCGAGCTTCACGATCATGAACTTCCCGGTCGACGACGTGGATGCCGCGGTCGACGACCTGCGTGCCCGCGGCGTCGAGACGAAGATCTATCCCGACGACCAGGTGCCGTCCGATGCGAAGGGCATCGTGCGGGGCTGGGGCCCCGACATCGCCTGGTTCCGCGACCCCGCCGGCAACGTGCTGGCCGTGCTCTCGCGCAGCTAGCGCTCGCTGGCGCTTCGGCGCTCTGCGAGCGATCGCCCCACTCGCTCCGCCTCTTCCCGCTTCCTTACCCTCCCCCACCCTCTTCCCGCCGAATCAACATCTGCGCGCCCATTCCACTCCGCGCCGACGTGTGCACGAGGTGGATTCGGCGGCGACGTGGGGATTCGGCGAACAGGGGAGGCAGAGGAGTGACGTGTTGACGACTCTCTCGCCGTGCCCTCGCTCACTCGCGCCACGCGCCGCAGCTGCGCGGCGCTGCCGTCGCCCGCACGCGCGCCGCCGGCTCGCGCGCCCGCTTGTCCGCGCCCCTCCCTCGTCCGCACACTTGGCCCACCCCGCTTCCCGCTCCCTCGCGAATCAACATCTGCGCGCCGATTCCACTCCGCGCCGCCGTGTGCACGAGGTGGATTCGGCGGCGACGAGTGGATTCGGCGGCAGTGAAGAGAGCGCGTGAGAGCGCGCGCGGGGGGCGAGTGAGCGAGCGGATGCCGCGCCGCGGCCGTCAGCCGAGCGGGGGCCACCCGTCGGGGCCGGTCGAGCCTGCGGGGTACTCGTCGAGCGGCACGTCGCCGCGCCGCCAGGCGTCGAGCACGGGCTGCACGATGCGCCAGCACTCCTCGGCGGCGTCGCCGCGCACGGCGAGGGCCGCATCCCCCGAGAGGATCGACGACAGCACTTCCGCGTAGGCCTTCAGCGCGCCCTCGCCGAGCTCGGCGTGCATCGTGGCGCGGGAGAGCGAGAACGGGTCGGCGGCGCCGTTGACGTTGAGGTCGAGGCAGAACACGTCGGGGCCGAGCGAGAACCGCAGCACGCTGCCCTGTTCCTCGCCGGAGAAGCCGGTCGGCAGGTGGTGCACGGGCTTGAAGCGCAGCACGACCTCGGCGAGCCGGGCCGACATCGCCTTGCCCGAGCGCAGCGTGAACGGCACACCCTCCCAGCGGGCGGTACGCACCTCGAACACAGCCTCGGCGAGCGTCTCGGTGCCCCGCGACGGGTCGACGCCCGGCTCGTCGACGTAGTTCGGCAGCGCCGTGCCGTCGATCGTGCCGGCGGTGTAGCGGGCGCGACGCGAGCTGTGCACGGCGTTGTCGTCCCACACGTGGGTGGCGCGCAGCGCCGCCCCGGTCGCGTCGCGCAGGTCGCGCTCGTCGAGCGTCGCGGGCGGCTCCATGGCGACGAAGGCGAGCACCTGCAGCAGGTGGCTCTGGATCATGTCCTCGAGCGCGCCGGCCTTGTCGTAGTAGCCGGCGCGGCCCTCGAGGCCGAGCGACTCGTCGTAGCGGATGGTGACCGACGCGACGTTCTCCGACGACCACACCGGCTCGAACACGCGGTTCGCGAACCGCACGCCGAGCATGTTGAGCACCATCGACCGGCCGAGGAAGTGGTCGACGCGGAAGATCTGCTGCTCGGGCAGCAGCTGCGCGAGCACGGCGTTCAGCTGCTCGGCGCTGTGCTGGTCGGTGCCGAACGGCTTCTCGAGCGCCAGGATCGTCTCGGCCGGCAGCGTCACGCCGGTGAGCGCGCGGCACGCGGCGGCCGCGACGGCGGGCGGCACGGCGAAGTAGAGCACGGGGCGTTCGCCCGCGTCGGCGAGGAGGGCAGTGAGGTCCTTCGTCGCGGTGATGTCGCACTGCACGTAACGGGTCGCCTTGACGACGGCGGATGCCGCGGCCCCCACGCCCTCGCCGAACGCCGCCTTCACGCGGCTGCGCCACGCGCGATCCGTCTCGGCATCCATGCCGGCGCCGACCAGGCGCACCTTCGTGTCGGGTTCCGCGTCGAGCAGCTGGGCGAGGGCCGGCAGCAGCAGGCGGGAGGTCAGGTCCCCGGTGGCGCCGAGGATGACGAGGGTGCGTTCGTCGGTCACGCTCACACGCTACGCCCTCGACACGCGCGACGACGCGGATGCCGCGGCGACGCCGGCGCGGGGCAGAATCGGGGTGTGTCCGCATCGATCGGGGAATACGCGCTGCTCAGCGACTGCCGCACGGGGGCGCTCGTGTCGCGGCACGGGTCGATCGACTGGTTCTGTCCACCGCGATGGGATGCCCCGTCGGTGTTCGGCGCTCTGCTGGGCACTGAGGAGCACGGCCACTGGACCCTGCGTCCCGTCGACCGCGCGGCGACCGTCACCCGCCGCTACGACGGCGACACCTTCGTGCTCGTCACCCGGTGGGAGACGGCGACGGGTGTCGCCGAGGTGCACGAGTTCATGCCGGTGTGGCCACATCGCGTCGACATCGTGCGGCGCATCGTCGGCCTGTCGGGCCGGGTGCCGTTCGAGACCGCGCTGCGGCTGCGTTTCGACTATGCCCGGGCGATCCCGTGGGTGCGCCAGCTCGACGGTGCGGTGCCCGAGCTGCACGCGACGGCCGGCCCCGACCGGGTGACCGTGCGGGGCATCCGTCTCGAGGCGCGCGACCACGTGCATCGCGGCACCGTATCGATCGACGCGGGCGGCACGCATGACCTCACGCTGACGTGGTCGCATTCGTTCCGCGACCGTCCCGAGCCGGTCGACGTCGACGCGGCGCTCGTCGCGACCCGCACCGGCTGGCAGGACTGGGCGGACCACATCGCGCACGACGGTCCGTACCGGGCCGAGGTGATCCGCTCGCTGCTCGTGCTGCGCGCCCTCAGCCACGCCGACACCGGCGGCATCGTGGCCGCCGCGACCACGTCGCTGCCGGAGCAGTTCGGCGGCGCCCGCAACTGGGACTACCGCTACGTGTGGCTGCGCGACGCGTCGCTGACGTTGCAGACGCTCGTCGCGCACGGGTTCGTCGAGGCCGCCGACCACTGGCGGCTGTGGCTGCTGCGCGCCATCGCCGGCGACCCCGCGCAGATGCAGATCATGTACGGCATCGCGGGCGAGCGCGACCTCGCCGAGCGCGAGCTCGCGAGTCTCCCGGGCTACAAGGGGGCGGCGCCCGTGCGCATCGGCAACGGCGCCGTCACCCAGTTCCAGGCCGACGTCGTCGGCGAGGTGATGGTCGCGCTGCAGCTGGCCCGGGAGGCGGGCCTCGCCGAGACCGAGTACTCGTGGCCGCTGCAGCTCGCGCTCGTGCGCCGCGCCGAGGTGAGCCTCGACCGGCCCGACAACGGCATCTGGGAGATCCGCGGCGAACCGCGCCGCTTCACCCACTCCCGCGCGATGCTGTGGGCGGCGTTCGATCGGGCGGTGACCGCGGCCGAGAGCACGGGGCTGCGCGGCCCCGTCGCGCACTGGCGCCGGCTGCGCGACGACCTGGCCGCGGAGATCGCCGCGCAGGGCGTGGCATCCGACGGTCATTTCACCCAGTACTACGGCACCGACGAGGTGGATGCCTCGCTGCTGATCCTCGCTCAGGTCGGATTCTGCGCGTACGACGATCCGCGCATGGTCGCCACCGTCGCCCGCATCGAACGCGACCTCATGCCCGACGGCTTCGTGCGGCGCTACCGCACCTCGAGCGGGGTGGACGGGCTCGCCGGTGCGGAGAACCCGTTCCTGGCGTGCAGCTTCTGGCTCGTCGAGCAGTACGCCCACACCGGCCGGTGCGCCGACGCGGAGCGTCTGATGGCGGCCGCCGCGGGGGCGGCGAACGATCTCGGGCTGCTGTCGGAGGAGTACGACCCCGCGCACGAGCGCCAGGCCGGGAACACCCCGCAGGCGTTCTCCCACCTGGCGCTCGTGCGTGCCGCCGACGCGCTGGCCGCGGCATCCTGAGCGCTATGCGCGGCTGAGCGCCTCGCTCAGCTTCACGCGCGCGCCCATGCGCAGCAGCGTGTTCTGGTAGATGCGCGCCCCGACGAGCACGGCGCCGACGCATGTCGCGATGAGCACGATCAGCGCCACGATCGGCTCCCACACCTGCGCGGTGCCGAGGTAGAGCCGCAGCGGCATCGCGACCGGCGCCGAGAACGGCACGTACGACATGACCGCGAGTACGACGGGGTTGTCGTTGAAGAAGATCACGAGGAAGTAGGGCAGCATCACGAGCATCGTGAGCGGGAAGGTCGTCGACCCGATGTCCTCCTGGCGGGACACCATGCTGCCGGCCGCGGCGAACAGCGACGCGAGCAGGATGAAGCCGAACAGGAAGAACACCGCGAACCACACGATCGGGGCGCCGAGGCCGGTGAGCACGGCGTCCTGGCCGGTGATCGAGAGCCCGACGATCGCGATCGCCGCGAGCACGAGGATCTGCGCCATCGCGAGGATCGTGTTGCCGATCACCTTGCCCGCCAGCAGCACCCGCACCGGGATCGCCGAGATCAGCAGCTCGACCACGCGGGTCTGCTTCTCCTCGACGACCGACTGGGCGATCGTGCCGCCGAAGGTCGAGGCGGCCATGAGGAAGACGACGCCGAAGCCGATCGCGGCGAAGTAGCGCAGCATCCCGTCGGTCGACGGCGGGTCGAGCAGATGCACCTGCGGGGTCGCGCTCAGCTGCGCGACGAGGCTCTGTGGCACGTCCTGGTCGCCGACGACCGTGTAGGGGAAGGGCGAGGTGGATGCCGCGGCCCCCGGCACGTCCGCAGACGGCACGATCGCGGCTTTCACGTCGCCGTCGCGCACGGCGGCGAGCGCGGCCTCCGTCGTGGCGGCGGTGGTGACCTCGAGCCCCGGGAGCCCGGCGACGACGGTCGCCGTCTCGGCGGTCACCGCGACCTTGGTGTCGGAGACGTTCTTCGCCGCGAAACCGCCCCAGATGACACCGCCGAGCGCGATCGCGAAGAGGATCAGGGTCGAGATCACGAACGCCTTGCTGCGCAGACGCGAGCCGATCTCGCGCTCGGCGACGAGCCAGACGCCCTGGGCCGCCGAGGGGGCGGCGGGGTGCAGACGGGTCATTTCACGACCTCCTTGAAGATCTGGGCGAGGGAAGGATGCTGCGCGGTGAACGTCGCCACGTCACCGAGCTCGACCGCGCGGCGCAGCACCCGCTGCGCGGTCTGGTCGTCGTCGACGTCGAACACGGCGTGGCCGCCGGCGAACTCGACGACGGTGACGCCCGGCTCGCCGCGGAGCCACCCGGCATCCGTCGCCGAGACGAGCTCGAACCGGTGCGCTTCGTGCTGCGCTCGCAGCTCGGCGCGAGTGCCGGCCGCGCGGATCGTGCCGCCGGCGATGATCACGAGCTCGTCGCAGAGGCGCTCGACGACGTCGAGCTGGTGCGACGAGAACAGCACCGCGGCGCCGCGCTGCGCTCGCTCGTGCAGCACACCGGCGACGACGTCGACGGCGAGCGGGTCGAGTCCGGAGAACGGCTCGTCGAGGATCAGCACCTCGGGGTCGTGCACGAGCGCCGCCGCGATCTGGGCCCGCTGCTGGTTGCCGAGCGAGAGCGTCTCGATGTTGTCGCCGAGGCGCTCGCCGAGCCCGAGACGCTCGAGCAGGTCGTTCGCCTGTCGCGCGGCATCCGTCTTGCCGTAACCGTGCAGGCGGGCGAGATAGGCGATGTGCTCGCCGACCTTCATCTTCGGGTAGAGCCCGCGCTCCTCGGGCATGTAGCCGAAGCGGCGACGGTCGTCGCGGCTCACCGGGGCGCCGTCGAGCAGCACGCTGCCGCCGTCGGCGGCGAGCACGCCCAGCGCGATGCGCATCGTGGTCGTCTTGCCGGCGCCGTTGCCGCCGACGAAGCCGGTGAGCGCGCCGCCGGTCACGCGGAAGCCGACGCCGTCGAGCACCCGGCGTCCGCCGTAGCTCTTGGTCACACCCTGCAGTTCGAGCATGGATCCTCCTCGGGGGTCGTCTCGAACCTACGGATGCCGCAGCCCCCGCGCCTCCCCCCACGGGTGGATCGTGTGGGCGTGCCCCTCCGCCGCGCGGCGGGCGGGCCCTCAGACGAGCCCGCGCCGGTAGGCGAGCACGATCGCCTGCACCCGGTCGCGGGCGCCGAGAGCGCGCAGCACGTTCGACACGTGCGTCTTCACCGTCGCCTCCCCGATGTAGAGCCGCGCGGCGATCTCGGCGTTCGAGAGCGCGTCGGTCATCAGCCGCAGCACGTCGCGCTCGCGGTCGGTGAGGGCGGGCTCGAGGTGCGCGTCATCCGTCGTCGCCGGCTCGGCCGGCGCGACCACCACGGCCGCGCCGGCCGGGCGGGCAGCGGTGACCGGCGGGTGACCGGCGGATGCCGCGGCGAACCGCTCGATCACGCGACGGGTGACCTCGGGCGCGAGCAGGGCGTCGCCGGCCGCGACCGCCCGCACCGCGCGCACGATCTCCTCGGGGCCGGCGTTCTTCAGCAGGAAGCCGCTGGCTCCGGCATCGAGCGCCTGGAACAAGTAGTCGTCGCGGTCGAACGTCGTGACCACCAGCACGCGTGCCTCGACGACGGGATCCGCCGTCAGCAGGCGGGTCGCTTCGAGGCCGTCCATGTCGGGCATCTGCACGTCCATGCACACGACGTCGGGGCGCGTCTCACGCACCACCTCGAGCGCGCGGCGTCCGGTGGGCGCCTCCCCGACGACCTCGATCCCGGTTTGCGCGTCGAGGATCGCCCGGAACCCGGCCCGCATCATCGCGTGGTCATCGACCAGCACCACCCGCACGGCGCTCACGGGGTCTGCTCCACCCGGGCCAGCGGCACCCGCGCCCGCACGATGAAGCCGCCGCCGGTGCGGGGGATGAGCTCCAGGGTTCCGCCCGACACCGTCACGCGCTCGCGCATGCCGACCATCCCGAGGCCGGGGGTGACGGATGCCGCCACCCGCCCGGTGTTCGCGACCTCCAGCTCGACCGCGTCGGCCTCGAAGCGCAGACGCACGTCGGCGGTCGCGTCGTGGCCGCCGTGACGGCGCGCGTTGGTGAGCGCCTCCTGGGCGATGCGCACGAGGTTCACCTGCACGAGATCGGGCACCTCGCACGGTGCGCCGACCGTCGTGAGGGTCGTCGGGAGGCCGGCGGCCGCGGCATTCGTCACCAGCGTCTCGATCGCGTCGAGCGACAGCGACGGCTGGGGTGCGGCATCCGCGTCGGGAGAGGTGCGCAGCGTCTCGAGCAGCTGCCGCAGCTCGGCGAGAGCCGAGCGGGCCGACCCCTCGACCTGCGTGAGGGAGGTGGTCGCGAGCGCCGGGTCGGAGGCCATCACTGTGCGCGCGACCCCCGCCTGCACGCCCATGAGCGACACGTGGTGGGCGACGACATCGTGCAGCTCGCGGGCGATGCGCACCCGCTCGAGCGCGACCGCCTGTGAGGCCGTCACCTCGCGCTCGCGCTCGAGCTCGGCGGTGCGCTCCTCGAGAACCCGGCGCTGCACCCCCGCGGTCCACGCCCTGTCTCCGAAGCCCCATGCGGCGCCGAAGTAGAGCACGTTGATCAGCACGCTCAGCAGCACCTGCGCGATCGCGGGTGACAGTGCGACACCCTGGGGCACGTCGGTCGAGGTCGCGGTCGTCGCGGCCTCGAACATCGACACCACGAGCCACGCGAACATCGCGACGACGATCGCCGCGCGCACGAGGTTCGCGCGGCGGCGGTTCGGCGTCCACGCGCCGATCGAGTAGAACGCGAGGAACACCGCGATGTTGCCGACGAGCACCTCGGGGATGTGGGCGGTCACCGCCACGAAGTACGCGGCCGACACGATCGCCGTCACGATCCCCGGCCACCGGCGTCGCAGGGCGAGGGGCGCCGCCAGCACCGCGGCGTAGGCGATGCCCACCGCGAGCGGCGCCTGCGCCGCACCCCACAGACCGCCGATCGCCGACAGCGCCACGCTCACGAGCGCGAGCACGAAGACCCCGGCGGCGATCACCAGATCGACGCGCTGCTCGCGCCGCCCGAGCGGCAGCGGGCGCAGCGGCGGGGGAAGGGGGGACATCCCTCCAACCTATGGGCGGGCGATGCGCCGCGGCATCCCCCCTGCGGAGGAGAGGAGCGCGCGCACTTGACACGGCGCCGACGCGGACCGAGGCTCATCCTGCGCGCAGCCCGCGCGCCCGAGGCCGAGGAGTCGCCATGTCCGTTCCGCAGATGGTGTTCGTCAACGTCACCACCGAAGACCTCACCCGCAGCATCGCGTTCTATGAGGCGCTCGGCTGCCAGATCAACCCGCTGTTCACGGACGAGAACGCGGCGTGTGTGGTGTGGAGCGACACCGTGTTCTTCATGGTGCTGCGCCGCGACTTCTTCGCGACCTTCACCGACAAGCCCATCGGCGACCCGCGCGCCGAGGTGCAGACGATGATCGCGCTCACCCGCGACTCGCGCGAGCACGTCGATGCGACGCTCACGAAGGGTCTGGATGCCGGCGGCGTCGAGCCGCGCCCGGCTCAGGACCTCGGCTTCATGTACTCGCGCGACCTCGAGGACCCGGATGGCAACATCCTGTCGTTCCTGTGGATGGATCCGGCGGCCGCGGCCCAAGGTCCCGAGGCGTACACCGCCGAACAGGGCTGATCGCGGCGGTTCCCGCGCGCGAGCGGATCGTCGATCCCGGGCGCGCGCGGGGCGCGGGTCAGAAGATCATCGGGCGGTCGTCGTCATCGGGACCCTCGAGATCGAGGTCGACGACGACGGGCACGTGATCGCTCGGGATCTCTCCCTTGCGCTCGTCGCGCGCGATCGAGGCTCCCGCGACCGCGTCGGCGAACGCGTGCGAACCGAGCACGAAGTCGATGCGCAGGCCCTCGTTGCGGGGGAAGCGCAGCTGCTTGTAGTCCCAGTAGGTGTAGCCGGTCGGCACGAGCGGCCGCACGACGTCGCTGAGCCCCGCATCGAGGAGCGCCTGGAACGCCTCTCGCTCGGGCGGGGACACGTGCGTCGTCACGCCCTCGACGACGGTCGGGTCGCCGTTGTCGGCGTCGAGGGGCGCGATGTTGAAGTCTCCGACGAGCGCGAGAGGCAGGTCGGGGTCGGCGCCGAGCGCCCCGCGCGTGTAGCCCTGCAGCGCGGCGAGCCACTCGAGCTTGTAGCGGTAGTGCGGGTCGTCGAGCCCACGGCCGTTGGGAACGTACAGGCTCCACACCCGCACGCCGTCGATCGTCGCGCCGAGCGCACGCGCCTCCTGCGGGGCATCCGGTCCGTCGTAGCCCTTCTGGAAGCCCGGCATGCCGTCGAAGGCGAACGAGACGTCCTCGATGGGCTCACGGCTCGCGATCGCGACGCCGTTCCACTGGTTGTGCCCGTGCGCGACGACCTGGTAGCCCGCCGCCTCGAACTCGGCGTAGGGGAACTGCTCGGGCTTGCACTTGATCTCCTGCATGGCGAGCACATCGATGTTCTCTCGCACGCAGAACTCGACGGTGCGCACGACCCGTGCGCGGATGGAGTTGACGTTCCAGGTCGCAAGCCGCATGGCCCCAGCCTAGGGCGCACCCCCGACGCCGAGTCCGGGTCGCGGCGGGTCCGGCGTGACGGGCGGATGCCGCGCCCCGCCCTACACTCGGAGGCGTGACCGCTGCCTCCGCGCCCGAGCTCGAATCCGACCGTCAGGCGCTCATCGCGCTCATCAAGGACGAGGCCGTGTTCCACGGCGACTTCATCCTCTCCAGCGGCAAGCGGGCGACGTACTACGTCGACATGCGCAAGCTCACGCTCGACCATCGGGCCGCCCCCGCGATCGGTCGCATCATGCTCGACCTCATTCGCGACGTCGACGGCATCGTCGCCGTCGGCGGGCTCACCCTCGGCGCCGACCCGATCGCCAATGCCGTGCTGCACGAGTCGGTGCACGCCGGTCGCCCGCTCGACGCCTTCGTCGTGCGCAAGGAGCCCAAGGACCACGGCCGCGGCCGTCAGATCGAGGGAGCGGATGTCGCGGGCAAGCGCGTCGTCGTGCTCGAGGACACCTCGACCACCGGCCAGTCCGCCCTGAAGGCGGTCGAGGCGCTGCGCCGCGAAGGCGCCGAGCCAGTCGCGGTCGCGGTGATCGTCGACCGTCGCACGGGCGCCCAGGCGGCGATCGAGGCCGAGGGCCTGCAGTGGCTCGCGGCGATCGACCTCGACGACCTCGGTCTCGACCCCCAGTAGCCCCGGGAGTACCCCGCATGAGCACCGTCGCTCTCGCCGTCGACCTCGGCGGCACGAAGATCGAAGCCGCGCTCGTCGAGGCATCCGGTCTCGTGCGCGCTGTCGGCCGCACCCGGCGACCTACCGGGCCTGACACCGATCCTGCCCGATTGGATGCCGCGGCCGCCGCGGTCGTGAGCGCTGCCGTCGCCGCGCTCGGCCCCGACGACGAGCTCGTGGGCGTCGGCATCGGCGCGGCCGGCCCGATCGATGCGGTGCGCGAGACGATCGACCCGGTGAACATGCCCGGCGTACACGGGTTCGCGCTCGCCGATGCGGTGCGGCGCGTGGTCGGCCGCGGCGTGCCGGTGCGACTGCGCCACGACGGCGGCTGCATCGCGCTCGCCGAGAACTGGATCGGCGCGACCGCCGGAACCCGCGCGTCGATGTCGATCGTGGTCTCGACGGGCGTCGGCGGTGGACTCGTCGTCGACGGCGCGCTCGTCGGCGGCGGCACCGGCAACGCCGGCCACATCGGGCAGGTGTCGGCTCCCGCCGGGTTCGAGGGATTCGGCCCGACCCTCGAGCACGTGGCATCCGGCCCCTCGAGCGTGCGCTGGGCGCAGGCCCAGGGGTGGGGCGGCGAGCGTGGTGAGGACCTCGCCCGCGACGCCGCCGCGGGCGACCCGGTCGCGCGCGCCGCGATCGAGCGCTCGGCGCGGGCGGTGGGCATCGTGCTCGCCGACGCCGCGACCCTCATCGACCTCGAGGCCGTCGCGATCGGCGGGGGCTTCTCGACCGTCACGCCCGACTACATCGACCTCGTGCAGGCCTCGCTGCGCGAGAGCGCGGCTCTGCCGTTCTCGCGGGCGACGCGGGTCGTGCCGAGCGGACTCGCCGGCGACGGCCCGCTGATCGGCGCCGCCGCCCTCGTGCTGCGCTGAGGCGAGGCATCCGCTCTCGGTGACGACGGGCGGATCGCTCTTGGATCGATGGATACCCCCACCCGTATTTGACCCAAGTACCCCAGGGGGTATAGCTTCGCTCCGTCGAGAGGAATGCCATGTGCAGTCGAATCACCTGCCCTGAATGCGGCAAAGCCACCTGGACGGGGTGCGGCCAGCACGTCGAGGACGCCCTGCGCGGCGTGGACCCGTCGGAGCGCTGCCCGGGGCACCCCGATGCGTGAGAGCGGAGCACCTCATCGCCTGGTCATCGTGGGGGGCGTTGCCGGAGGCATGAGCGCAGCGGCTCGCGCCCGCCGACTGGACGAGCGCGCGGAGATCGTCGTGCTCGAGCGTGGGGCCTATGTCTCCTTCGCCAACTGCGGATTGCCCTACTTCGTGGGAGGAGAGATCGCCGACGAGAACTCGCTCCTCGTGCAGACACCGAGCTCGCTGCGGGCCGCGCTCGCACTAGATGTGCGCACCGGACATGACGTGCTCGGTCTCGACATCACACGTCGCGTCGTCAGCGTTCGCACGATCGACGGCGACTATGAGATCGCCTACGACGACCTGATCCTCGCCCCGGGCGCTCGGCCGGTGCGCCCCCCGATCCCCGGTCTCGACTCCCCGCGAGTACGCACGCTCCGATCCGTCGACGATGCAACGTCGCTGCGTCGCACCGTCGACCGCGGCATCCGCCGCGCGGTGGTGCTCGGTGCCGGTTTCATCGGGATCGAGGCCGCGGAAGTCATCGCTCGTCGCGGACTCGCGGTCAGCCTGGTGGACGTCGCCTCCCACCCCCTCCCGCCGCTCGAGCGAGAGCTCGCGGCTGTGGTCACTGCCGAGCTTCGTGCCCTGGGCGTCGATCTGCACCTCGGCGTCGCAGCCGACGCCATCGAGCAACACGATGAGGAGGACGTCGTCATCCTCGGCGACGGAGCCAGACTCGCCGCCGATCTCGTCGTTCTCTCTGTCGGCGTGCGGCCGGACACCGAAGTGTTCGAGGCGGCAGGCGTGGGCTGCGAGCGCGGAGCGATCATCGTCGACGGGCACGGTCGAACGACAGTCCCGAACGTCTGGGCCGTCGGTGACGCTGTGCTCAGTGTCGACGGGGTGACCGGCGCACGGCGGCCGATCGCCCTCGCCGGCCCCGCCAATCGCGTCGGACGCCTCGTCGCCGACGCCATCTTCCGGCCCGAGCACGCCCGCATGCTGCCGGCGCCGACGGGCACGGCGATCGTTCGCGTCGGCGACCAGGTCGCCGCGCTGACCGGGGCGAACCGACAGGCGCTCGACGCGGCTGAGGTCGACTACGTCACCCTGCACCTCCACCCGAACCAGCACGCCGGATACTTCCCCGGCGCCACACAGGTGCACCTCGTCGTGCACGCGGCGACATCGAACGGTCGTCTTCTGGGGGCCCAAGCCGTAGGACGGGACGGCGTCGATAAGCGGATCGACGTGCTTGCGACAGCGATTCGCGCCGGGCTCTCGGTCGAGGACCTCATCGACCTCGACCTCGCATACTCGCCGCCGTTCGGGCAGGCGAAGGACCCCGTCAACCTCACCGGGATGCTGGGTGAGAACGTGCGCACCGGTGCGCTGCGCCTCTGGTACGCCGACGAGCTCGCCGCGGTACTCGACCGGGCGCTTCTCCTGGACGTCCGCACGGCGGCAGAGGTCGCCGCAGGCGCAGTACGTGGCGCGATGCACATCCCGCACACCGAGCTGCGGGGGCGCATCGAGGAGGTTCGGTCGGCCGCGGGCGGCCGTCCGATCCGCGTGATGTGCCAATCCGGGGTGCGTTCGGCGATTGCTCATCGGGTCCTCGCGCAAGAGGGGTTCGACTCGGCATCGCTTTCGGGCGGAATGCTCACCCTCCGTGCATGGTGGGGCGGCGAGGCCAGCGAGATCCTCGAGCGGCCCGAGGCGATGCAGCATGCGTGACCGGGTGCCGCGGCTCCCGGTCTGCGCCGCGCCGCCCGGCGAGCGCGCTGTGTACATCGCAGGTGCCGTCGTCCTCCTGTCGGCCGCCGCCGGCCTGTCGGACCAGCCCTGGGCGGCGATTCCGGCCGCAATCGGCGGGCTGCTGCTCGCCTTCTCCGCCATCACCGGTCGCTGCGTCGACTCCCCGATCTCGCGCCGACGCCGGCGTTCCGACGAAGCCGGGCGCGAGTCGAATCCGGCGGCGGCGCCGTCGACCGATCACCCCCGAGAGGATGTCCATGAAGACTGATGACCCCGAAGCGCAGAAGCGCATCCTGCACCGCCTGCGTCGCGCGCGAGGACAACTCGATGCGGTGATCGCCGCCGTGGAGCAGGACAAGCCGTGCCGTGACATCGTCACCCAGCTCGCCGCCGTCTCGAGCGCGCTCGACCGTGCGGGATTCGCGATCGTCTCGACGGCGATGAAGGAGTGCCTCGCCGATCCCGAGAGCGCCGAGCCGGGGCTGAGCACCGACGAACTCGAGAAGCTCTTCCTGATGCTCGCCTGACGGGCTCGGCGAACAGCACCACACCCACGAACACCTACGGAGAGCATCATGTGCACGACCGTCACCTGCCGCACCTGCGGCAAAACCACCTGGCGAGGCTGCGGGCAGCACGTCGACCAGGTCATGCGGGGCATTCCCCAGTCCCAGCGATGCCAGGGACACGAGAAGACGAGTCTGTTCTCGCGGCTCTTCGCGCGCTGACCCTCGTGCTGCGCTGAGGCGAGGCATCCGCTCTCGGTGACGACGGGCGGATGCCGCGGCTCAGTCGACCTCGGGCAGGTCCGACTCGACGGGGGCGCGCTGGATGAG
Organism: Microbacterium sp. 71-23; assembly: GCF_001897265.1. Lineage (NCBI taxonomy): Bacteria > Bacillati > Actinomycetota > Actinomycetes > Micrococcales > Microbacteriaceae > Microbacterium > Microbacterium sp. 71-23. Next base: position 92,974 of record NZ_MKSL01000039.1, read on the forward strand.
GTCGGCGACCGAGGTGAGGACCTCGTCGGGACGGAACGGGAACCGCTCGATCTCGGCGGGGTCGCTGATGCCGGTCATGACGAGCACCGTGTGCAGTCCCGCCTCGATGCCGGCGACCACGTCGGTGTCCATGCGGTCGCCGATCATCCCGGTCGACTCGGAGTGCGCGCCGATGCGGTTGAGCGCCGAGCGGAACATCATCGGATTCGGCTTGCCCACGACGTACGGCTCGCGGCCGGTCGCCTTCGTGATGAGGGCGGTGATCGCGCCGGTCGCGGGCAGGATGCCGTCGACCGACGGGCCGGTCGCGTCGGGGTTCGTGGCGATGAAGCGGGCACCCGCGGCGATGTAGCGGATCGCCTTCGTGATCGCCTCGAACGAGTAGTTGCGGGTCTCGCCGACCACGACGTAGTCGGGCATCGTCTCGGTGAGGATGAAGCCCGCCTCGTGCAGCGCCGTGGTGAGGCCGGCCTCGCCGATCACGAACGCCGATCCGCCCGGCGCCTGCGCCTTCAGGAAGTCGGCGGTCGCGAGCGCCGACGTCCAGATCGCGGTCTCGGGCACGATGAGCCCCGATGCCCGCAGGCGCGCACTCAGGTCGCGCGGCGTGAAGATCGAGTTGTTCGTCAGCACGAGGAACGGCGTGCCCGTGTCGGTCCACTGGGCGAGCAGTTCGGCGGCTCCGGGGATCGCCTGGTTCTCATGCACGAGAACCCCGTCCATGTCGGTCAGCCAGCACTCGACGTCGGCACGTGTACGCATGTGTTCAGCCTAGGGTGCGGCATCCGTCATCGCCGTGAAACGGCCCGGGCGTAAGGTCGTAGCCGTGAGCGCGAGAGCGGCTGAGTGGAACCCCCTGCACCTGCCCGATCTGCGCGGGCGCAGCTATCTCGTGACGGGTGCCAACGCGGGGCTCGGCTATTTCTCGTGCGAGCAGCTCGTGCGCGGCGGCGCCCACGTCATCATGACCGGCCGCAACCCGCATCGGCTGTCGGCGGCGAAGGCTGCCGTGCTCGGTCGCACGGCGGATGCCCCGCATCGCGGCACGATCGAGACGCTGCTGCTCGACACCTCCAATCTGGGCTCGGTGCGTGCGGCCGCCGCGACGGTGCGGCATCGCGGGCGCCTGCACGGACTGCTGCTCAACGCCGGCATGGTGCACCCGCCGCGGCACCGGCAGACGACCTTCGACGGCAACGAGCTGGTGTTCGCGACGAACGCGCTCGGTCACTTCGCGCTCGCCGGCGCCCTGCTGCGCACGCTCGCGGCCGCGCGCGGCCGCATGGTGTGGCTCGGCAGCATGTCGACCTCGCTCGGGCGCATCGATCCCGTCGATCCGCAGCTCGCCTCGGGCTACTCCGGCTGGCGCGCCTACGTGCAGTCGAAGATCGCGACCACCGCGCTCGGCCTCGAGGCCGATCGTCGCCTGCGCGCCGAGCGCGTGCCGGTCGCGAGCGTCATCGCCCACCCGGGCTATTCGGTCAGCGGGCGCACCGCCGGCATCCAGGGCGTCAATGAGCCGAGTCGCCTGGGCCGGTTCGTCGACAACCTCCAGTCGCCCCTCACCCAGTCGAAGGAGCACGGCGCCTGGCCGCTCGTGCGCGCGCTCGTCGATCCCGACGTCGTCGGCGGGCAGTTCTGGGGACCGGCGCGGGTGACGAGCGGACCGCCGCGGCTCGCGGCTCCCGCCAAGGTCACCCAGGATCCGGCCGTCGCGGAGCGGTACTGGGTGACGTGCGAGAACGCGACGCGTCTGCGCTGGCCGTTCGAGGCCGCGCGCCGCTGAGGGCGCCCGGTCGCGGCGGTGCGATGTCGGTGCGGGCCGCCGTGCGGCGCGGCGCTAGGCGCTGAGCCAGACCGCCGTCGCCGCGCCGTCGGGAAGTGCCGCCGCGGCTCCGTCGAGCGTCACCACCGGGCTCGCGCCCGCGGTCACGACCGTGACGGTGTGCCCCACATCGACCCCCGCCTGCTCGAGGGCGCGCAGCAGCGCCGGGTCGTAGTCGCTCACGCGCAGCACCCGTCCGCGATGCCCGGTCTCGGCCTCGGCGAGCAGCACGAACGGCTCGCGCTCCACCTCGCCGTCGGCATCGGGGATCGCGTCGCCGTGCGGATCGAACCGGGGCCGCCCGAGCCGGGCGTCGATGCGTTCGAGCAGCCGGTCGCTCAGCGAGTGCTCGAGCACCTCGGCCTCGTCGTGCACCTCGTCCCAGCTGTAGCCGAACTCCTGCACGAGCCACGTCTCGATGAGACGGTGGCGGCGCACCATCTGCGCGGCGCGGTGCAGTCCGCCGTTGGTCAGCTCGATCGGGCCGTACGGGCGGTGCCGCACGAGACCCGCAGCGGCGAGCTTCTGCACCATCTCGGTCACGCTCGACGGGGCGAGGCCGAGCACGGTCGCCAGCTGCGAGGGAGTGATGCGGTCCGGCTGCCACTCGGTGTGCTGGTAGATCGTCTTCAGGTAGTCGTCGACGGCCGGACTCGACGAGGACGCGGGGGACACGGCATCCAGGTTATCCGGCGCCCGTCGTGACCAGCACGAGCAGCACGGCGTTCAACGCCACCAGAAGGACGGATGCCACGGCCCCCAGCGCGATCGTCACTCCCCGGTTGCGGTGGGTGCCGAGCACAGACCGGCGGGAGGTCAGCCACACGAGCGGGACGATCGCGAACGGGATGCCGAATGACAGCACGACCTGACTGAGCACGAGCGCCCAGGTCGGGTCGACACCCGCCCCGAGGATCGCGAGCGCCGGAACGAGGGTGACGATGCGGCGGGCGACGAGCGGCACCCGCACGCGCAGGAGGCCGTGCATGATCTCCGAGCCCGCATACGCTCCGACCGACGTGCTGGCGAGGCCGCTGGCGAGGAGCCCGACCGCGAAGAGCACCGCGATGATCGGGCCGAGGCTGTCGCGGATCGCCGCGTACGCGCCCTCCAGGGTGTCGGTTCCGGCCGCGCCCGGAAGGGTGACGGCCGCGATCAGCAGCATCACGAGGTTGACCGACCCGGCCACGATCATCGCGATCGAGACGTCCCAGCGCGTGGCGACGAGGATGCGGCGGGTGGCGGCATCCGTCAGCGTCGACGCCCGGCGCGGGAGCGACGTCGTCGGCGTGCCGTGGAAGCGGTCGCGGGTGAGCGCCGAGTGCGCGTAGATCGCATGCGGCATGACCGTCGCCCCGAGGATCGACGCGGCCAGCAGCACCGAGTCGGTGCCCTGGAAGCGCGGCACGAGACCGCCGAGCACCCCGGCCGCATCGGGCGGGGCGATGAGCACGCCCGCCGAGAAGCCCACCACGATGACGACGAGGAACGCGGCGATCGTGAGCTCGAACCGTCGGGCGCCGCCGCGGCTGTGCACGATGAGCACGCCGAGGGAGATCGCGCCGGTGATGGCCCCGCCGAGCACGAGCGGGAGGCCGAACAGCAGATGCAGCGCCACCGCGCCGCCGATGACCTCGGCGATGTCGGTGGCCATGGCGACGACCTCGGCCTGCAGCCAGTAGGCGCGCCGTCCCCACGGTGAGCGGATGCGGCTGCCGAGCACCTCGGGCAGGCTCGCGCCGGTGACGACGCCGAGCTTCGCCGACAGGTACTGCACGAGCCAGGCGGTGAGGTTCGCCGCGACGATGACCCACACGAGCAGGTAGCCGTAGGCGGCGCCGGCCGACATGTTGCTCGCGACGTTGCCCGGGTCGAGGTAGGCGACCCCCGCGACGAGCGCCGGGCCGAGCAGCAGCACGAGCCGCGGCTGCGCGGTGCGCGCCGGCGCCGGGTCGAGGGCGACCTCGGCCGTGCTGCGCATATTTTTCGGCATGCCGAAACCTTACCCATTTTTCGGTACGCCGAAAACCCTCAGCGCCCGGGGCGACGACTACCGTGAAAGCCGTGACCGACAGCCCCGCCGACCCTGACGAGCCCGAACTCGCGCACGGCGTCGGTCCCTGGCCGGGAGGCGGCGCCGCCTGGCCCGACGACGACCGTTACGACCCCGAGCTGCTCGCCGACGGCGACCGCCGCAACGTCATCGACCGCTACCGGTACTGGCGCATGGCGGCGATCGTCGCAGACCTCGATGAGAGGCGGCATCCGTTCCACGTCGCCATCGAGAACTGGCAGCACGACCTCAACATCGGCTCCATCGTGCGCAGCGCCAACGCGTTCCTCGCCGACACCGTGCACATCATCGGGCGCCGGCGGTGGAACCGCCGCGGCGCCATGGTCACCGACCGCTACCAGCACGTCGTGCACCACGACGACATCGCCGCCTTCACCGCCTGGGCCGCCGCCGCGCAGCTGCCGGTCATCGCGATCGACAATGTCGACGGGTCGGTGCCCGTCGACCGGGCCGACCTTCCCGAGCGCTGCGTGCTGCTGTTCGGCCAGGAAGGGCCGGGGCTCTCGCCCGAGGCGCTCGCCGCGGCATCCGCCACGGTCGAGATCACCCAGTACGGGTCGACCCGCTCGATCAACGCCGGGGCCGCCGCCGCGATCATCATGTACGAGTGGTGCCGGCGTCACGCCGGCTGAGGGATGCCGCGGAATACCCCGGGCTCCTCGCGGCTTGTGCTCACCGGCGGCGATGCCGCGGAACGGAGTGCGCATGAGTGACGGCGTCGGTCTCAGGTCGGAACGCGGACCCATCCTGCTCGCGCTCATGGTGGCGACCGGCATCGTCGCGATCGACGCGACCATCCTCGCGACCGCCGTGCCGAGCGTCGTCGAGGACCTCGGCGGCTACAGCCAGTTCCCGTGGCTGTTCTCCATCTACCTGCTCGCGCAGGCGATCACCGTGCCGATCTACTCGAAGCTCGCCGACACGATCGGGCGCAAGCCCGTCATGATCATCGGCATCGCCCTCTTCCTGCTCGGCTCGGTGCTGTGCGCGGTGGCCTGGTCGATGCCAGCGCTGATCGTCTTCCGCGCGATCCAGGGTCTCGGCGCGGGGGCGGTGCAGCCCATGGCGATCACGATCGCCGGTGATATCTACACGATCGCCGAGCGGGCCAAGGTGCAGGGCTACATCGCCGGCGTGTGGGCGGCGGCGAGCGTGGTCGGCCCGGCGCTCGGCGGGATCTTCGCACAGCTGGGCATCTGGCGCTGGATCTTCTGGGTCAACCTGCCGCTGTGCATCGCGGCGCTCTGGCTCATCGCCCGCAACTTCCACGAACCCGGGGTGCGGCGCGCCGACGCGCCGCGGCACCGCATCGACGTCGCCGGGTCGCTGCTGATCATGGGCGGCGCGGGCCTCGCGATCCTCGGTGTGCTCGAAGGCGGCGTCGCGTGGGCATGGGACTCGCCCGCGAGCATCGGCGTGTTCGTCGCCGCGGCGGTGCTGCTGATCGTGTTCGTGTTCGTCGAACGACGCGCGGCCGAGCCCGTGCTGCCGCTCGCGCTCATGGGGCGACGCCTCATCTGGAGCAGTTCGCTCATCTCGCTCGGCATCGGCGCCGGCCTCATCGGCCTGACCTCGTTCGTGCCCGGCTACCTGCAGCACGCGGCGGGTGCGATCCCGCTGATCGCGGGCTTCGCCGTCGCCGCCCTCACGATCGGCTGGCCGATCGCGGCGAGCATGTCGGGGCGGGTGTTCTACCTGCGCATCGGCTTCAAGCCCACGGTTCTCATCGGGCTCACGATCGCCATCGTCGGAACCGCCGCGCTCGCGATCACCTCGGCGTGGCCCTCGGTCGCCCTCGTGGCGCTGTGCTGCATCGTCACCGGCTTCGGGTTCGGCCTCGTCGCCACCCCGAGCCTGATCGCCGCGCAGGCGAGCGTCGAGTGGAGCCAGCGCGGCGTCGTCACCGGCGCCAACATGTTCGCACGCTCGATCGGCAGCGCCGTGGGCGCGGCGATCTTCGGGGCCATCAGCACGGCCGCCCTCGCCGGACGGGCCGAGACGGATGCCGCGGGCGCCGCCGCGGCCGGCACCGCGGTGTTCGTGGCGGTGCTCGTCACGGTCGCGGCGATGATGCTGGTCGCCGTCGCGATGCCCGCGGTGCGCGCCGACGTGACGCCCATCCCGCAGCCCGCCGCCGGCGACTGATCACGGTCTGCGGGTCAGCGGGCCTGCGGCATCCGATCTAGACCCCGACGGTCATCCACGCCGTGCCGCGTACACGGCGGGAGAGCGTCACCAGCCGGGCGAGCATGTAGACCCCGAAGAACGCGACGGCCAGCCATGCGAGACCAGCGGCCCCCGACGCGCCGACGAGCGCCAGCACGACGAGCAGCGGCACGAACGGCACGAGGTTGAGCACCCCGACCACCGCGAGGTAGCGGCCGTCGCCGGCTCCCATCAGGACGCCGTCGAGCACGAACACCACCCCGCACAGCGGCTGCGCGATCGCGAGCACGATCAGTGCCGGCTGTGCGAGCGGCGAGAGCGAGGCGTCCCCGGTGAACAGGCCGCCCAGCACACCCGACAGGGCCGCGATCACGGCGCCCACGACGACACCGAACCACGCGCCCCACGCGACCGTGCGCCGCAGCACGTGGCGCACGAGCACCCGATCGCCCGCGCCGAGGCTCTTGCCGACGAGCGCCTGCGCGGCGATCGCCAGGGCATCGAGCGCGAATGCGGCTGTCGAGAAGATCGTGAACGCGACCTGCCAGGCGGCGAGCTCCGCGGTGCCGAGCGCGGTCGCCGCCGCGACGGTCGCGAGCAGGGCCGCGCGCAACGACACCGTGCGCAGGAACAACCACCCGCCGAGCCGTGCCGATCCGGTGATGCCGGCGCGCTGCGGTCGGACGGATGCCGCATGCCGGCGGGCGAGCCGCGCGACGACGGCGACGTACACGCCCACCATGCCCCACTGCGCGAGCACGGTGCCGAGCGCCGAGCCCGCGATGCCGAACCCGAGCCCGTAGATGAGCAGGGCGTTGAGTCCGGCGTTCGCGGCGAAGCCGAACCCGGCGACCCACAGCGGCACCACCGTGTTCTGCATGCCGCGCAGCAGGCCGGTCGCCGCGAACACGACGAGCATCGCCGGCAGCCCCCACACCGAGATCGCGAGGTAGGTGTCGGCCGCGGCGGTCACCTCGGGCGAGGCGCCGAAGAGGGCCACGATGCCCGGCGACGCGACGGATGCCGCGAGCGCGAGCACCGCGCCCAGGCTCACCGCGAGCCACATGCCGTCGATGCCCGCCGACACGGCGGCGCCCGGGTCGCCCGCGCCGAACCGCCGCGCCACCGCCGGCGTCGTCGCGTAGGCGAGGAACACCATGAGCCCGACGATCGTCTGCAGCACCGCTGAGGCGATGCCGAGACCCGCGAGGGCGTCGAGGCCGAGGTGGCCGACGAGCGCCGCGTCGACGATGAGGAACAGCGGCTCGGCGACGAGCGCGCCGAGTGCGGGCACCGCGAGCGCGAGGATCTGCCGGTTGAGCGTGGCCCCGCGTGCGGTCATGCGCTCAGCGTAGGGAGAGTCCGGGGGCGACGGGGTCGTTCACCGACCCAGGGCGACCTCGCCGGCCGTGGCGGTGCCGGCCGACTTGCCGGGAGCCGATTGGAACGACCAGTAGAGGTTCGTGTGCGCGATGACGTCGGGAACGCTCGGGGCGCCCCACGCGGTCTTGTCGCCGGCGGTGTGGGCGTCGCTCACGAGCACCGTGTCGTAGCCGCGCGCGAACGCGCCGTGGATGGTCGAGCGGATGCAGGCGTCGGTCTCGGCGCCCGCGACGACCAGACGGTCGACACCGAGCCGGGCGAGCAGGTCGTCGAGGTCGGTGCCCTCGAACGAGTCGCCGTAGCGCTTGTGCACGTGCGCGTCGCCGTCGACCGGCACGAGCTCGGGCACCAGTTCCCACGCTTCCGTGCCCTGCTCGAGCTCGCCGTCCTCGGAGTGCTGCACCCACACGACGGGCACGCCGTCGTGTCTCGCGCGGGCGACCAGCCCGGCGATGCGGGTGACCACGCCGTCGCGGTCATGGGCGCCGTCGACGACGCCGTTCTGCACGTCGACCACGAGCAGCGCCGTGGCGCCGTCGCGTGCGGTGAGTGTCGACATCCTGACCTCTTCTCCGCCCGCCGGTGCGGGCCCGACGCGACAGTACCGCGCGGCGCCGACACGGCGGACGCGGGTGCGCGGATGTGCGCAACTCCCGGCCGACCCATGAGTGCGCGGCGTAGGGTGGAGCCCATGTCTGCAGACCTCCGCTCCGGTCTCGAGCTCGGCGAACTGAGCACCGAGATCCGCCCGCAGGACGACCTGTTCCGCCACGTCAACGGCGCCTGGCTCGACCGCACCGCGATCCCCGACGACAAGGCCCGCTGGGGCTCGTTCCACCTCATCGCCGAGCAGGCCGAGAAGGACGTCGCCGCGATCATCACCGAGTCGCAGCAGGCCGAGCCCGGCACCGAGGCCCGCAAGATCGGTGACCTCTACGCCAGCTTCATGGACACCGAGCGCATCGCCGCGGCATCCCTCGCGCCGATCTCGGCGCAGCTCGCCCGCATCGACGCGATCGGCTCGGTCGAGGACCTCCTGATCGCGATCGGCGAGCTCGAGCGCGACGGCGTGCGCGGACTCATCGACCTCTACGTCGAGCCCGACCCCGGCAACCCGACCCGCTACGTCCCCTTCCTCGTGCAGGGCGGGCTGTTCCTCCCCGACGAGAGCTACTACCGGCTCGAGAACTTCGGCGAGACCCGCATCGCGTACCGCGAGCACATCGAGCGTCTGCTCGGCCTCGTCGACGTGACGGATGCCGCGGCCCAGGCCGACCGCATCGTCGCGCTCGAGACCGAGATCGCCGCCGCGCACTGGGACAACGTGCGCAGCCGCGATGCGGTCGCCACCTACAACCTGAAGACCTGGGACGAGGTGCAGTCGCTCGTGGGCGTCGACCTGGAGCCGTGGCGCTCGGCGCTCGCACCGGGGCATCCCGATGCGTTCGCCGAGGTCGTCGTGCAGCAGCCGAGCTTCCTGGAGGGTCTGGGCGCACTGCTCGTCGACGCGCACCTCGAGGGCTGGAAGTCGTGGCTGCGCTACGCGATCGTCCACGGCTCGGCGCCGTTCCTCACCGAGGAGATCGTCGCCGAGAACTTCTCGTTCTACGGCACTCAGCTCACCGGCGTGCCGGTGAACCGCGAGCGCTGGAAGCGGGGCGTGAGCCTCGTCGAGGCGGCGCTCGGCGAGGCCGTCGGCCGCGTCTACGTCGAGCGGCACTTCCCGCCGCAGGCGAAGGTCGCCATGGACGAGCTGGTCGCGAACCTCATCGAGGCCTACCGTCAGTCGATCACGACCCTCGAGTGGATGAGCCCCGAGACCCGTGAGCGCGCGCTCGCCAAGCTCGACGCCTTCACACCGAAGATCGGCTACCCGGTGCGGTGGAAGGACTACTCGGCACTCGTCGTCGACCCCGCCGACGTGGTCGGCAACGTGCGCCGCGCGCACGTCGTCGAGCACGACCGGCAGCTCGGAAAGGTCGGTGGGCCCATCGACCGCGACGAGTGGTTCATGACCCCGCAGACCGTCAACGCCTACTACAACCCGCTCATGAACGAGATCGTGTTCCCGGCGGCGATCCTGCAGTACCCGTTCTTCGACGCCGATCGCGACGCGGCGGCCAACTACGGCGGCATCGGCGCCGTGATCGGCCACGAGATCGGCCACGGGTTCGACGACCAGGGCAGCCGGTACGACGGCGACGGGTCGCTGCGGGACTGGTGGACCGACGCCGACCGTGCGGCGTTCGAGCAGCGCACGGCGAGTCTCATCGCCCAGTACGACGAGCTCGTGCCGCAGGGTCTCGCTCCCGAGAACCACGTCAACGGCGCTCTCACGATCGGCGAGAACATCGGTGACCTCGGGGGCCTCGGCATCGCGATCCGCGCCTACGAGATCTCGCTCGGCGGCGAGCCCGCTCCCGAGATCGACGGGTTCACCGGCATCCAGCGGCTGCTGCTGAGCTGGGGGCAGATCTGGCAGCAGAAGGGTCGCGACGCCGAGACCATCCGGCTGCTGACGATCGACCCGCACTCGCCCAACGAGTTCCGCTGCAACCAGATCGTGCGCAACGTCGACGCCTTCTACGCGGCGTTCGGCGTGACCGAGACCGATGCGCTCTGGCTCCCCGAGAGCGAGCGCGTCACCATCTGGTAACCCGGCCGTGCTGGCATGGCCTCACGCGAACGGATGCTGACAGTCGCCGTGCGCGCGCACCGCACCCGACGGGAGGGAGCCCACCGTGGCACCGACTCCTGATCGTGCGCGGGGCGCCGAGGCGTCGCCCGGGCGCCGCCGTGCGGCGAGCCGGTCGGGCCGCCGTGTCGCCGTGGGGCGACGCTCGTTCACGTCGACCATGGCGGCGCTCGACGCCCTCGCCGTCGCGGGCGCCCAGGTGTCGGTGCACGTCGACGACCTCGACCGCGGCAGCGCGGTGCTCGTCGGTGACGACTACGTGAGCCTGCCGATCGCGGGGCTCGGCGTCGTGCCTCTTCTGGTGGAGGTGGCGGCGCAGATCGACCAGAACCGCCTCGACCCTTACGAGGTGGTCGACCGCACGAGCCTCCCCGCGGTCGCGGGGCCGGGAACCTGGCAGCATCTCGCCGCGCCGTCGCTGCCTGTCGTCGACCTCGCGGTGCTGGCGGCATCCACCGGCGACGCCCTCGCGGCGAACGCGCTGCTCGCCCGCATCGGACTCCCCGCCGTGCGGGTGCGGCTCGAGCAGCTCGGGCTGTCGCGCTCGGCCATGATGGACGCCTTCCGCGACCGGCGCGGCCCCGACGACGCCCCGCACGTCGCGCTCGGCGCGACCCGCGAGTACGCGCGGCTGTTCGCCGACCTCGTGAACTCCCGCGTCGTGACACCCGCCGTCAGTGCGCAGGTGTCGGAGTGGCTGAGCCATGGGCACGACCTGAGCCTCGCGGCATCCGTCACCGGGCTCGACCCGTTCGCTCACGAGGGCGACGAGCATGGTCTGCTGTTCCTGAACAAGACCGGCCGGGGCGACGGCGTACGCGCCGAGGCGGGGGTGCTCGCCGGTCCCCGCGCGGGGGTGTCCTACGCGCTGACGGTCTGCTTCGACGACCTGTCGATCGCGCACCGGCTGCGGGCGCACGACGCGTTCCGGGTGCTCGGGCTCGAGCTCATGGAGTACGTGTTCTGACCACTTCGGGGCGGATGCCGCGGCCCACGCCGCGCCCGCCTCAGAAGACGATCGTCTGGTTGCCGTGGCGGATCACGCGGTCCTGCGCGTGCCACAGCACCGCGCGGGAGAGCACGGCGCGCTCGACGTCGGCGCCGTGGCGCTGCAGGTCGGTGCGGGTGTCGGCGTGGGTGACGCGCACGACGTCCTGCTCGATGATCGGCCCCTCGTCGAGGTCCTCGGTCACGTAGTGCGAGGTCGCGCCGATGAGCTTCACACCGCGCTCCTTGGCCTTGCGGTACGGGTCGGCGCCGATGAAGGCGGGGAGGAACGAGTGGTGGATGTTGATGACCGGCACCCCGAGCTCGGCGAGGAAGTCGCCCGACAGGATCTGCATGTAGCGGGCGAGCACGACGAAGTCGACGTTGCCCTTCAGTAGCTTCAGGATCTCGGCCTCGGCCGCCGACTTGTCGGCGCCCTGCGAGGGCACGTGGAAGAACGGCACCCCGAACGAGCGCACGTCGTCGGCCGTGTTGGTGTGGTTCGAGACGACCATCGGGATCGACACCGGCAGCTCGCCGCGGCGGTGACGCCACAGCAGGTCGAGCAGGCAGTGGTCGGAGGTCGACGCGAGGATCGCCATGCGCTTCGGGATCGACTGGTCGGTCAGCCGCCACTCCATCGCGTAGGGGGCGAGGGTCTCTGCGAGGTCCTCCTCGATGCTCGGCAGCGCCGCCGTCAGGTTCGGCCGGTGGAACACCACCCGCTGGAAGAACGCCCCGCCCTGCGGGTTGTCGGAGTACTGATCGAGGGAGACGATGTTGCCCTCGTGGCGGGTGATGAGCGCCGTGATGGCCGCCACGACCCCGGCCTTGTCCGGCCCGTACACGATGAGGCACGCGTGGTCGCGGGACGTGCGGATGGGGGCGGTGAGAGGGCCGGTCACACCCGTCAGTCTAGGAGCGCCAGGCCTCGGGCTCGGCGCTGTGCGGGCGGTGAGAGGGCGCGGATGCCGCGGGCCGCGGCATCCGACTCACTACGCTGTCGTGCGTGACCCCCGACGCGGAGCCCGCTGCGCTCGCCCATCCCGCCGCCGGTCGTGATGACCGGATCACGCTGCGCTTCCTCGCCACCCCCGGCGACACCGCCGCCGGCGGACGCTCGGTCGCCGCCGGCAGCGTCATGGAGTGGATCGACAAGGCCGCCTATGCGTGTGCGGTCGGCTGGGCCGGCGGCTACTGCGTCACCGCGTACGTCGGCAACATGCGCCACCGGCGTCCGATCCCGCCGGGCAGTCTCATCGAGGTGAGCGCCCGCATCGTGCACACCGGCACCACGAGCATGCACATCGTCGCCACGGTCGCCTCGGCCGACGTGAGCACCCGCGAGTACACCCCGGCGACCACGTGCATCCTGGTCTTCGTCGCGAAGGGTGCCGACGGCCGGCCGGCCCCCGTGGCGGCGTGGAGCCCCGTGTCGGCTGCCGACGCCGAGCTGCAGCGCCTCGCGCTCGACCGCATCGCCTCGCGCACCGAGATCAAGTCGCTCATGCTCGACGAGGAATACACGGATGCCTCGGCCGCCCCCCGCACGACGCTGCGTTTCCTCGTGCCGCCCGGCGTCGTCAACTGGGGAGGCAAAGCCCACGGCGGCACGGTGATGCGGTGGATGGACGAGGCCGCCTACGCGGTCACCGCGGCATGGGTGCGCGACGGCGCCGAGGCCAGCGCCGCGGTCGGGGCCTACTCGGGCGGCATCCACTTCTTCACGCCGATCTCGATCGGCGACCTCGTCGAGATCGACGCCCGCATCGTCTACACCAGCGCGCGCAGCGCGCACGTCGTCAGCCGCGTGCTCACCGGCGACCCGCGCACGCCCCACGAGCGACGCCTCGCGACGCTCTGCATGAGCGTGTTCGTCGTGCCCTCACCGGACGGCGAGGCGCTTCCGGTGCCGCAGTGGCTGCCCGAGCTCGCCGAGGACGTGCGCCTGCACACCCACGCGCGACGCATCCTCGAGCTGCGCGAGCGCATCGAGCCGATCCCGGCGGGGCTCACCCTCGAGGCGTGAGGCCATGACAGAGACGGTGTTCGGTCGCGTGACCCGGCTGCTCGCGGCGTTCGACGAGGACGAGCCGTCGCTGCCGGTCGCGGTGCTCGCCGCGCGTGCGGGCATCCCGCTCTCGAGCGCGCACCGACTGGTCGCCTCCCTCGTCGCCGAAGGATGGCTCGTCGCCGTCGGCGAGGCGCGTTACGCCATCGGCACGCGGCTGTGGGAGCTCGGCGAGCTGTCGCCGGTCGCCGTGCGGCTGCGGGAGGTCGCGCTGCCCCACATGGTGCGCCTCTACGAGGCGACGGGGGAGAACGTGCACCTCGCGGTGCTCGACGTCGACGTGCCGCCCGAGCGGGCCGAGATCGTGTTCGCCGGACGCATCACCGGACGCGCCTCGGTGCCCACGCTCGGCCGGGAGGGCGGGCGGCATCCGCTGCATACGACCGGGGTCGGCAAGGCCATCCTGCTGGGGCGCGACGAGGCGTGGCTCGACCGCTACCTGGCGGTGCCCCTGCTGCCCGAGACGTCCCGGTCGATCACCGACCCCGAGGCGCTGCGCGCCGACCTCGCGCGGGCCCGCGCACGCGGGTGGGCGTCGACCCACGGGGAGATGACGCTCGGCAACATCTCGGTCGCGGCGCCGCTCGCACCCCTCACCGGGCTGCCCCCCGCCGCGATCGGGGTGGTCGCGCACGCGGGCGACGCCCTCGAGAAGCGCCTTGCGCCGATGGTGACGCAGGCGGCGCGAGAGCTGTCGCGGGCGCTCCGCCCCGACGCATGATTCTCACTCAATGAGAACATCTCCTCGGCGCGCCAGCGCGCGGTGCGACGCTGGCATCCCCACGGATCGTCGAAGGAGACACCATGACGAGCGAACGCACCGCGGCGGCGCCCGAATCGCTGCTCGCGGCCCCCGACCAGGCCACCCAGGCGGCCATCACCGCCGAGATCACCGCCCTCCACGCCGAGTGGGATGCGCGCGAGGCCGCCGGCGAGCACGTGCCCGCCACTCTGTACGACTTCCCGCCCTACCGGTCGAGTGTGCTGCGGCATCCGACCAAGAACCCGAAGCTCGTCGACCCCGAGACCATCGAGCTGTTCTCCCCGGCCTTCGGCCAGCGGGATGTCGCGGCGATCGAGTCCGACCTCACCCTGCAGCACGCGGGCGAGCCCCTCGGTGAGCGCATCACCGTGCACGGCCGGGTGCTGGACTCCTGGGGGCGCCCCGTGCGCAACCAGCTCGTCGAGATCTGGCAGGCCAACGCCGCGGGTCGCTACATCCACCAGCGCGACCAGCACCCCGCGCCGCTCGACCCCAACTTCACCGGCGCCGGCCGCATCGTCACCGACGACGACGGCGCCTACCGCTTCACGACCATCAAGCCCGGGCCGTACCCGTGGAAGAACCACGTGAACGCGTGGCGACCCGCCCACATCCACTTCTCGGTCTTCGGCAACGCGTTCACCCAGCGCATCGTGACGCAGATGTACTTCCCCGGCGACCCGCTGTTCGCGCTCGACCCGATCTACAACACGATCCGTCGCGCGAAGGACCGTGAGGCGCTCATCAGCGTCTACGACCACGACCTCACCGTGCCGGAGTTCTCGATGGGCTACCGCTTCGACATCGTCGTGGACGGCCCCGACGCCACCTGGACCGAGCAGGAGGAGCACTGATGCCCACCCCGCCCCGCACCCTCGACGCCACCGCCGGGCAGACCGTCGGCCCGTTCTTCGCCTACGGCACCGAGTACCCGCGCATGCACCAGGTCGCCTTCCCGCACTCGCCGGGCGCGATCGTCGTCTCCGGAACCGTCTACGACGGCGCCGGCAACCCCATCCCCGACTCGATGGTCGAGATCTTCGGCGCCGACACCGACGGCACCGTGCCGCGGGCGCGCGGGGCGTTCCGTCGCGACGACCACACGTTCACCGGCTTCGGCCGCGCGTTCACGACCGACGAGGGCCACTTCGAGTTCTGGACCCGCAACCCCGGCGCCGAGCCCGGACGCGCCCCCTTCCTCGCGGTGATCGTCTACGCGCGGGGCCTTCCGAACAAGCTCCACACCCGCCTCTACCTGCCCGACGACGAGGCCGCGCTCGCCGCCGACCCGCTGCTGGCGTCGCTGAGCCCGGCCGAGCGCGCTACTCTCATCGCGACGCGCACGCCCGGCGGCGATCTGCATCACGACATCCATCTGCAGGGCGATGAGGAGACCGTGTTCCTTGCCTTCTGATCCCCCCGTCTTCGATGTCGGCCTGCTCTCCCCGGTGACCGTCGGCGCCGACGCGATCGTGTCGGATGCCGCGGTGCTCGCCGCCCTCGTCGACGTCGAGGTCGCTCTCACTCGCGCGTGGGGGGCCGTCGGATCCGTCCCCGCCGACGTGGTCGACGCGGTCGCCGCGGCGATCGCCGACGTGCCCGTGGATGCCGCCGACCTCGCGCGTCGCGCGGTGTCTGGTGGAAACCCGGTGATCCCGCTCGTCGGCGACCTGCGGGCCGCCGTCGCGCCCGCCGACCGCGGGTGGGTGCACCGCGGCGCGACCAGCCAGGACATCGTCGACACCGCGCTCGCGCTCGTCGCGCGCCGCGCGGGGGAGCAGATCGACCTCGACCTGCGGGCGACCGCCCGTTCCCTCGCGGCCCTCGCCCGCGCTCACCGCGACGTGCCCGCAGCGGCCCGCACGCTCACCCAGCACGCCGTGCCGACGACGCTCGGCGCCCGGTTCGCGTCGTGGCTGCGCGGTGTGCGCGCGGCGCGCGCCGATCTCGCCGCGGCGCTCGCCGCCCTGCCCGCGCAGCTCGGCGGCGCCGGCGGCACCCTCGCGTCCGCGGTCGTGCTCAGTGATCCCGCGACGGCCCGCGAGCTGCCCGCCGCCTTCGCCGCGCAGCTCGCTCTCGCCGCTCCCGCCGCCCCCTGGCACGTGGAACGCCGCCCCGTGACCCGCCTCGGCGATGCGCTCGTGGCCGTCACCGACGCGCTCGGCGTGATCGCCGCCGACGTCGCGACCGCGTCGCGCACCGAGATCGGCGAGCTGTCCGAGGGGGTCGGCGGTGGCTCGAGCGCCATGCCGCAGAAGCGGAACCCCGCGGCATCCGTGCTCGTCAGATCGGCGGCGCTGCGCGCACCGCAGCTCGCGGCCACCCTGCACCTCGCGGCGGCCGGCGCCGTCGACGAGCGCCCCGACGGCGCCTGGCACGCCGAATGGCCCGCGCTGCGCGAGCTGCTGCGCGTCGCGCTGGGGGCCGCACGCACGGCGGCGGCGCTCACCGCCGGTCTTGTCGTCGACCTCGACGCCGTGGCGCGCACCCTCGCGCTCAGCGACGGGCTGATCGTCGCCGAACGGCTCTCGGCCGAGCTCGCCCCGCTCATCGGCGCCGACACGGTGGCTGCCGCGATCGCCGGCGCGACGACGGGCGGAGACCTGCGCACACTGCTCGAGGCACCGCTCGCGGCCCGCGGCCTGCGCGTCGACCTCGACGACCTGCTCGACCCCGCGCGCTATCTCGGGCTGGCCGCGGCATTCGTCGACGAGACCCTCGCCGAGGAGGACGCATGACCGCGCCCGTGATCGCGGCGACCAATCCGGTCGGGCCCGCCGATGCGCCGCTGCTCGTGCTCGGGCCGTCCCTCGGCACCTCGACGATCCTGTGGGAGAACACCCTCCCGGCGCTCGCGGAGCGCTTCCGCGTGATCGCGTGGGATCTGCCGGGTCACGGTGACGCTCCCTCCCCGGCCGCCCCGTTCACGGTGGGCGAGCTCGCCGACGCGGTCGCCGACCTCATCCGTGCGCACGGCGGACACGCCCTCTACGCGGGCGTGTCCCTCGGAGGCGCCACCGGGCTCGAGCTGCTGCTGCGGCATCCGGGTCTCGTCGACGCGGCCGCTATCGTCGCCTCCGGGGCCTTGCTCGCCACCCCCGAGAGCTGGCACGAGCGCGCCGCGACCGTGCGCGCGCAGTCGACGTCGGCGCTCATCATCGGGTCGGCCCAGCGCTGGTTCGCCCCCGAGTCGATGGCGCGCGAGCCCGAGCTGTCGGGCCGCCTGCTGCACGCCCTGCAGGACGCCGACGACGAGGGCTACGCCGCCTGCTGCGAGGCGCTCGCCGCCTACGACGTGTCCGCCCGCCTCGGCGAGATCGACACCCCGGTGCTCGCGCTGTGGGGTCGGCACGATCAGGTCGCCCCGGAGGCGAAGGCCCGCCAGATCGCCGAGGGCGTCGCTGACGGTCGCGCCGCGGTGATCGAGGATGCCGCGCACCTCCCGCCCGCCGAGCAGCCGGCCGCGACCGCCGCGGCGCTGATCGCATTCCTCACCCCCCACGCCCGGAAGGCGCAGCCATGACGACCGATCCCCTCGACGACGAGACCCGCCGCAGCCAGGGCATGACCGTGCGCCGCGCGGTGCTCGGCGACGCGCACGTCGACCGGGCCGTCGCCGGCACGACGCCGTTGACAGCGGACTTCCAGGACTTCATCACCCGGTACGCCTGGGGCGACGTGTGGTCGCGTCCCGGGCTCGACCGGCGGTCGCGCTCGGTCGCGGTGCTGACAGCGCTCATCGCGCTCGGCCACCACGAGGAGCTCGCGATGCACCTGCGGGCGGCCGTCACCAACGGGCTCACGCACGACGAGATCGCCGAGGTCATCCTGCAGTCGGCGATCTACTGCGGCGTGCCGGCGGCGAACACGGCCTTCCGCATCGCGAAGGACGTGCTCGGCGACGCCTGAGCGCTCAGACCGCGACGCTCCGCCCGGTGCGCGCCGCCCGCGCCACCGCCTCGACGATCGCGACGTTGCGCGCGCCGTCGGCGGCGCCGACGACCGGCTCCGCCTCGCCGCGCGCGACGGCGGCGAAGTGATCGAGCTGACGGTCGAACGCGTTCGCCGCGTCGAGGGGCAACGGGATGCCACGCAGCGGCGTCGTCCACACGGCCTCGCCCGCATGCGACCACACCGTCGCGTCGGGCAGTGACACCGAGGCATCCGTGCCGACGATGCGATGCGAGTCGACAGCGTGCACGGGGAAGCGGGGCGCGTCGCCCGCGGTGAGATCCCAGCACCACGGCGCAGCGGCGATGTCCGAGACGACGATCGTCGCGACCGCGCCGGAGGCGAATGTCAGCACGAGCGCTCCGGTGTCCTCGACGTCGAGCCCCCGGGCCGCGCGGGAGGCGACGGCCGACACCGCGACGACCTCGCCGCACAGGTGCCGCAGCAGGTCGACGTCGTGGATGAGGTTGATGAGGAACGTGCCCCCGGTGCCGGCCGTGCGGTGCCAGGGCACGTCGAAGTAGTCGTCGGGCTTGCGCAGGAACGAGGTGACCGACGCCGCGACGATGCGTCCGAGGGCCCCCTCGGCGATCGCCGCGGACGCGGCACGCACGGCCGGGTGGTGCCGCCGGTGGTGCCCGACGAGCACCGGCACCCCGGCACGGGCCGCCGCGTCGGCGAGCAGCGTCGCCTCGTCGGCGGTCGCGCCGAGCGGCTTCTCGACGAGCATCGGGATGCCGCGACGCACGAGCTCGTGCGCGAGCGGCACGTGCAGCTCGTTGGGGGTGGCGATGATGACGGCGTCGGGGGCCGTCGCGCCGAGCAGCGCGTCGAGGTCGGGGAACGACGGCACCCCGTGCGCGTCGCCGAGCCGAGCCGCCGCGGGCGTCGGGTCGGCGACGCCGACGAGGGTCGCCGTCGCCGATCGGGCGAGCGTCTCCGCGTGGGTGAGACCGATCGCCCCGGCGCCGACGAGCCCCACCCGTACGGGCGCCGCGCTCACGCGGGCACGCCCGCCCGCGCCGACGTGGCCGCGACGGCTTCCCGGCCGGCGGCGTCGCCCGCCGCGTAGGCGCGTGCGACGGCCGACCCGAGGGTCGCCCCGCCGCCCGGATACGTGTTGCGGAAGACTCCCGCCGCCACGTTCCCCGCCGCGAACAGCCCCGGCAGCGGCGCGCCCGACCAGTCGAGCACGTGCGCGTCCTCGTCGACGGCGAGGCCGCCCGAGGTGCCGAGCACTCCGGGGGACAGCGGCACGGCGGCGAACGGCGCCTCAGTGAGGGGTGCGAGGCACGGGTTCGGCTCGTGCGTCGAGTCGCCGAGGAAGCGGTCCTGCGCGCTCTGGCCGCGCCCGAACGCCGGGTCGAGCCCGTCGGCGGCCGCGGCGTTGAAGGCCGTCACGGTGGCGGCGAGCCCGTCGGGGTCGATGCCGAGGGCGACGGCGAGCTCGGGGAGCGACGGCGCGGTCGTGGCCCAGTCGGGGGCGGCGCCGGTGGCCGACCCGCCGATCGCGTAGCGCCGGGCGAAGCGGGCGTCGAAGACGAGCCACGCCGGGATGTTGCGCGGGCGCCCGGTCGTCGGGTCGGTGTCGCCGAACATCCGCGACGTGTCCTGATAGGCGAGCGCCTCGTTCACGAACCTCTCGCCGGCGTGGTTGACCACGATCGACCCGGGAAGGGTCATCTCGACGTTGCCCATGCGCCCCGACGGCAGACCGTCGTAGCGCTGGGCCGGCGGGGTGAGCACCGGCACGCCCCAGATCGCCGTCATGTCGGCGACGGCGGCACCGGCGGCGAGGCCCAGCTCGAGCCCGTCGCCCTCGTTCGAGGGGGCGCTGATCGGCGTGATCGGGAACGACAGGAAGGCGTCCCGCAGTCGGGGGTTCCACTCGAATCCGCCCGAGGCGAGCACGACGGCGCGGGCGATGACGGCCACCGCGCCGAACGTCGCCTCCCACCCGTCCTCCGTGCGCCGGAGCCCCTCGATGGGGGCGTCGGCGATGATCGGGATGCCGCGGTCCGCCGCCGAGGCCGCGAGCGCCCCGATGAGCGCCCCGCCCATGGTGCGCACGCCCTGCGCGTGGCGGTCGGCGATCAGCGCCGGGTCGGGGGCGGCGCCGTCGAGCCTGTCGCGCTCGGCCATCGTGAGCAGGGGGAAGTACGACGACGGACGGATCTCGTCGGCGAGTCCCGGGTGGCTCGACGGGTCGAACGCGTCGTTGTCGAGGCTGCGCCCGCCGAGGGCCGCCCCGGGCCATTCGACGCGGTAGTCGGGCCGGGCGAGAGCGGTGAAGCGCACCCGCGTGCGGGTGGCGAGGTAGTCGATGGCCGCGCCGATCGTGCGCACGTAGCCCTCGATCGCCGCGGGGGTCATGACGTGGCCCGAGCTCGCGGACAGGTAGGCGATGCCCGCTTCGGCGTCGTCGTGCCAGCCCTGTTCGCGGGCGACCGCCGTCGCCGGCGCCCAGATCACGCCGCCGCCCGCGGCGGTCGTGCCGCCGATCGTCGACGCCTTCTCGACGACCGCCACCCGCGCTCCGGCATCGGCCGCCCGCAGCGCGCTGACGAGCCCGGCGGCACCGGAGCCGACCACGAGCACGTCGACGTCGCGGGGGAGCGCCGCCGCGCCGTGCGCCACGACGGCGCTCATGCCGGCACCGCCTCGGCCAGCGGCATCCGGATCACGATCTTGCCCGTCGGCACGGCCGGGTCCGCCATCGCGGCGAACGCGTCGGCGAGGTCGTCGAACGCGAACGCGTGGGTGAGCAGCTGCTCGGCGGCGCCGCGGTGACGCGACAGCAGGTCGAGGCCCTGCGGGATGAGCCCGAGGCTGTTGCGGCTGCCGAGCAGGTCGAGCTCCTTGTACGGCAGGTCGGTCATCGACAGCTCCACGGTGCGGGTCGAGATGCCCACCTGCACGACGCGTCCGCCGCTCGCAACGAGGCGCACCGCGTTCTGCAGCGACGCCGGCACGCCGGTCGCCTCGATCACGATGATCGGCCCCGCGTGATCGGTGAGCTCGTCGATCGTCCGCTGCTGCGCGGCATCCGGGAACCCGGGGGCCACCACGAAGGTCTCGGATGCCCCGAAGCCCCGCGCGGTGGCGGCCCGCACCGCATCGGTGTCGGCGGCGAGCACGATGACGCCGCGGTCGGCGAGGGCCAGGGCGGCGAGGAGGCCGATCGGGCCGCAGCCGAGCACGAGCGCGATCTCCCCCGGCTGCGGGCGCGACCGGGTCACGGCCTGCAGGGCGATGGAGGTCGGCTCGGCGAGAGCGGCGACCTCCGTCGGGAGGCCCGCGGGCACCCGGTGCACCCGGGTCGCCGGCACGGCGACGAACTCGGCGAAGCCGCCGTCCTCGTAGCAGCCGAGCACCGACAGCGACGCGCACACGTTCGGCCGTCCGGCCCGGCAGGCGTGACAGACGCCGCACGCGACGACCGGGTCGATCACGACGCGCGCGCCGCGCAGGTCGGCGCGGTCGGGGTCGGTCTCGACGACGACGCCCGCGAGCTCGTGCCCCTGCACCAGGGGCAGCTCGGTGGGGTAGTCGTCCTCGAAGATGTGCAGGTCGGTGCCGCACAGCGTCACCGCGAGGATGCGCACGAGCACCTCGCCGGGGGCGCGCTCGGGGCGGGGGAGTTCGACGAACGCGAGCTGCTCGCGGGCGACGGTGCGGGCGACGCGCATGGTCATGCGACCACCGCCGCGCGCGGGTCGAAGAACACGTTCCACGGCGTGATGGTGCGCACGCCGATCGCGCCGACCCGGTGGAACGGGTCGGCGTCGAGCCGGGCCGCGAGGGCGTCGGCGTCGGGCGCCTCGAAGATGAGCAGGGCCCGGGGCGGGTCCTGCGCGAGGGGGCCGCTCATGTACAGCGCGCCCTCCTCGTGCAGCCCGCGCAGGAACGCCACGTGCTCGGGTCGGTGCGCGTCGCGCACCTGGTCGCTGTCGGTCGCGTAGTCGTAAGTGACCGCGAACGTCGCCATCGGGACTCCTTCGTCAGAACGATCGGCGCGCGTGCGCCGGTGGCCAGTATGCGAGGGATGATCAAGACAGGGAACGACCAAATCCGTCTATGTTCATGTAGCCCCAGGCGGGTAATTCTCCGCAGTGGCGGCACTAACGTGCAGGCGTGACTCATGTGACTTTCGACTTCGACGACGCTGTGGTCGTCATCACCGGCGGCGCCCGCGGCATCGGCGCCGGTATCGGTGCCCGCTTCGCCGCGGCGGGCGCCCGCGTGGTCGTCTGGGACCTCGATCCCACGGCCGTCGACGGCTGGACCCCCGCCCTCGCGCTGCGGGTCGACGTGACGGATGCCGCCTCCGTCGCCGCTGCGGCGGAGGAGACCCTCGCGCTGGCGGGCCGCATCGACGTGCTGGTCGCCTGCGCCGGCATCACCGGGCCCGTCGCGCCCGTGTGGGACTACGACCCGGAGGCGTGGCGCCGGGTGCTGGAGATCGACCTCACGGGCACGTTCCTCGCCGCCCGCGCCGTCGCGCCCGCGATGCGTGCGCAGCAGTGGGGCCGGATCGTGTTCGTCGCGTCGATCGCGGGCAAGGAGGGAAACCCCGAGCTCGCCGCCTACTCGGCCGCGAAGCACGGCGTCGTCGGGCTGACGAAGTCGCTCGCCCGCGAGCTCATCCACGACGGCGTCACCGTCAACGCGGTCACGCCCGTCATGGTGCAGACCGACCTGTTCGCGCAACTCCCGCCGGCCTTCATCGAACGGACGCGGGCGCTCATCCCGATGGGGCGCTTCCTGCAGATCGACGAGGTCGCCTCGACCGTCATGTGGATCTCGAGCGATGCGTGCAGCTTCACCACCGGCACGGCATTCGACCTGTCCGGCGGCCGCGCCGACTTCTGACCCTCACGGGTGGGCGGATCGCGCCGCCCACCCGTGCGCCCGCCTCATCCGGCGAGCGTCGCGGCCCCCAGCCGGTCGAGGAAGACGGCGCGCATGCGCTCCCGGTCGGGCTCGATGCCCGTGATCAGCCGGAACGTGTCGGCCGCTTGGTTGACCACCATCCGCCCACCGTCGAGCACCGCGCAGCCCGCGTCATCGGCCGCGGCGATCAGCTGCGTGCGCACCGGACGGTAGACCGCGTCGGCGACCCACAGCGGCGGGCGGAGCAGCGCGGCATCCACCGGGATGCCGTCGTGACCGACCATCCCCACCGGGGTCGCGTTCACCAGTCCGTCGACCCGGGCGGCGGCGTCGGCGACCTCGTCGAGCGCGAGCGCGCGCAGCTCGGCGTCGGGGAAGGCCGGTGCGAGCGCGCGCATCACCGCTCCCGTGCGGGTGGGGGCGGCATCCGCGATCTCGAGGCGGCGCACGCCCGCGCTCAGCAGCGCGTACGCGATCGCGGCGCCGGCGCCGCCTGCCCCGACCAGCAGCACGGCGTCACGCGGGCGACCGGCGAGCCCGTCGCGCAGCCCCCGCGCGAACCCGGAGTGGTCGGTGTTGTGCCCGATCGCGCGTCCGTCCCGGAACAGCACCGTGTTCACCGAGCCGAGCAGTGCGACGTCGGGCGACACCTCGTCGAGGGCGTCGATCGCCGCGAGCTTGCACGGATGGGTGATGTTCAGCGCGTCGTATCCGAGGTCGCCGGCCCGGCGGATGAGCTCCACCGTGGCGTCGACGCCGTAGCCGAGCACGTCGATGTCGATCGTGCGATAGAGGTAGCGCAGGCCCGCGGCATCCGCCTCGGACTCGTGCAGCGCCGGGGTGACCGACGATCCGATGCCGGCGCCGATGAGGCCGACGAGGTAGGAGGGGGCCGGTGTCGTCATGGTGACGTCCTCTCGGTCGTGCCGAAAGGGACCGGATGCCGCGCATCCGATCCCTTCCGGCGTGGTGTGTCGGTCACGCCGATGCGGAGACCCGCTCGGTCGCGGGCTGCGCCTGGGCCGCCTCGGCCTCCTTGAGCTCGGCCCGCGTGAGTCCGAGCTTCGCCGTGGGCGTGCGCGCGGTCTCGGGGGCGAACAGTGTCGCGATGCCCGAGATCACGACGATCGCGATGGTGAACCAGGCGACAGCGGGCCAGTTCTGCGTGTTGCCCTCACCGGTCACGAAGCCCTGGGCGATCGTCGGCGTGAAGCCGGCGAGCACGAGACCGAGCATCAGGCTCACCGCCATGCCGGTGTAGCGCACGCGGGCCGGGAACTGCTCGGGGAAGTAGGCCGGGTAGACCGCGTTCGAGAGCGTGTACGCGACGCCGATGAGGAACACGCCGAGCACCCAGGTGAGGGCGAGGTTGCCGGCGTCGACCGCGGCGAGCAGCGCGTAGATCGTGAGCGACTGCAGCACGAGCCCGGTGAGGAAGACGGGCTTGCGGCCGATGCGGTCGGCGAGCATGCCCACGAACGGGCCGACGACCACGGCGGTGAAGTTCGCGACAGTGATGACCCACAGCAGCGACTCGCGTGGCATCCCGCCGACGGTCGTGCCGTACGCGAGAAGGAACACGTTGAACATCGTGTTGATCACGGTGAACAGCGACATCAGGGTGATGCGCACGACAGTGAGCCCGTTGTGACCGAACAGCGACGCGATCGGCACCGCCGACACCTCGTCGGACTTCTTGATGTCCTCGAAGATCTCGGGCTCGTCGAGCATGCGCCGCAGGATGATCGCCACGACCGTGACGATCGCCGACGCCCAGAACGGGATGCGCCAGCCCCAGCTGAGCAGGGCGTCTTCGGGAAGGGCCGCGATCGGGATGAACACGAGGCTCGAGATCACGATGCCGAACATGATCCCGCCCATGGTCCAGCTGGTGAAGAACGCGCGACGGCGGTCGGGGGCATGCTCGAGGGTGAGCGAGCTCGACCCGGGCGACTCACCGCCGGCGGAGATGCCCTGGATGAGGCGCAGCACCACGATGATGATCGGCGCGGCGATGCCGATGGCATCCCAGGTGGGCATGCAGCCGACCAGGAAGGTCGCGACGCCCATGATCACGAGGCACGCGAGGAGGGCGCGCTTGCGGCCGAAACGGTCGCCGATGTGGCCCCAGAGGATCGCGCCGAACGGGCGGGCGACGTAGGCGACGCCGACCGTGGCGAACGAGAGCAGGGTGGTGACGCCGGGCTGGCCGGAGGGGAAGAAGATGTGGGGGAAGATGAGCGCCGCGGCGGAGGCGTAGATGAAGAAGTCGTAGTACTCGAGGGCGCTCCCGACGAAGCCGGAGACGGCGGCGATGCGGGCGTTGTTCTTGGGGGGCTGAGGCGGAACTGTCTTCGCTGACATGTCTGCGCTTTCGATTCGGGTGACGCCGGAATCAGGTGCCGTCGTCATTGACAATCGACCGCGGTTGCGATCGATGCGTGTCAGCCTGACACCGGCGATCTTGCGCGTCCACGATCGAAAAGGTCAATGACTGTGCGCCCGTTCGGCACAATTCGGATGTCACGTCCCGGCCGGGATCAGGGGCGTCGGCAGGATGCGCTGGGACAGCTCGAGCACCGCGGAGACCGCCGCGGTCTGCTCCGACGGCACCCACGCGATGCCGTGGTGCATGTAGGAGGGGGCGTCACTGAGCCGCACCCAGCGGGCGCCGCGGGGCATGATCGACGCGAGGTCCTCGGCGGCGATCGTGACCCCCATGCCGGTGGCCACGAAGGTCAGCATCATGTACGGGTCGGTGACCTCCTGGGTCACCCGGGGACGGAACCCCGCGGCGGTGCAGCAGCGCACGAGGCCCTCGGCCATGGTCGAGGAGCCGTCCATGGGCATCGAGAGGAAGTCGTCGTCGGCGAGCTGGCGCACCGCGATCTCGGGCTCGTCGGCGAGCGGGTGGTCGACCGGCAGCACGGCGCCCATCTCGCTGCGGGCGATGAGCCGGAAGTCGATGTCGCCGCCGGTGCCGAGGGGAAGGCCCACGAAGGCGATGTCGAGCGTGCCGTTGCGCAGCTTCGCGATGCCGTCGCCGGTGCGCACGCGGCTGACCAGCTGCAGGTCGACATCGGGCAGCTCGCGGCGGATGGCGCGGGCGAGCACGGGGAGCGTCATGTGGTTGAACGCGCCGGAGAACCCGATGCGCACGCTGCCGTGTACCCGCCCGGAAGCGGCGCGGGCGGCGGCGGTCGCCAGGGTGATGTCCTGCAGCACCCGGTAGGCGAGGGGGAGGAGCGCCCGTCCCGCGGGGGTGAGCGAGACGCTGCGCGTGTTGCGGTCGAACAGGCTGGTGCCGATGCTCGATTCCAGCCGGCGGATCGTCTGGCTGAGCGGAGACTGCGCGATGTGCAGCCGTTGCGCGGCGCGGCCGAAGTGCAGTTCCTCGGCGACGGCGACGAAGGCCTCGAGCCAGCGTGCTTCCACGGTTCCTCGTTTCGGGGGAGTGCGGCGGGGTCGCGAGAGTTATATCCTCACGACAATTCAATGATCACATCTTTATGACTCTGCAACACATAGTCAATGCGCAGAGTCCACACGATCCCCGGAGACGCCGATGTCCTCATCCCCCACCCCGCCCGCTCTCGCAGACCTCGCCTCCGCACTCGACCAGGTCGGCATCGTCGTGGCCGACCTCGACGCCGTCGAGGCGGGCATGCGCCTCGTGTTCGGTGTCGAGCCGACCTCGCGGTCGGAGAACCACTATCCGGATGCCACGCACCGCGGCCGCGCGACCGACACGCGCGTCGGGGCGCTCTTCTACCACCTGTTCGGACTCGAGCTCGAGTTCCTCTCGCCTCGTGGCGGCGACGACATCTGGCAGGAGTTCCTCGACGAGCGCGGCCCGGGGCTCCACCACGTGCGCTTCGCCGTCGACGACCACGCCGCCGTCGTCGACGCCCTGGCGCAGCGCGGGATCGCGGTGCGCCAGGAGGGATCGTCGGTGCGAGGCAACGGGGTGCGCTACGCCTACTTCGACACCACCGCCGCGCTCGGGTTCTTCGTCGAGACGCTGTCGAGCCCCGCGGCATCCCGCCCGGCGACGTAGCCGAACGTGAGGCCGGCGCCGACCTGGCAGCCGGCGCCCGGGTACTCGGCGGCCATGACCGAGTCCGCGTCGTTGCCGACGGCGTAGAGCCCCATGATCGGGGCATCGTCGGCGTCGAGCACGTGGGCGCGGGTGTCGGTGCGCAGGCCCAGCGCCGTGCCGAGCGGCGTCGGCACGAGCGGGAGTGCGTAGTACGGCGCCTGCGCGATCGGACCGAGGTTCACGTTCGGCGTGTGCGTCGGGTCGCCGTACTGGCGGCCGAAGCTGCTCTCGCCCTTGTGGAACTCCTCGTCGACGCCGGTCTGGGCGAAGCGGTTGTTGGCGGCGACCGTCGCCTCGAGCCCCGACGGGTCGACCCCGATGCGGGCGGCGAGCGCCGCGATCGAGTCCGCGCGATGGATGTAGCCCTGGCGCACGTAGCGGTCGAGCACCCGCCGCGGGGTGTGCGGGCGGATCATCCCGAGCCCGTACGCGTGCAGGGCGCGCGCATCGATCACGAGCCAGGCCGGGATCGCATCCTGGGCGCCGAGCGACGCGTACATCGCCCGGGTGAAGCGGTGGTACGAGACCGATTCGTCGACGAACCGCGTGCCGCTGCGTCCGACGGCGACGATGCCGGGCTTCGCGCGGTCCCAGATGTGGGGGAACACGACCCGCGACCCGTCGCGGCGCACGCCGATCGAGCTCGGGAACCAGAACGTGTTGTCGCCGTGGTCGGGTCCGAGGGTGCCGCCGGCGGCGACCCCGACCTCGAGCGTCGACCCGGTGGATCCCTCGGAGGCGCGGGTGAATTGGGGGGTGGGATGCGGCATCCGCTCGGCACGCCAGGCGCCCCCGGCCGAGAAGCCGCCGCCGGCGAGCACGACGCCGCGACGGGCGCGCACCCGCCGCTCGACGCCGCCCGCGGCGAGCACGGCGCCCACGACGCGGCCATCCTCGACCACGAGCTCCCGCACCGAGGTGTCGAAGCTCAGCCGCCCGCCGCGCCGGGTGAGCTCGTGCGAGAGCCGGGCGACGAGCGCGTTGCCCATCGCGAGCCGGGTGCCGCGCGGGAACCGCCACAGGTCGAAGAACCACCGCACGCCGAGACGCAGCGCGAGCGCCGCCGCCTTCGGCGACCACTCGAACAGACGCAGCAGCTGTCCCACCTCCGCGCGGCGCACCATCAGGGTGCCGCCGAACAGGGCGAACTCCGGCACGGGGCGACGCACCCGCCGCAGCCCCTCGGGGCCGAGCACGCGGGCGTCGAACACCTCGGGCTCGAGCGCCCGCCCGATGCCGGCGCCCTCGATCTCGGGGTGATAGTCGACCACCGTCGTCGAGTGGTAGAACCGCACACCGAGCCGGTCGAGGTAGTCGATCATCTCGGGACCGCGCTCGAGGTAGGCCTCGCGCAGCTCGCGGGGGGCCTTGTCGCCGACGAGCGTGTCGAGGTAGCGGCTCGCCGCCTCGCGCTCACCGGTGAGGCCGAGGGCGCGCTGATGGCGGTGGTCGGGCATCCAGCAGGTGCCCGCCGAGTACGCCGTGGTGCCGCCGAGGAACTCGGTGCGTTCGGCGACGAGCACGTCGAGGCCGTGGTCGGCGCCGGTCAGCGCGGCGGCGAGGCCGCCCGCTCCCGCGCCGACGACCAGCAGATCGACGGTCTCGTCCCAGGTGTCGGTGGTGCTCATCGGGTGATCTCGCTCTCGTGTCGGGGGTCGGATGCCGCGGCGCGCGCGTCGGCGCGTGCGAGCAGTTCGCGCAGGGCCCGCGCGTTGAGCACGGCCCATTCGCGGGGGGTGAGCTGCGCCTGCAGTGCCGCGTCGGGCACCTCCACGCTCAGCGGGATGTGCGCGGGCAGCGCCGCGATGAGCCGGTCGAGGGGGAAGTCGCCCTGACCGATGACGCGGCGGGCGCGGCGGGCCTCGGTGAGACGGTCCTCGACGGTCGGCCCCGGCGGGAGGGCGGCCCCGTCGCACAGCTGGGCGACCGGCAGCAGCGACGGCTCGAGCGCGGCGACGTCGTCGACGCTGCTCGGACCCCGCTGCAGGTGCAGGGGGTCGATGAGCACGGCGGCGCCGGTCGCGCGGGCGAGGGCCGCGGCATCCGGGATCGACGACAGCGGCTGGTAGCTGATCGGCTCGATCAGGGGGCGGATGCCGTGGGCCGCGGCATCCGCCGTCAGACGCGCGAGCGTGTCGGTGAGGCGTCCGCGATCGGGGTCCGCGCCGGCGACGGTGAGGCCGGTGGCGCCGAGGGCGGCCCCCGATTCGAGCACGGGCAGCCAGTCATCGGCGGTCACCTCGGCCGTCAGCGGCAGGAACTCGATGTCCTCGACGACGAGACCGGTGTCCGCGAGGCGCAGGCGGGTCTCGGCGAGCATCGGCGAGCGGGCGTCCATCGGGTAGGCGCGTTCGTTCGCCGTGACGGCCTTCACCCGCAGTCCGACGAAGTCGAAGCCGGCCTGCGCCGCGGTCGCGACGACCTCGGGAGGGGTGAGGTTCAGCAGCGTCAGATGGGCGACGCCGAGCCGCCGGGTCATCGGGTCGCCTCGACCTCGGCGCGCGCGAGCTCGCGGCCCGCGAGGAACCCGAACGTGAGCGCGGGGCCGATGTTGACGCCGCCGGCGGGATAGTGGCCGCCCATGACGTTCGCCTGGTCGGCGCCGACGGCGTAGAGCCCGGCGATCGGGTGCCGAGCGTCGTCGAGCACCCGCGAGCGCGCGTCGGTGTCGAGGCCGGCGAACGTGCCGAAGGATCCCGGCAGGATGCGCACGGCGTAGAACGGGCCGCGTTCGAGCGGCGCGAGGGACGGGTTCGGATGACTCGACGGGTCGCCGCCGTAGCGGTTGAAGGGGGTGCTGCCGCGGCCGAACTCGGGGTCGACGCCCGCTCGCGCCGCGGTGTTGAAGCGCTGCACGGTGTCGATGAGGCCCTGTTCGTCGATGCCGCAGCGGCGGGCGAGCTCGCCGAGGGTGCGGGCCTTGGTGAGGTAGCCGCTGCGCACGTAGGGGAACAGCGGCACGGGCCGAGGCTTCGCCATGCCCAGCGGGAAGCGGCGCACGAACCGTGCGTCGGCGATCTGCCAGGCCTGCACCGGCTCGCCCTCGGGTGCCGCCTCGAACAGGGCGGTCACGTAGTCGTAGTAGCCGTTCGCCTCGTTGACGAAGCGACGCCCGGTGCTCACGACGCCGATCGAGCCGGGCTTCGCGCGGTCCATGATGTGCGGGAAGGTGCCGACCCGGCCGTTGCGGTAGGGCACGAGGGAGACGGGGCACCAGGCGCCCGCCGAGGCCCCGGTGCGCACGTGGCCGCCGGCGCTCTCGCCCAGGCGGATGCCGGTGCCGTCGGCGGTGGCGGGGGCGAGGGTCCAGTGGTCGCGGCCGCCCGGCGTGCGGGGGAACAGTTCGCCGCGACGGGGGATGTCCCGGGGGAACCCGCCGGCGGCGAGCACCACGCCGTGCCGCGCGGTGACGTGCAGCGGGCCGTCGGGAGAGGTGGCGGCGACCCCGACGACGCGCCCGTCGGCGTCGCGCTCGAGCGCGGTGGCCGGGGTGTTCACGCGGATGTCGACCCCGGCGTCCTCGGCGGACTGCAGCAGACGGCCGACCAGCGCGGTGCCGTTGACGAGCTGCAGGCCGCGCCGGTGGGTCACGAGGTCGATCAGATGCAGGCCGACCCGCCAGAAGCAGTGCCAGATGCCGCGCAGGCTGCCGCGGGCCGCGGCGAGGAACGCGCCGAGGTCGGGACCGGCCATGATGCCCATCCCGAGGAAGGAGGTCTCGTACAGCTGCCCGCGCAGCAGGCGGCGGGTGCGCCGGCTGAGGCGGCGGGCGTTGAGGGGGCGGGGTGCCGCGGATCGGTTGCCGGTGCCGGCGTGCGGCAGGTCGCCGTAGATGTCGTTGATGCGGCTTCCGGGCACGAACTGCAGGGCGGTGCGCGTGTGGAAGAACTCGACCATCTCGGGCGCCCCGTCGAGGAACGCGGCGATCCGCTCCTCGTCGAAGTCGGCGCCGAGCGCGGCCCGCAGGTAGGCCGTGACGTCCTCGGCCGACTCGTCGACGCCGGCCTCGTGGGCGAGCAGCGTGCGCGGCGCCCAGAGCCAGCCGCCCGACCAGGCCGTGGCGCCGCCGCACACGTCGGCCGCCTCGAGCACGAGCACACGTGCGCCGTGGTGCGCCGCGGCGACGGCGGCGGCGAGCCCGCCCGCGCCGGCGCCGACGACCACCACGTCGTAGGCGAGATCGGTGTCGTCGTCGACTGCTGCCATGAGGTCCTCCATCGGCCCTGTCGGTGGGATCCTCGCGCGCACACTCTATGTAGACGGTGCACTTAATGGGGATCAATCCGTGTGGCGCAACGATATACACGCGATCGCGGCATCTGCAATGCCGGTCTGGACGAACCTCGGATGCCGCGTTAGTCTGTTCGCAGAAAGAACATGCGTTCGCTCAACGAACATCACCCCGACGGAGCACCATGATCGACAAAGTCGTCGCCGACCCGGCGGCCGCCGTGCGCGGCATCCGCGACGGAGCCACCGTGATGATCGGCGGCTTCGGTCGTGCGGGTCAGCCGGTCGAGCTCATCGACGCCCTCATCGCGCAGGGTGCCGGCGACCTGACGATCGTCGCGAACAACGCCGGCAACGGCGACACCGGCCTCGCGGCGCTGCTCGCCGCACGCCGCGTGCGCCGTATCGTCTGCTCCTTCCCCCGCCAGAGCGACTCGTGGGTGTTCGACGGTCTCTACCGCGCCGGGGAGATCGAGCTCGAGCTCGTGCCGCAGGGCAATCTCGCCGAGCGCATCCGCGCCGCCGGCGCCGGCATCGGCGGCTTCTTCTCCCCGACCGGCGTGGGCACCGAGCTCGCCGCGGGCAAGGAGACCCGGGTCATCGACGGTCGCACCTACGTGCTCGAACAGCCGATCCGTGCCGACATCGCGCTCATCAGCGCGCTGCGCGGCGACCGCTGGGGCAACCTCGTCTTCCGCGAGACCGCGCGCAACTTCGGCCCCGTGATGGCGACCGCCGCCACCGTGACCGTCGCCCAGGTCGACGAGATCGTGCCGCTCGGCGCGATCGACCCCGAGTCCGTCGTCACGCCCGGCATCTTCGTCGACCGCGTCGTCGCGGTGGGCGAGCGCGCGTGGCTCGACGACGGCGTGTTCGTCGGCGGCGTCGACCTCGAAGGACGCGCCGCCGCGGCATCCGCCGGTGAGGGGAGAGCCCGATGACCACCCGCATCTCGCGCGCGGAGCTCGCGCGCCGCATCGCCGCCGACATCCCCGAGGGGTCGTACGTGAACCTCGGCATCGGCGCCCCGACCCTCGTCGCCAACTTCCTGCCCGACGACCAGGAGATCGTGCTGCACACCGAGAACGGCCTGCTCGGCATGGGCGGTGCGCCCGACGACGGCCTCGTCGACCCCGACCTCATCAACGCGGGCAAGCAGGCGGTCACCGCCCTCGCCGGAGCCGCCTACTTCCACCACGCCGACTCGTTCGCGATGATGCGCGGCGGCCACCTCGACGTGTGCGTGCTGGGTGCGTTCCAGGTCGCCGAGAACGGCGACCTGGCGAACTGGTCCACCGGGGAGCCGGGTGCGATCCCCGCGGTCGGCGGCGCGATGGACCTCGCCATCGGCGCGAAGGCCGTCTACGTCATGACCGACCTCCTCACCAAACAGGGCGAGTCCAAGCTCGTCGCCGCGTGCTCCTACCCGCTCACCGGCGTCGGTTGCGTCTCGCGGGTGTACACCGACCACGCCGTCTTCGACGTCACCCCCGACGGCTTCGCCGTGCGCGAGGCGTTCGGCGACACGACCGTCGACGACCTGCGCGCCCTCACCGGGCTCGCGCTCGCCGACGCCACCGCCGAGGAGCACTGATGCCCGCCGCTTTCGTCTACGACGCCGTCCGCACCCCCTTCGGCCGAGGTGGCGGCGCCCTGTCGGGCGTGCGCCCCGACGACCTCGCCGCCGTCGTCATGAGCGCGAGCGTCGAGCGCGCGGGCATCGATCCCGCCCGCATCGCCGACGTCATCTTCGGCGACGCGAACCAGGCCGGCGAGGACAACCGCAACGTCGCCCGATTCGGGGCTCTCCTGGCAGGTTTCCCCACGAGCGTCACGGGGGTCACGGTCAACAGGCTGTGCGCCTCGTCGCTCGAGGCGGCGATCCAGGGGGCCCGCGCGATCGAGTCGGGCGACGCCCGCATCGTGCTCACCGGCGGCGTGGAGTCGATGAGCCGCGCCCCGTTCGTCGTCGAGAAGTCGCCGAAGCCATGGCTGGCGACGGGCAACCAGACGATGTGGAACACGTCGATCGGCTGGCGCATGGTCAACCGCGCGCTGCCGACGCCGTGGACGATCAGCAACGGCGAGTCGGCCGAGAAGATCGCCCGCGAGTGGGGCATCGACCGCGACGCGCAGGACGCCTTCGCGGTGCGCTCGCACCGGCTCGCCGCACAGGCCTGGGCGGACGGTGTGTACGCCCCCGAGATCGTCGCCGTGCCCGGTGTCGACCTGGCGCGCGACGAGGGCATCCGCGACGACACCTCGGTCGAGAAGCTCGCGGGGCTGAAGGCCCTCTTCGCCGCCGACGGCAGCGTCACCGCGGGCAATTCCTCCTCGATCAACGACGGCGCCTCCGCCGTGCTGCTCGCCGCCGAAGGGGAGATCGAGGGGGAGCCGCTCGCGCGCATCGCGGGCCGGGCGACCCACGGGGTCGACCCCGACGTGTTCCCCATCGCGCCGATCGAGGCGGCGAACAAGGCGCTCGCCGCAGCCGGTCGCACCTGGGCCGACGTCGACGTGGTCGAGCTGAACGAGGCGTTCGCGTCGCAGTCGCTCGCGTGCATCGCCGGCTGGCCCGACCTCGATCCCGCGAAGGTCAACGTGCACGGCGGCGCCATCGCGATCGGTCACCCGCTCGGGGCCTCCGGGGGTCGGGTGCTCGGTCACGCCGCGCACGAGCTCGCCCGTCGCGGTGGCGGCGTCGCCGTGGCGGCGCTGTGCATCGGGGTCGGTCAGGGCCTCGCGGTGGTGCTGGAAAGATAGAGCGATGACCGACGCGACGCCGCCCGACGCCGACGGCGCCCGCGCGTCCGAGGACTTCGTGCAGTCGCTCGCCCGGGGGCTCGCCGTCATCCGCGCCTTCGACGCCGATCACGCGCAGCTCACCCTCAGTGAGGTCGCCCGGCGCACCGAGATCCCCCGCGCGGCCGCGCGACGGTTCCTACGCACGCTCGAGACCCTCGGCTATGTGCGGACGGATGCCGCGGCCGCCACCTTCGCGCTGACGCCCCGGGTGCTCGACCTCGGGTTCAGCTACCTGTCGTCGCTCACGCTGCCGGAGCTTGTGCAGCCCCACCTCGAACGCCTCTCGCGCGAGGTGGACGAGTCGGTGTCGGCATCCGTGCTCGACGGCGGCGACATCGTCTACATCGCCCGCGTGCCGACCCGCCGCATCATGAGCGTGCGCATCACGATCGGCACCCGGTTCCCCGCGTTCGCGACGAGCATGGGCCGGGTGCTGCTGGCCGACCTCGACGAGGCCGACGCGCTCGCGCGGATCGCCGCCTCCGGCGACCGCCACACTCCGGCGGAGGCGGCGCGTCAGCTCGCCGCGGTGCGCGAGCAGGGGTACGCGATCGTCGACGGCGAGCTCGAGCCGCTGCTCGTCTCCGCCGCCGTCGCGGTGCGCGACCGTGCCGGCCGGGCCGTCGCCGCGGTCAACGTGGCGACCTCGGGCGGGCCCGGTACCGCTGAGCGCCTCGCCGAGACCGTCGTGCCGCTGCTGATCGACGCGGCGGCCGCGGCATCCGCCGATCTGAGCCGCTGAGCGCCTGACCGCTGAGCCGCTGGCCCTGACCGCTCAGCCGCCCCGTCGTCAGCTGACCTGGCGGGCGGCGCCGAGCGCGACGTACTCGCCGGGCTCCGGCACCTCGACGGGCACGCCGAACACCAGCGGCGCGATCTGCTGCACGGCCGTCGAGCGCGCGGCGCCGCCGATGAGCAGCACCCGGTTCACCGGCACCCCGAGGCCGCGCAGCGCGTCGATGCCGGCGCCGAGTCCCGACAGCATGCCCTCGACCGCCGCGCGCGCGAGGTTCTCGCGCGTCGTCGAGGCGAGCGTCATGCCCTCGAGGCTCGCCGTCGCGTCGGGCAGGTTGGGCGTGCGCTCACCCTCGAAATAGGGGATGAGTCGCAGTCCCGCGGCACCCGCCGGGGCGGCGAGGGCGAGCCGGCTGAGCTCGTCGAGGTCGACGCCGAGCAGTCGTGCGATCGCATCGAGCACCCGCGCGGCGTTCAGGGTCACCACGATCGGCAGGAAGTTGCCGTCTGCGGCGGCGAACCCCGCCACCGTGCCGGTCGGGTCGATCGTGCGCTCGGCGCTCACGCCGAACACGGTGCCGCTCGTGCCGATCGACACGATCACATCTCCGGGCACGGCGCCCACGCCGAGCGCGGCGCCCGCGTTGTCGCCGGCGCCGGCACCGACGCGGCGGCCCGCGGCATCCGTCACCTGCTCGTCGTGAGCGAGCACGCGGGGAAGACGCGCGTCATGGCCGAGCGCGGCGACGAGCAGGTCGCGGTCGTAGTCCCCGGTCGCGGGGCTCCAGTAGCCCGTGCCCGACGCGTCGGAGCGGTCGGTCACGAGCTCGTCGAAGCGCGGCTCGGCGCCTGCCACCGGCCCGAAGCCGCGCAGTCGCCACGTGAGCCAGTCGTGCGGCAGCGCGACCGCGGCGACCCGGGCGGCGGCCTCGGGCTCGTGATCGCGCAGCCAGCGGAGCTTGGTGATCGTGAAGGATGCCACGGGCACCACGCCCGAGCGCTCGGCGAGGTCGTCGGCACCGAACTCGGCGATGAGATCGCGGGCGGCGCCCGCCGAACGGGTGTCGTTCCACAGCAGCGCGGGCCGCACGACCTCACCGGTCGCGTCGAGCGCCACCATGCCGTGCTGCTGGCCGCCGATCGCCCACGCCTCGACGTCATCGAGACCGCCGGCGGCGGCGATCGCCTCCTGCAGCGCCTCCCACCACCGTTCCGGGTCGACCTCGGAGCCGTCGGGGTGCGACGCCCGACCCTCGCGCACGACCCGGCCGGTCGCGGCATCCACGATCAGCACCTTGCACGACTGCGTGGACGAGTCCACGCCCGCGACGAGCGCCATCGCCGTTCTCCCCGCCGCCGGTCAGCGCGCGCCGAGCAGGTGCTCGGTCGCGAGCTGCTGCAGACGCACGAAGCCGAACCCGCGGGCGCCGAAGTAGGCGCTCGCGTCGAAGTCCTCGTAGGCGCTGCGGTCGGCGAGCAGGTCGTCGTAGCTCTCGCCCGCGCCGAGGGTGGGCGTCTGCAGCTCGAGCACGCGGGCAGCCTGCAGGGCCTCCTGCACTTCGGGGTCGGCGCGGAAGGCCGCGGCGCGCTCCTTGAGCAGCAGGTAGGTGCGCATGTTGGCGGCGGCGGAGTCCCACACGCCGTTCTCGTCCTCGGTGCGGCTGGGCTTGTAGTCGAAGTGGCGGGGGCCGGTGTACGCCTGGCCGCCGTCGGGGCCGCCGTTCTCGAGCAGATCGACCAGCGCGAACGCATTGTGCAGGTCGCCGTGGCCGAAGACGAGGTCCTGGTCGTACTTGATGCCCCGCTGGCCGTTGAGATCGATGTGGTAGAGCTTGCCGTGGTACAGCGCCTGGGCGATGCCGGCGGCGAAGTTCAGCCCCGCCATCTGCTCGTGTCCGACCTCGGGGTTGAGGCCGACGAGCTCGGGGCGCTCGAGCGACTCGATGAACGCGAGTGCGTGACCGACGGTCGGCAGCAGGATGTCGCCGCGGGGCTCGTTCGGCTTCGGCTCGATCGCGAAGCGGATGTCGTAGCCCTTGTCGGTGACGTAGTCGCCGAGCAGGTTGACCGCCTCGCGGTAGCGCTCGAGGGCCGAGCGGATGTCCTTCGCAGCGTCGTACTCGGCGCCCTCGCGGCCGCCCCACATCACGAAGGTCTTCGCGCCGAGCTCGGCGGCGAGGTCGAGGTTGCGCAGCACCTTGCGCAGCGCGAAGCGGCGCACCTGGCGGTCGTTCGAGGTGAAGCCGCCGTCCTTGAAGACGGGCGCGGAGAAGAGGTTGGTGGTGACCATCGGCACGATGAGGCCGGTCGCCGCGAGAGCGCCCTTCAGGCGGTCGATCTGGTGCTGGCGCTCGGCGTCTGTCGAGCCGAACGCGAACAGGTCGTCGTCGTGGAAGGTGAGCCCGTAGGCGCCGAGCTCGGCGAGCTTCTCCACCGCATGCACCACGTCGAGGGCCGGACGGGTCGGGCCGCCGAACGGGTCGGCGCCGTTGTAGCCGATGGTCCAGAGACCGAACGAGAACTTGTCGGCGGCGGTGGGCGTGGTCATGGTGCTCCTTCGCATCAAATTGTTGTGAGCGACAACATACTACACTCGGGACATGGCCGCATCCGTTCCCGCCGTGCGCGAGGAGAATCTCGCGCACGTGCTCGACCTGCTGCGTCGCGACGGCGCGCAGACCCGGTCGGAGCTCGTGCAGGCCACCGGCCTGAATCGCTCCACGATCGCCGCCCTCGTCGCAGAGCTCGACGCGGACGGCCTCGTCACCGAGTCGCTGCCCGGTGCCGGCGGCGGAGTCGGCCGCCCCTCGCCGGTCGTGACCGTCGCGTCCGCGCCCGTCGCGATCGCGGTCAACCCGGAAGTCGATGCCGTCACCCTCGCCGCCGTGCGCCTCGACCAGACCCTCGCCGTGCGCGAGCGCGTGCCGTTCCGCCGACCCCCGACCGCTGCGGAGGTCGCCGGCCTCGTCGCCCGCTGGATCCCCGAGACACTGGATGCCGCGGCACACCGGGTCATCGGCGTCGGACTCGCCGTGCCCGGTCTCGTGCGTTCCAGTGACGGGGTCGTCGTCGACGCGCCCCACCTCGGCTGGCGCGACGACGCCCTCGCGCAGCGCGTCGGGGACGCGGCATCCGTACCGACCTTCGTCGCCAACGACGCCACCCTCGGCGCCCTCGCCGAGCACCGCTACGGCGCCGGCCGCGACGCGTTCGACATCGTCTACCTCAACGGCGGCGCGAGCGGCATCGGCGGCGGGCTCATCGTCGGCGGTGTGCTCGTGCGCGGCGCCGCCGGCTTCGCGGGGGAGTTCGGCCACAACCGGCCGGGCATCATCGCCGCCGCCGACCGCCGTGCCGACGACGGGGTGCTCGAGGACGAAGTCGCCCAGGCGCGCCTGTTCGCGGCGCTCGGCGTCTCGCCCGGCGACGGCGCCGACCTCGGCGAGGCGATGGCCGCCGCCGGACCCTCGGGGCGCCTCGAGATCGCGCGCCAGCGCCGCATCCTCGCGACGGCGCTCGCGAACGCCGCGAACGTCATGAACCCGGCGGTGGTGATCCTCGGCGGGTTCCTCGCGGCCCTCGCCGACGTCGACCTCGCCGGACTCACCGCCGACGTGCGCGCCCAGACGATGGCGGGCATCGCCGATGTCGAGGTGCGCGTCGCGGCGCTCGGCGACGACCGCCTGCTGGTCGGCGCCGCCGATCTGCCGTTCGAGGGGCTCATCTCCGGGCTGC
Source organism: Microbacterium sp. 71-23 (assembly GCF_001897265.1). Taxonomy (NCBI): domain Bacteria; kingdom Bacillati; phylum Actinomycetota; class Actinomycetes; order Micrococcales; family Microbacteriaceae; genus Microbacterium; species Microbacterium sp. 71-23. The sequence goes on from NZ_MKSL01000039.1 coordinate 131,386, forward strand.
GCGCGGCCCGCGGCTGAGGCGCGCGACCGCTCCGGGGGTGGTGATGGTGCGCCGACCGGCCGTCGGCCGACGCGGGAGCGAGCGCCCCGGCGCCGACCGCCGTGCCGGCCTCAGCCCGCGACCGGTTCGGATGCCGCGGCCGCCGCGAGCCGCACAGTGAGGGCGTCGAGCCACCCGCCTACGCTCTCGCGGGCCGTAGGAGTGTCGGGGTAGCGGCAGCGCAGGTGCAGCCCGGTCTCGTTCGCGATGAACCAGATCATCACGTTGTCGGTCGGCAGCACCGCCGACACGTATTGCGGCTCGAGGGCCGGATCGATGCGCGCCGGCATCCGGCGCATGTCGAGCCAGGAGATCGCGAACATCCCGGGCGCGGGCGGCACGTGGCCGAACCGGTCGAAGATCGGGGCGAGCGGGTAGGCGCCGAGCCGTACGGCCTCGTCGATCGCGGCCGCCGCGGCGGACGGCTCCGGGTCGGTCACCTCGAGCACCGCGTTGGTGATGTACCAGCCGACCGAGTCGCGCCACCGGGCCTCGCCGCGGGAGTGCACCGGGAAGACCGCGCGCAGCGGCGCATCCGCCAGGTCGCGGAACAGGCGTGCGAGCTCCGACACGGCGAGGGCGATGACCCGGATGCCGCGCGCCCGCGCCCGTTCCTCGAGGGAGCGCAGCTGCATCCCGTCGATCACGTCGCGCACCTCGACGATGGCCTCGACCGGAGCGCTCACGTCGCCGAGCGGGAGCGGGAACACCGGCATCCGCCCGCCGCCCGCGCGCAGGATCTCGTTCCATCGCTCGGTGATCTCGGGCGGGGTGTCGGGCATCGCCGCGAGCGCGCGGGTGTGGTCGGCGAACGGGGCGGCGGGAGCGGCATCCGTCGTCTCGCCCTCGAGCGCCGCGCGCACGTCGTGCGCGAGGATCAGCAGCGACCACATGTCGACGTGGGAGTGGTCGCTCGCGAGCACGACGACCGGGCGCGCGTCGGCCGCGTCCGGCTCGGGCTCGACGACCGCGAGCAGGTACGACGGCGCCGCGAACGGGCGGCACTCCGCGTCGAGCAGACCGCGCAGCGCGTCACGGGTCGTGCCGGGCACGTCGTGGGTGCGCCAGGTGCCGCCGTCGACGGATGCCTCGTGCAGCCGTACCCGTCCGGCATCGAGCGAGAACACCGTGCGCAGCGTGCCGTGACGCGCGATGGTGCGCTGCCAGGCGTCGGCGAGGGCGTCGCGATCGGCGGCGACGGGAAGGCGGAACGCGACGGCCATCCACGATCCCGGGCGGTCGCCGTGGCCCACGTGCCGGCCCTGGTCGAACGACACCGGCACCTCGCGCGACGGATCGATCGTCGCCCGCACGGCGTAGCTGTGCAGGGTGCCCTGCGGGAGGGCCATCTGGGCGACGGTGGTGAGGCGCATGGCGTCGTAGTGTAGGGGTCACACGTTTCGCGAAAAGAACGCAGGAGGCGTCGTGCCGGCTTTCCAGGTGCGCGGAGCGATTCTCGACTACGACGTCACCGGAACCACGGGTCCCCTCGTGGTGCAGCTGCACGGTTTGACGTCCAGTCGCGAACGCGACGGCCAGCTCGGACTCAACCTCGCCCGCGCGCTGCGCGGACATCGGATCCTGCGTTTCGACGCCCGCGGACACGGGCTGTCGACGGGCACGCCGGTCGAAGCGGACTACGGCTGGAACCGTCTCGCCGACGACCTGCTGGCGCTGCTCGACCACGTCGCACCGGGTGAGACCGTGCACGGCATCGGTCCGTCGATGGGAACCGGCACCCTGCTGCACGCGGCCGTCGCCGCACCTGAGCGGTTCCGTTCGCTCACCCTCGTCACCCCGCCGACCGCGTGGAAGAGCCGTATCGCGCAGCGCGAGACGTATCTGGCGAACGCCGAGATGGTCGAGCACGGCGGCATCGCCGCGTTCGTGCAGCACGGGTCGACGGCACCGGTGCCGCCCGCGCTCGCCGACGCGCCCGCGACGAGCATCACGATCCCCGAGGACCTCCTCCCCACCGTCATGCGCGGGGCGGCGGCGACCGACTTCCCGAAGAAGAAGGCGATCGCGAAGGTCGAGGTGCCGACGCTCATCCTCGCGTGGAGCGGCGACCGCACGCATCCGCTCAAGACAGCGAACCTGCTGCACGAGCTGCTCGGTCACAGCCGGGTCGTCGTCGCGCGCACGCCCTACGGCGTGATGGCCTGGCCGGGCCTGTTCGCCGAGTTCGTCACGATGGTCGAGCAGAGCGAGGCCGCGTGAGCGAGCGGATGCCGCCCCTCGAGGTGCGACCGATCGAGACCACCGACGAGGTGTTCGCGGCGGCCGCGCTGCTGCGCCGCGTCTGGGGCGGAGATCAGGACGCCGTGCCGACCAACCTCATGACCGCGCTCGCGCACGGCGGCAACTACGTGTTCGCCGCGCACGAGGGCGACGAGATGGTCGCGGCGTCCATCGCGTTCTTCTCGGCGCCCGCCCTCAGCGCGCTGCACTCGCACGTCACCGGCGTCGCGCCGGGCCTGCGCGGGCGCGGCCTCGGCCGCCAGCTCAAAGAGCACCAGCGCGCCTGGGCGGCAGAACGCGGCATCGCGCGCATCACCTGGACGTACGACCCTCTCGTCGCCCGCAACGCGCACTTCAACCTCACGCGCCTCGGCGCCCGCGCCACCGAGTACCTCGTCGACTTCTACGGGCCGATGAACGACGGCATCAACCGGGGCGACGCGACCGATCGGGTGTTCGTCGAGTGGGATGTCGCCGGTCCCCCCGCCCCGGCTCCCGCCGACGACGAGGTGATCGCGACGGTGCCGGTGCCCTCCGACATCGAGGCGCTGCGCGCGGCCGGCGACCCGGATGCCGCGGCCTGGCGGCTGCGGGTGCGCGATGCGCTCGTCGGGCACCTGGCGGCCGGCCACCGCATCGGCGGCTTCGCCGCCGACCGCGGCTACCTCATCATGCGCTGACGGCCGCGGGCGGGCCCGGTGCGCCCGACGCATCCGTCCCATCAGGCGTTCCGGCCTGCCGGGGGCGGGCACTCCTGCGCGGCGCGCGGGCATGGCCGAAAGCCGCGCACACCTGGCCGTCGCTGCACGCCGGGTGGGGTGCGGCATCCGTCAGGATGAGCACATGACCGCCGCATCCCGACGCATCGTCGACCTGTCGCATCCGATCCGCGCCGGACTCGTCACCTACCCGGGCCTGCCGGCCCCGACGATCACCTCGCACCTCACCCGCGAGGACTCGCGGGCGCGCTACGCGCCGGGCACCGAGTTCGCGATGGACATCATCACGATGATCGGCAACACCGGCACCTACCTCGACTCGCCCTACCACCGCTACGCCCAGGGCCCCGATCTCGCCGGTCTCGACCTCGCGACGCTCGTGGGCCTGCGGGCCGAGGTCTTCTCGCTCACCGACGCCTGGACGCCCGGGGCGCGCGGCATCGGTGTCGACGCGCTCGCCGGTCGCGACCTGCGCGGTGCGGCCGTGCTGCTGCACACCGGCTGGGACCGCCACTTCGGCACTCCCGCCTACGGCGCGGGCGCGCCGTTCTTGACCGGCGAGGCCGCCGAGTGGCTCATCGCCGAGGGCGTGACGCTCGTCGGCATCGACTCGCTCAACATCGACGACACCGAGTCGGGCGGGGAACGTCCGACGCACTCGGCGCTGCTCGCCGCGGGCGTGCACGTCGTCGAGCATCTGACGAGACTCGGGGATGTCCCGGCGTCCGGTGCGCGCTTCACCGCCGCGCCGCCGGCGGTCGAGGGGTTCGGCACCTTCCCGGTGCGCGCGTTCGCCGAGATCGACTGACGCGCTGGACACCGGGCGGCCGCCGGCGGAGCATGACGGGATGGTCCCTGCAGACAGCACTCCCTACCGCCGCGACGACGGCGAGCTGCTCGGGTGGATCCGTCCCCTCGGTGATGCCTGGGTCGCCGTCGACCTGCTGGGGCGCGCGGTATCCGGCGCACAGGACTGGCTCGACGCCGAAGACGCTCTCGAGGCCGGAGGGCTGGCGTGGCTGGCCGAGCCGTGGGTGCTCATGCGCGGCGGCGTCGATCTGCGCGTGCGCCTGGTGGAGATCACCCCTGACGCCGGCCGGGTCGTCGTGAAGACCGACGACTTCGGTGCGATCGATGCGCCGCACGAGGTCATCGTCCTGCCGTGGCCGGCGCCCGAGTCGCTGCGGCCGTGGCGGGTGGGAGACCCCGACGGTCGCGAACTGTTCGCCTGAGGGGAGCGCCGCTACGACACCGTCGGGGGCGCGTACGCGAGCTGCGCGGTGAGGTGTCCGCGCTCGCGGCTCACGATCTGTGCGCGTCCCGGGATGGATGCCGCGGGCTTCACCCGCCCGATCAGTGCGCCCTCCTCGGGGTTGCCGCTGAGCAGGATGCCTGTCGTGCCGAGGTCGGTGAACCGCTGGATGATCGGGTCGTAGGCGGCCCGACTCGCCCCGCCCGCGCGGCGCGTGAGGATGACGTGCAGACCGAGGTCGCCCGCCTGCGCGAGCAGCGGCTGCAGCACAGCGAGCGGGTTGCCCTGACTCGTGGCGACGAGGTCGTAGTCGTCGACGAGGATGAAGCCTTCGGCGCCCGTCCACCACGACCGCTGCCGCAACTGTTCGGGCGACACGTCGGGGCCCGGGATGCGGCCGGCGAAGAACGCGGCGAGCTCGCTGAGGCCGCCCGTCGCCATCTCGTGCGAGGTCAGGTAGGCGCCGAGGTAGTCAGACGGGATCTCGCCGAGAAGCGATCGGCGGTAGTCGACGACGAAGATCTTCGCCTCGCTGGCGCTGTAGTGGCGCGTGATCTCCTGCACGATGCCCCGCAGGAACGACGACTTGCCCGACCCGGCATCGCCGTAGAGGAAGAGGTGCGGCTCCACGGCGGGATCGATGCCGAACGGGGCGAGCTGTGCTTCGTCAATGCCGAGCAGGAACCGGCGCGAGGAGGGGTCGGATTCCGCGCGCACCGCGTCGAGCGTGATGCGCTCGGGCAGCAGGCGCAGCTTCGGCCCGGCGGGGCCGCGCCAGGCGGCGGCGGTCTGGGCGACGAGGTCGCTGACCCCGCCCGCGAGCCCGGCGGGGTCACCGTCGCCGTCGACGCGGGGGAGCGCCGTGAGCATGTGGAGCCGGTTCTGCGCGAGCCCGTGTCCCGGGCGTCCGGCGGTCACGTTGAGGGCCTGCTTGCGGTCGATCTCGGAGTCGGTCGGGTCGCCGAGCCTCAGCTCTATGCGGGTCTGGATGAGGTCCTTCAGGCTCGCGCGGATCTCGAGCCATCGGTTGGCGGTGACGACGACGTGCACTCCGAAGCTTAGACCGCGGGCGGCGATCGCCTGGATCCGGGGTTCGAGCGGCTCGTATTCGGTACGCAGCGTCGCCCATCCGTCGACGATGAGGAAGACGTCGCCGTATCCGTCGTCGACGAGCCCCGCACCACGGCGCTGTCGGTAGGTGTCGATGGAGTCGATCGCGTGCTGGCGGAAGAACTGCTCCCGAGCATCGATGATCTGCTCGATCTCGGCGACCGTCCGTCGCACCGCCTCCTCTTCGGTGCGGGTCGCGAGCCCCGCCACGTGCGGATGCCTCTGCAGGCCTGTGAACGTGCCGCCGCCGAAGTCGAGCACGTAGAACTGCACCTCGAGGGGCGTGCGTGTGAGGGCGACGGCGGTGAGAAGGGTGCGCGCGACGGTGGACTTTCCGCTCAGGGGGCCGCCGACGATCGCCACGTGGCCGGCGGCCCCGCCGAGAGCGACCACGAGGTTTTCGCGGCGCTGTTCGAGGGGGACGTCGACGATCCCGAGCGGCACGACGAGCGACCCGGCCGCGCGCCAGCCCGGCGAGACGAGCCCGAGCTGCGGGTCCGCGACGAGATCGGGCATGAGCTGGTCGAGCGTGGCGGGCACCTCGAGCGGGGGCAGCCACACCTGGTGCGCGGCGGGGCCGCGACCGCTCATGCGCTCGACCGCGATCTGGAAGGTCGAACGTTCTTCGACCTCCACGACCGGCTCGGATGTCTCCGCCACCGCGGGGGTCGCGGCATCCGTGTGCTGCGCGACCGCCGTGAACAGTTCGATCTCGGCATTGCCGGCGATGCCGTCGCCGGCGTCGACGCTGCGGCGGGAGCGCGATGTCTTCGGGGGCCCGGACACATAGGCCGCGCGGAACTGCACGAGGTTCTCGGTGTCGGCCTTGAGGTATCCCACTCCGGGCTCCTGAGGGAGCGTGTACGCGTCGGGAACGCCGAGCACGCTGCGGGATTCGGCGGCGGAGAAGGTGCGCAGACCGATGCGGTAGGAGAGGTAGGTGTCGAGACCGCGCAACTTGCCCTCCTCGAGTCGCTGTGACGCGAGCAGCAGATGCACCTGCAACGAGCGACCGACGCGGCCGATGTTGATGAAGCTGTCGACGAACTCGGGTTTGGCCGACAGCAGCTCACTGAACTCGTCGGCGACGATCAGCAGCGCGGGGAGCGGTTCGAGGTCGCTGCGGCCGTTCTTGCGCGCCTTCTCGTAGTCGCTGACGTTGGCGAAGTTCCCGGCGGAGCGCAGCAGTTCCTGCCGCCGCACCACCTCGCCCTGCAGGGCATCCTGGAAGCGGTCGACCAGAGCGAGCTCTTGACCGAGGTTGGTGATGATCGCCGAGACATGCGGCATCCCGGCCATGCCGGCGAAGGTCGCGCCGCCCTTGAAGTCGACGAGCACGAAGTTGAGCTGCTCGGGGGAGTGGGTGAGGGCGAGCGCGAGCACGAGGGTGCGCAGCACCTCCGACTTCCCGGAGCCGGTGGCGCCGATGAGCACACCGTGGGGTCCCATGCCCTGCTGCGCGGCTTCCTTCAGGTCGAGCACGAGGGCGGCGCCCGAGGTGTCCTGTCCGATCGGCACCCGCAGCCGGTCGCGTTCGAGACGGGGAAGCCACGTGCGATCGACGTCGATGTCACGCACGTCGGGTAGAGCGAGCAGCTCGACGAGCTCTCGCTGAGCACTGCCGGTCTCGCCGGTGGACGCCGTCGGCTGGGAGTGCAGCGGCAGCAGTCGCCGGGCGGTCGCCTCGGCTTCGACGATCGTCACGGTATCGGGCGTGAAGGGCACGGCTGCGCGACCGAGGTGGATGAGCTCGCTGACCGTGCGCCCCTCGGTCGGCAGGGCGATGCGCAGGGTGCCGTGGTCGTCGAGGTCGCTCCACCGTTCGGGGAGTTCGAGTACCGTGACGCCGGCCATGCCCTCGCCGCCGACGATCGGATGCCCCGCGGGCAGCCGTACCCCGTCGACGAGGATCACGATGTGCGGGCTCGTGCGGGTGTCGCGGCCGAATCGCGGACGCTCGCGCAGACCCGCCGGAAGCAGGTCCTCGAGAGTGTCGAGATCGGAGGCGATCAGGCGTGCGGGCCCGACGCGATCCTCCACCCGCACCGATTGCGCGTGCGGCAGCCACTTCGCCCATTCCCAGTGGGGCAGTTGCGAGGGCCCGGCGAGAACGGCGATCTGGAGGGTGTCGGGGTCGTGGAGGGCGGCGAGGCCGATGACCATCGATCGCGCGAGCGCCCGCACGGCGTCTTCGTCGGAGCCGATGATCTCGGTGCGGGCGTCGTCCCCGAGGTCGACGGCGAGCGGCAGCGCGGGCTGGATCTCGTGGGTGAGCATGAACCGGTGCGCCGCGCTCGCGGCGACCGGGTCGAGTTGAGCGAGCGAAGGGAGCTCGGGCGCCTCGAGTGTGATGCACAGCGGCTGATCGGACACTCCCACACGGGTGCGGAGGAAGGCGTCGTCTGTCCCGGCCCGTTCCCAGACGCGGGTGCGCTCCTCGGCGAGGAACGGGAGCGCGGCGGGGGCCGGGTGGATCCAGTTCCCGTGCCGGCGTTGCTGGCGGGCCGCGCTGCGCACGGTATCCCGCAGCTCCGAGAGGTAGGCGAGGTACTCGCGCCGGTTGGCAAGCACCTGCGCGGCTCGCTGCGAGCGCTGTCGCCACCCGTTCACGGCGACGAAGCCGAGCGACGACAGCAGGAACATGCCTCCGGTGATGAAGCCGGTCGGCCCGGCGTTGGAGATCGTCACCATCACGATCGCGCCGACCGAGCCGATCATCGGGAGCAGTGAGGTGAGGATGCCCCCGGCCCCGTCGGCGGGGACGAGCTCGGGAGGAGGTTGCACGAGGATCTTGCCGCTGGGCACGCGCGGAGGTGCGAGTCGCGGTGTTCCGCTCATCCGGGTGCTCCCTCGGTGCGTCTCGGGCCCTACCGGCCGTGTGACCGGGCGGCGGGGCTGGCTGTCAGTGGTGGCGGGGCGTCGCCCGGTCAGGCGCGTCCGCCCGCTCCGGCGCCCTCCGAGCGCGGACCCAGGTCGACGTCCTCCTCGAGCTTCGGTGCGACCGGGCCGCCGAGGCCGCGGCCGCCGCGCTTCCCGTCGCCGTTCGCCGAGCCCGGGGCGCCGCCGCCCAGCATGCCGCCCGCGGCGCCGCTTCGCGTCCCCGACGTTTCGGTGGGGGCGGCCGTGGCCGCTCCGGCAGCCGACGAGCGGGCGCCGCCGAGAAGTCCTCCGGAACCGCTGCGGGCGTCGGCGCCCAGGCCGCCCGACCCGCCGGAGGAGCCCGCCCCCCTGCCGCCGGCGAACGCTCCCGCGCCCGGGGTCGCGTCGGCCGTGGCCGCCGCGGTGAGGCCCGCACCGGCGTACCGCGCGCCGGCTCCGAGCATCGCGGCACCGGCGATTCCGGCGCCCGCCCCGAACCCGCCGGGGGTGGCCGGAGTGAGAGTCGACGCGCCTCCCTGCAGTCCCGTGCCGGCTCCGCTCCCTATGACCGTTCCCGGGGCGAAGCTCGTTCCCCCGGAGCCGAGCGGACCGTCCGGTGTCAGCACGATGTCGTTTCCCCCGGTCCAGCTGCCGTCGCCGGTCTGCACGGTGTGGTCGGTCACACCGGGCACCGTGGCCGCTGTGGGAACGGGCGGTGCGGTGACGGTGTTCGCGGTGTGCGTCGTCGATGTGCGCGCCGGCGGCGTCGCCGGCGTGTCTGTCCCATCGGGTGCCGTGTCGAGGGTGAATCGGCTGAAGCCGTCAGCGGACAGCAGTGGGAACCGGGGTTGATCGGACATCGATGCCGCGATGCCGCTCGACGCAGCGGTCACGGCCTTGTGCGCGGCGGCCTCGCGCTGGGAGCTCATCCACTGATTGATCTGGTCGACCGCGAACGGCCCGGCGATGACCGAGATCGGCCCGAGGGGGAGGGTCAGTCCCGTCGCCGCCCCACGCACGAGCGCCTCCTGGGTTCCGTCGAGAGATCCGTTCGGGAGCGCGGCGAGCGCGGAGCGGGCGGACGCCCGCTCGGCATTCGCCTGCGTGATGGCGGCCTGGAAGACGCCGATCGCCGCGGTGAGCTGGTCGATGGCCGTCGCCGATGTGCGGAGCGTCTCTGACGCGGCGAGGGCCGCCTGTCCGGTCAGTCCGTTGTCGTCCGACGCCGCCCGGAGCACCGTGGCGAGGTCGGGGAGGAGGCTCTGCAGCTGCGGCAGGTTCGCCTGCGACCAGTCGCCGACCTGAGCGAGCTGGATGAGTCGTTGTTCGTAAGGCCCGGGGTTGCTCATCCTGCATCCTTCCGTTGAGGACTTCGTGCGCGTGTTCGACGGATGACGAGCACCGTCGTCACGGCGAGGCCCGCGACCACGAGCAGGCCCGCCGCGCCGAGAGCGATCGGAACGCCCCCGCTCGACTCGGGGGAGGCGACGGTGCCCGCTCCGGAGGGCACGGGACTCGGCGTCGCGGAGGACGTGGAGGCGCCGCCGCTGCGGGCGCCTGCGAACTGCTGCGCCGTGGGGAGGCCCGACGACTTCCCCATGAGGGGATTGGTGTCGGGATAGGACGCGGGGTCGGCGCTCAGCATGCCCGCGAGGAGTGCGCCGCCGTATCCGTATCCCTGTGCGACAGCGAGGTTTCCGTTCGTCGTCCCGCTTGCGTGGTGGATGAGCGACTGGATGAGTTGATTCCCGGTCGCCGACGGATACTTCTCTTTCGCCAACGCGAGCATTCCCGCCACCAGCGGCGTCGCGAGCGATGATCCCGAGGAGGTCCCTGCGATCCAGCTGCCGTCGCTCGCGCCGGCGGGGGTCGAGATATCGACACCGGGGGCCGCCACGGTGACGTCGTCGTTGATGACGGGAGTGCCGGCGGGGTTCTCCAGAAGGCTCCCGGTCGAGGAGATCGCCGACACGGCGACGACGCCGTTCGCGTCCCACGGATAGGTCGACGCGGACCCGTTCGCGTTCGGAGTGCCCGCCACGATCACGACGCCGGCGGCGAGGGCGCGGGCGATCGCCGAGTAGTACTCGGCGGGGACGGCGGGCCCACCGGTCGAGATGCTGATGATCTCCGCGCCGTTGCGCACCGCTTCGTCGATGAGGGCGCCGTAGAGGTCGGTGCGCTGACCGTCCGCCGTCTGCACCCCGCACGCAGGGTCGGTCGAGTTCAGCGGCGCCACGTAGTAGTCGATGGTGGCCTTCGGAGCGATGCCCCGGATCTCCCCGGGGCCGGCGCCTGTGCCCACCAGGAGCGACGCCACGGAGGTGCCATGACCGGAGTCCTCGGTGTACGTGGTCGTGGTCGCCGCGGAGCCGTCGCACGCCGGCCCGTGGGTGACGATGTCCGCGCCCACGAGTGCGGGGAACTCGGTGTTCACCGGTCCGTCAATGACCGCGATGGTGACGCCGGAGCCGTCGATGCCCGACGAGTGGAGCTGCGCGAGGTTGTACTTGGCATACCACCAGTTGCCATCGGTCGTCGCCGCGGCCGACGCGGCGGAGGGCACGAGCGCGAGCGCGGTCGCGGCGACGAACGCCGTCGCCGCCGCGATGCGCGGTGCGGCGAACCTCACGATCCGTCGACCCAGGCGCTCGCCACGGCGGAGCTGTCGGTCTGCGCGGCTCCTGCGGGTGGCGGCGGTGCCGAGGCGGCGGACGGTGCGGCCGCGACGTCGATGGCGTGCTCGAGCATCCCCGCTGTCAGTGCAGAGAGGTCATCGGATGCCACGAGGCGCTGGGCGGCCGCCTTCAACGCGTCGGAATGCTCGGTGATGACGGTCTGGATGCCGGTCACGGAGTCGGCCAGCGTCGATGCGTTGCGTGCGAGCCAGGCGTAGAACGTCGCTTCGGCCGCTTCCGTCGAGTGCCCGTCGACGTGCGTCAGCTCTTCGGACGTCGGCAGCTGCGCCGACTGGATGAGCAGTTTCTCGGCCTGGTTCTGCACGGCCTCGAAGTTCACACCGAGCCACGACATGTCAGCGCCTCCCCCTCTTGGATCGGATCAATTCTTGTGGAGGCGCTCGTCGACGATGTGCGCACCGGGGAATCGGTGGATAAGTCGCGCGGTGGCGGCCGCGCCGCGGCATCCGCTCAGTCGGAGTCGCCGAGGAGACGACTCACCGTGAAGACGCGGTCGCCGAGTCGCACCCGGACGCCGTCCTCCACCTGCGTGCGCGCCCCCGGCAGCACGGGCGTGGCGTGCCCCTCTTCATCGAGGAGGTCCGTGCCGTTGGTCGATCCGACATCGGTGATCCAGGTGCCCGCGCGGGTGTGCTCGAGGCGGGCGTGCGTCTTCGAGACGGTGCCGTCGGGGTCGCGCACGACGACCAGCTCGTCACCTGGAGCCGTCGGCTCGGGCCGGCGCCCCAGGTTCACGGCGACCGGCACCGGAAGCTGCGCGCGCTGTCCGGTGTCGAACGCGAGCAGGAGCTCGCCCGATGACGGATCTGCCGCGGGTCCGTCGGTCTCCCACGGGACGACACCCCGCCGACGCGGACCGGGCTGTCCCGTCGATCCGCCGCTGTCGCCCCCCGTGACCTCGCCCGGCAGCGTATCGACCACCGGCGTCGGTGCGGCGGAGATCACCCCGCCCACCCGCGGAGTCGAGGTGATGAGGGCGGGCGCGGCATCCGGCCGACGGATGACCGGCGCGATCGCCGCGCTCCCGGCGATGCCCTCCCCTCGCTGCGTCCTCACCGCGGGGGCCGGCAGCACCGTGGCCCCGTTGTCGGGCGTGCCCATGACGACGTCGGCCTCGTGACGGCGAGGCACCGCGACGACGACGGTCTGCGCCGCGCGATCAGCCCAGGAGCGTCGGCGAGGCCCGCGGTCCCACGCCGCCGACGCCTCGACCAGCCACGCTCCGACGCCGAGCACCGCAGCACCCATCGCCGAGATGAGGCCGCGCACGAACGCCCGTCCCACCCCCGGCGAGAACGGAGCGTCCGCCCTCGTCACGCGCAGCCGGAGCAGCGCCTTCCCGATACTCGTCCCCGTGCGTCCCTGCACCACCCACAGGGCGACCAGCGCCTCGAGGGTCGCGACCACTGCGAGGAGGACGGATGCCGAGGCGACTCCGACGACCGTGGCGATCGCCGCTACGGCGGCCATGTCGATCGTGAACGCGGCGACCCGTGCGCCGACACCGGCCACGGCGCCCAGATGGGTCGACCGCGACGCCGCGGTGTCCCGTCCCGTGCCGACGGCCCCGCTCGGCGGCGACCCCCCGCTCATGCGCCCATCATTCCACGCAGCAGGTCGATGGCGTCGGCGGCCATCAGGCCGGCCGGGAGCGCCAGGGCGATCGCGAGCCACTCGATGACGTCTCCCGTCCGCGACCACGCCAATGACCGCGCACCCCGGGCGATGGGGATCGCCGCGAGACCCGCGAGCACGCCCGCCGCCAGCAGCACGACCGCCGAGACGGCGAGCACATCGGCGTCGAACGCGCCGATGATCCCGGCGACGGCGGTACCGATGACGACCGTCGCGGCGAGCCGCGGCATCCACATCGTCACGGGCGACAGGGCGCGGCGGGATCCGAGCAGGAGGGCGGCGGCGGCACAGATCGCGAGCGCCACGCGGCCCGCGAACACGAGTGGATCGGTGAGGGGAAAGCCGGGCAGCGCGATGGGGGCGGTGGCCGCGGCGATCAGCGAGAGCGTTGCGGTGCCCGCCACGAGCCGAGCCGAGGATCGCACGGCGACTTCGGCGGCGGTCGACGCGGAGATGGGGCCGCCGGGCTCGGGATAGGTCTGCCGCACCGACCAGCGCGTCGTCTGGAATCGCGGATAGTCGATGAACATGCCCGGAGACACGTCGAGCAGAGTCGCGACCAGCAGGCGGCGCGCCACCGGGACGAGCCCGAGCGAGACGGCGGCGGGTGCGGACACGGGAAGGTCGAGCATCATCGCCGCGCCCCAGACCAGCGCGAACGGCAGCAGCACCACGGCGGTCACGCCGAGCTCGGCGCGGAAGGTGGCGGCCGAGGCGACGAGTCCGAGCAGCCCTGCGAGCGCCGCGGCGCATCCGAGACCGGTGAACACCGCCAGCGACGCGGATGCGGCGGGCATCTCCGGGATCGCGACCGCGCCGCCGGCGAACGCGAGCGCGAGCGGGCCCCACGCGCTCCCCGCGCCCGTCGCGCGCGGGGACGCCCGCGTCGCCCAGGGCACCGAGGAGGCGATCGCCGCGGCGAGCGCGACGGCGGCGAGGACCGGCCGCGCGGACGGGACGATCGCGTCGGGCGCGCCGAGCGCGACCACGGCGACCCCCAGGCCGAGCGCGCCCAGAGTCCACCAGAGGGCGGCGCTCTCGACGGCGTCGCGCCGTCGGCGCATGCCGCTCCTCGCGGTGGGCCGGCGCTCACCCGTCTCGACGACGGTGAGGACCGCGCCGTCGTCGAGGTCGCCGATCGGCGACCCCGGGGCGATCTGTCTTCCGCCCCGGCCGAGGAGCGTCTGGCGGGCAGGGTCGAGGTCGATGCGTGCAGCGTGCAGCGCGTCGGCGACCGTGCGGTCGATCGGCACGGAGAGATCGTGACGGGACGTCGCATCGATCACGGCTATGCGCCGCCTCTCGATGACGGGGCGGGTCACTGAGCGAGGTCTCTCGACGGCGTGCCGATCTCGGGTTCGCGGGCCGCAACGCGTCGCCTCGCCGGATCGGTCATGGTCTCAGCCGTTCCGGAAGAGCTTGGCCGAGGCGCGGTCGGACTCGACGTACCCGGCCGACATCTGATCGGCCGCGCGGGCGATGCGCTCGAGCAGATCCCGCATCTCGGAGAAGGTCGCGCTCCACGAGCGCTGCGCCCGCTGGTAGGCGGATCGGGCATCGCCGTCCCAGCTCGCCTCCAGCCGACCGACCTCCTGCTCCAGGCCGGCGAGGATCGCGCCGATACGGGCGCTCTCCGTGCGCAGCTCCGCCGCGCTGACCTCCAGAGCGAGCGGGTCGACCGAGAAGTCGTGCATGTCAGCTTCCGCCCATCATGGTGCCGAGGCCCGAGATGGTCTGCTGGTGCGCGTCCTCCGTCGCGGCCTGATCGCGTTCGGTCCCGCGCAGCGCCCCGTCGAACTCGACGAGTACGGCGGTGAGGCGCTGCGCATCCCCGCTCCACGTGGACACCAGCGACTGGAACGCCGTCGCGGCGTCTCCCTGCCAGTACGCGCCCAGCTGGTCGAGTTCGCCTCGGACGCGACCGATGCTGTCGACGATGTCGGCCCGCGCGCCCGATACGGCTTCCGCACCGCGCCGCAGCGCGCCCTCGGCGGCGCTGATCGATCCGGTCATGACTCCTCCTGTGATCGATTCATCGACGGTGACGAGACGGATGCCGGTGGCCGCGGCATCCCCTCATCGGCGAGGCGGTGATCGCCGACCGGACGCCCGCCCGCGATCACCGCCCGAACGTCAGAGCGAGAATCGGCCTGCCGACGACTTGTCGGATGACACGTAGCCCTGCGAGATCTCGGTGGTCTTGGCGGAGATCTGCTCGAGCAGGGTGTTGAGCGCGGTCAGTGACTGCGTCCATTTGCGCTGTGCGGTGTCGTAGGCGGTCTGCGCCTCACCGTTCCACGAGGCGCGGAGCTTGCCGACCTCGTTCTCGAGCTGTTCCAGCCGAGCCTTGATTCCGTTGGCGCCGGTGCGGATCTGCCCGGCGAGGGCGACGACCTGCTCGGGCTTGACGGACATCGACTGCATGATGACTCCTCTTACTCTCTGCCGACGCGTGCGTCAGCTGCCCATGATCGACGAAAGACCGGAGATGGTCTGCTGGTGGGACTCTTCTGTCGCCGACTGGTCGCGCTCGGTGCCGGTCAGGGCCGACTCGAGCGTCACGAGCACCTCGTTCAGCTTGCGTGTCTCGTCGTCCCATCGGGTCATGAGCTGGGTGTACGCGACGGCGGCCGCGCCGGTCCAGAAGCCGCGCACCTGCTCGATCTCGCCACGGACGAACTTCACCTGCTGGTCGATGCCGGCCTTCGCGGTGTTCACTGCCTCGGCTCCGCGCTTGAGCGCGCCTTCCTCGGCGGAGATCACATCTGCCACGTCAACCCCCTTCATTCATTGACTGGATCGGAGTGGGGCTCCCGTGCGGTGGTCGTCACCGTGATCGAGCGCCTCGGGTCCGACGGTAGCCATCGGCCCCCGCGCTCGGGGCCCGATCCGGCCATTGTGGATAGTTCGTGGATGAGAGTTCTGTCATCTGGATCCGGCTCCTCGCAGTCATCCCCAGGCGCATTCGAGGGCTTCCACGCCGCGGCTACACTGGCGGCGTCGTGCGCGGGCACGGCGGATGAGGGCAACGAGGGGGAGCGCACCGGTGAGTCAGAGCGTCGTCGCCTCGCGTGCTCTCGTGCGCGTGTCGGTGCAGTGCGAGGGCCGCCGGCTCGACATCGGCATCCCCGCTCAGCTGCCGCTCATCGAGCTGATGCCGGGCTTCGCGCGCAGTCTCGGCGTGCTCGATCCGACCATGACGCACGCGGGCTATGCCCTGCAGCGCGCGGACGGCACGGTGCTCGACGTCGCGCGCGGGGCGGCGGAGCAGGGTGTCGACGACGGAGACCTGCTCACGCTCGCCCGCGGCGGTCTGCTTGCTCAGCCGCGCGTCTACGACGACATCGTCGAGGCTGTGATCGACGCGACCAGTTCACAGCACAGACCCTGGTCGCTCCAGGACAACGCACGCACGGCGCTCGCCGCGTCCCTCACGCTGCTCGGTGTGTGCGCGGCGCTGCTGCTCGCAGCCGGCCCCGGGCTGGGTCTCGGTGCGATCGTCGCCGCGGGAGGCGCGGTCGTGCTCGTCGCCGTCTCCGCCGTGGTCGGCCGCCTCGGCCAGAGCGAGGCGGGGCACGGCCTCGGCATCGCCGCGGCCCTCTTCGGTGCTCTCGCCGGATTCCTCGCGGTGCCGGGGACGGAGATCTGGACGTGGCCCCTCGCGGCCGCGGGACTCGGTGCGGTCGTCATCGGCGGCGCCTCACTCGCCTTCCAACCCGACCGCCCCGAGATCCAGCTCGCCCCCCTCGTCGCGGGCGCCGCGGTCGGCGTCACTGCGACGCTCGCCGCCGTGCTGCCGGTGGATGCGGTCGCCGTCTACGCGGTGATGGTCGCGGTCGTGGCGACGCTCGGCAACGGGCTTCCCTGGCTCGCCCTCAGCTCGACGCGCATCCGGGTCATCTCGCCCCAGAGCGACGCCGAGGTGTTCGCCGCGCCGACACCGATCGACGGTGACGACGTTGCGCGGCGCATCGCGGCGGGCCATCGCGTGCTCGTCGCGAGCCGTCTCGCGCTGGGCATCGTCGCGCTCGCCGCGACACCGCTCGTGGCGGCCGCGAACGCGGCCGGCGCCGCGCTGTGCGCACTCGCGTTCCTCGGCATGATGTTCCCGTCGCGCCAGTCCTACGCGCGCAGCGCGGTGCTCGCGATCATGGCGCTCGGCACCGTCGGCCTCGCCGTCACGGGTATCACGGTGACCGTCGGCCAGCCGGCGCTTCGCCTCGTCCTCCTCGTCGCGCTCATCATCGCCACCGCGGTCGTCGTGACGATCACGGTGCTCGCGCCGCGCGCGCGCACCCGGCTCGCACGGGTCGCCGACACGATCGAGCTGATCATCCTGGCGGTGCTGCTGCCGCTCGGGGTGATCGCCGGCGGATGGGTCTGACCGCGTGGCGACCAAGAGCGACCTGATCGAGGCGCAGAACTTCTCGCGCCGCCGCCTGCTCACGGCGTTCACGAGCGGTGCCCCCGAGGGGAAGGAGCTCGAGCCCGCCGCGCCACTGCGCGCCGTCATCGCCGCGATCGCCCTCACCGCCGCGGTCGTGCTCGCCGGAGTGTTCTACGGGCTCATCCAGCCGGGGCTCCCGAGCGGCTGGCAGAACGGCAAGCTCATCATCGCGAAGGACACCGGCGCGCGCTACGTCACCGTCGACGGCGTGCTGCACCCTGTGCTCAACACCGCCAGTGCGCGTCTGCTGATGCCGGCCGGGCAGTTCGACGTCATCAACACGAGTCAGTCGAACCTCGCCGACATCCCCCTCGGCTCGACCGTCGGCATCGTGGGCGCGCCCGATCAGGTGCCTGCGGCATCCGCTCTCATCGACACCGGCTGGACGGCCTGCCTCGCCGACGCCGCCGGCATCGCCGTACAGCTCGGCGAGGCACCGGCGGCCACCGCGACAGACCGGGCCATCGTGGTCGACGCGGCCGGCGGCCGGTACGTCGTCGCAGGCGGGACGAGTCACCTCGTGGATGCCGCGTCGGGCGACGCCGTGCTGCGCGCCGCCGGGATCGCGGCGAGCACGCCGCGCGCGGTGAGCGTCGACTGGCTCAATCTCTTCACTCCGGGGGCCCCGCTTGCTCCACTGACCGTGACGGACGCGGGCGACCAGGTGCTCGGCACGACCCTGCGCGTCGGGGACGTCATCCACTACTCGGGGAGCGCCGAGGACGATCGCTTCCTGGTGCAGTCGGATCACACTCTCGCCCCGCTCAGCCCGCTCGCGTGGCAGCTGTACCAGCTCGGCAGCGGGGCGAAGGCCACCGACGTGAAGGACGTTCCCCAGTCGGTGAGCTCGGGACTCCCGACCGCGAAGGAGCCGGCGGGTGGCGCCGACTGGCCCGCCGCGGGATTCACCCCCCTCGACGCGGCGTCGCGGCCCTGCGCGCTGCTCGCGAGCGACGGACAGGCGACGCGCACCGTGCTGGCCGCCCGCGCCGCGAGCCTGCCGGCTCCGGCGGGAGTGAGTGTCGCCGCCGGTCACGGTGCGCTCGTCAACGCCGCCGGGCGCGGCGATCAGTCGAGCGGCCTCGACACCCTCATCGACGCGACCGGCACCGCCTACGCGCTGCCGGGCGCCACCGAGCAGACCCTCCAGCGTCTCGGCTACCAGGCGACCGACGTGACGACGGTCACCAAAGCCTGGATCCCGTTCTTCCTCACCGGGCCGGCGCTGACCGAGTTCGGGGCCGGCGGGGGCACCGAGGGGCAGCAGCTCTCGCCGAGCCCGACGGCGACCGGGGCCCCGTGACGGCGGGCCGCGGCATCCGTGCGGTCGTCGGCGTCGCGCTCGGAGCGGCGCTGCTGGCCGCGGCGACGCCTGCGGCGGCGATGGGACGAACGGATGCCGCGTTGGCGCGCCCGCTCGCGACCGACACCGGGGAGTGCACCGCCTCGACGCGCATAACCGACCCGGTGAAGGCGCTCGGCGTGCTGCAGAGCGGTGATGCCTGGCAGATCACGCAGGGCGCAGGAGTCACCGTCGCCGTCGTCGACTCGGGGGTCGCGGCGAACCCGCACCTCGATGGCGCGATGGTCGGCGCGATCGACCTCGTCGGTGACGGCGCCGGTGCGAACGCGGACCTCAACGGCCACGGCACCGCGATCGCAGGTCAGATCGCCGCGCGCCCCCTCGACGGCTCCGGTGTCGAGGGCCTCGCCCCGGCGGCGCGCATCCTGTCCGTGCGGGTGTTCGCCGGCACCGAGTCCGACCAGGTGAAAGCGGGATTCGGCCCCTCGGTCGCCCGTCTCGCCGCGGGCATCCGCACCGCCGCCGACAACGGCGCGCAGATCATCAACGTCTCGATGAGCACCGCGACCGATGACGCCGGTCTGCGGGATGCGGTGGCATACGCGGCATCCCGGGGCAGCCTCGTCGTCGCGAGCTCGGGAAACCGCGACAACCAGCTCGCCATCGAGGAGAATGCCGCCGACGGTGCGCGCTACCCGGCGGGCGATCCGGGGGCCGTCGGCGTCGCGGCGACCGACCTCAGCGGTGTCGTGACGGACGCGAGCATCCACGGGCCGCACGTCGCCCTGGCTGCGCCCGGCCAGGACATCCTCACCACCTCCACCCAGGGCGGCGACTGCATCTACGTCTCCGACAAGCCCGCCACGAGCTTCGCGACCGCCTACGTGTCGGCGGCGGCGGCGCTCGTCGCTGCGGCCTACCCGCAGGAGACGCCGGCTCAGTGGGCCTATCGCCTCGAGGTGACCGCTGTGCGCGCGAATCCCGACCAGCGCACGGATGCCGCGGGATGGGGAACGATCCAGCCGTACGAGGCGCTCGTGATGGTGCCGGGTGCGGGCGTACGCGGGCCGGTGAGCCCTTTCGTGTCGGCGGAGCCGGTCGTCAGCGAGACGCCCTCCGCCGCGGTGAGCGTCACCGCTCGGCCCCCTGCGAACAGCGAGGCGGTGTTCGTCGGGGTGATCATCGCGGTCCTGGTCGCTGCCGCGCTCGCGATCGTCGGCACCCTCGCGGTGCTGCGCAGACGGCGGCGTGCCGGACCACACGAGGGGACGTCGTCGCTGCCGGCAGCACACGCGAGCCACGGGCTCTACGGAGATCCGCCGGGCGGGCGGTGATTGGCGGCATCCGCCGGATCGCGTCAGTGGCCCGGTTCGAGTCGCAGCGCCATGTCGCCGAGGCGGAACTCGCCCGTGATCTCGGCCACCGTGTGCGCGGCCAGCGATTGCACGGATCCGCGGGCGTCGACGACGCTCGTGCCGTTCGTCGACCCGATGTCGCTCAGTGACCACCGGCCCGCGATGAGGCGCAGCGCGGCGTGCTGCGTCGACACGGTGCGGGTCGCGTCCGCGATGGCGAGGTACTGCACCCCGGCCTCGTCACCGAACGGATGACGGCCGATGATGACCCGATCGGACGCCACCGCGTACCGCTCCCCGTCGGCGGTGACGATCCACCAGGCGGCCGCCGTCGTTCCGTCGCCGGGTGCCACGGAACGCCGTGAGCGTCGGCGGAGCGGCAGATCGGCGACGTCGGTGGGGAGCACCGACGGCAGGTCGTGCGAGGCGGGAACCGCGTCGACCACCTCGGCGGCAGATTCGGATGCGGGAGGTGTCTGGGCGGCGGGAGCCGCGACCGTCGGCACCCCGGCGGCGTGCGCCCGCGGGGGGCCGGCGGGGGCGAGCGGAGTGGCGCCGGGGGCAGCGAGCGGCGAGCCCCCGGGGGGAGCGGGGAGGGGAGCGGCATCGGCCGCCGGCACACGCTCGCCGATCAGGCCGACCATCACCGCGGGCGTGTCATCGTCCTCGTCGTCGGAAGGGGTGCGTACTTCGGCGGGTGGGAGCGGGGCGCGGGCGCCGACGACCATCGCCCAGACCGGTGGGAGGAGGGCGCCGATCACCGTCGTGCCGACGCCGAGTCCGAAGCGGGCACCGACGCGGTGTACCGCCCTCACGTGTACGACGTAGCCGTAGACGTTTACGACCGGGACGAATGCGAGCACCGCGAGCGCCGGCTCGAACCGGGCCAGGCGCAGCAGCTCGGCCTCGTTGCCCACCGGGATCCAGGCCCGCCAGCCGTCCGCGTCGACCGCCCGGAAGACCCGCGACAGCCCCGCCGCGTACCACGCGTGCAGGGTCGCGGCCACGACGACGAGCGTCGCGACGATCACGACCGCGACGACGAGGGAGCCCGCGGCATCCGTCATGTCTCTCCCCCCGATCAGCGTCCGGCGCGCTCGACGTTACCGGGCGCGATGCCCCCGAACGGCACTGTGCACAGGCCGAACGGCGGATGTCTCGACCCGCGACCCCGGTGCGCGCGGAGCCGGCGCGACGTAGCGTGGGGGCATGAGCCTCGAACGCCCCGTCACCCCCGACCCGTACCCGCTGCTGCCCGCCGTGCCGGCCTTCACCGTCACGAGCGCCGACATCACCGACGGCGCCCCGCTCGACGACGCGCAGGTCGCCGAGTTCGGCAACACCTCGCCGCAGCTCAGCTGGTCGGGCGCCCCCGAGGGCACCCAGTCGTACGTCGTGACGTGCTACGACCCCGACGCGCCCACCCCGTCGGGGTTCTGGCACTGGATGCTCGTCGATCTTCCTGCCTCGGTGACCTCGCTCGAGCGCGGCGCCGCGGCGGCCGCGCTGCCGGAGGGTGCCTTCCATCTGCGCAACGACGCCGGCCAGCCGGGATTCATGGGTGCCGCGCCGCCTGCCGGCGACCAGGTGCACCGCTACTTCTTCGTCGTGCACGCGGTCGGGGCGCCGACCCTCGGCATCGACGAGGATGCCTCACCCGCCGTCGCCTCGTTCCAGCTGGCGTTCCAGACCCTCGGCCGCGCGATCATCCACGGCACGTACGCGCACTGACCGGCGGCATCCGTGCCCGTCGGCGGCGCGGCACGCTGGCCGCGGTCCGGCGGCCGCCGGTCGCCGGTCGCCGCCCGAGCCGCCCGAGGTCGGTGGGACGGCACGTTGCGCGACGCGCGCGCGGCCGTGCGCCGCGCAACGTGCCGTGCGACAGCGCGTGGTGCTGCTGCGGTCCGTCGGGTGGCCGTGCGGCCGTGCGGCCGCGCGCCGTGGGCCGCGCGCGTGGGCCGTGGGCCGCGGTGGCGCCGAGCCGGTCAAGCCGGTCGAGGTCGGTGAGACGGCTCGTTGCGCGGTGCGCGCGGCGCCGTACGTCGCGGAACGTGCCGTGCGGCAGCGGGCCGCGCGGTGGGCCGCCGGGCGGCGGGCCGCCCGGCGGCGGGCGCCGCGCGCTAGGGCTGCGGCAGGCGTGACAGCCCGGTGAGCAGCGGCTCGACGCGACCGGCGTAGCAGACGCGCACCCACCCTTCGCCGGCCGCGCCGAACGCGGACCCCGGTGCCACGGCCACCCGCTCGGCGACGAGGAACCGCTCCGCCCAGCTGGACACGTCGCCGCCCGAGGCGTGGGACACATCGATCCAGAGGTAGAACGCGCCGTCGGAGCGCAGGTATGGGATGCCGCGGGCATCGAGCAGCTCGCGGGCGGCGGCGAGGTTCGCGGCATAGGTCGCGCGGGCGGCCTCGACCGCGTCCTGCGGGCCTGTCACCGCCGCGAGCGCCGCGTACTGCGCGGGCGCGTTGACGCAGCTGACGATCGCCTCGTTCGCCGGACCGAACAGGGGCGTGAGCGGCGGCGGCGTCACGAGGTAGCCGATGCGCGCGCCGGTGAGCGCGTAGGTCTTGGAGAGCGAGAACACACCGACGGTGCGCTCAGGGGCGGCCGCGAGCACGCTCGTGAACGGCAGCCCGAACGTGAGGTACTCGTAGACCTCGTCGCTGATGATCCACAGGTCATGACGGCGGGCGAACGCGACCAGTGCGTCCACCACCTCCGGCGGGTACACGACGCCGAGCGGGTTCGACGGGCTGTTGACCAGCAGCACCCGCGTGCGCTCGGTGACGAGCGAGTCGAGCCGGTCGACGTCGGGCACGAACGCGTCGGCCACCGTCAGCGTGTACGGCACCGGCACGGCGCCGACGAGCCGCGGCGCCATCGCGAACGTCGAGTAGCCGGGGTCGGGAATGAGGATCTCGTCGCCCGGCGACAGGGTCAGCGTCATCGCGAGATGCAGCGCCTGCGATCCGCCTGCCGTGACGTGCACGTGATCCGCACCGCCGGTGTAGCCGTTGAACGACGCGAGCTTCGCGGCCAGTGCCGCGCGCAGCGGCGCGATGCCCGAGTTCGCGGTGTAGTTGGTGACATCCTGCTCCCACGCATCCGCCCCCGCGGCGAGCACGTGCGGGGCGACAGCGACCTCCGGCTCCCCGACCGACAGTGCGATCACGTCGTCGAGCGTCTGGGCGAGCTCGAAAATGCGACGGATGCCGCTGGGTGGCACCGACTGCGCGAGAGGGGAGGGGCGCGGCATCCGGAGCCTAGGCGCCGCGCAGCCGCTCGGCCAGGTAGCCGTGCAGGGCCTCGAGCGGCACCCGCTCCTGGCTCATCGTGTCGCGCTCGCGCACAGTGACCGCCCTGTCCTCGAGGGAGTCGAAGTCGACGGTGACGCAGAACGGCGTGCCGATCTCGTCCTGGCGGCGGTAGCGGCGACCGATCGCGCCGGCGTCGTCGAAGTCGACGTTCCACGCACCGCGCAGATCGTCGGCGACCTCACGCGCGAGCGGCGAGAGGTTCTCATTGCGCGACAGCGGCAGCACCGCGACCTTGACGGGGGCGAGGCGCGGGTCGAGCTTGAGCACCGTGCGCACGTCGGTGCCGCCCTTCGCGTTCGGCACCTCCTCCTCGACGTAGGCGTCGACGAGGAACGCCATCATCGACCGCGTGAGGCCGAAGGAGGGCTCGATGACGTAAGGCGTGTACTTCTCGCCCGACGCCTGGTCGAAGTACGTGAGCGACTGGCCCGACGCGGTCGAGTGGTTGCCGAGGTCGAAGTCGGTGCGGTTCGCGATGCCCATGAGCTCGCCCCACTCCTTGCCCGGGAAGCCGAAGCGGTACTCGACGTCGATCGTGCCGGCCGAGTAGTGCGCACGGTCCTCTTCGGGGACGTCGAAGCGGCGCATGTTGTCGGCATCGATGCCGAGGTCGATGAACCAGTTCCAGCAGGCTTCGACCCAGTGCTCGAACCACTCGTCGGCTTCGGCCTCCGGGGTGAAGTACTCGATCTCCATCTGTTCGAACTCGCGGGTGCGGAAGATGAAGTTGCCGGGGGTGATCTCGTTGCGGAACGCCTTGCCGATCTGGCCGACGCCGAACGGCGGCTTCTTGCGGCTCGCGGTGAGCACGTTCGCGAAGTTGACGAAGATGCCCTGCGCGGTCTCCGGGCGCAGGAACTGCAGGCCCGACTCGTCGTCGACGACGCCGACGTAGGTCTTCATCAGACCCGAGAACGCACGCGGCTCGGTGTACTGACCCTTGGTGCCGCAGTTCGGGCACGGCACATCGGCGAGGCCGTTCTCGGCCGGGCGGCCCTTGCGGGCCTCGAAGTCCTCGAGCAGATTGTCGGCTCGGAAGCGCTTATGGCAGCTCAGGCACTCCACCAGCGGGTCGGTGAACGTCGCGACGTGACCCGACGCCTCCCACACCTGCTTGGGCAGCACGATCGACGAGTCGAGGCCGACCATGTCGGCGCGACCGCGCACGAACGTCTGCCACCACTGCCGACGGATGTTCTCCTTCAGCTCGGTGCCGAGGGGTCCGTAGTCCCATGCGGACCGGGATCCGCCGTAGATCTCGCCCGCTTGGAACACGAACCCGCGGTGGCGGGCGAGGGCGATCACTTTGTCGAGGCGGGACTGCACGGCCACGGTGGCTCCAATGGTCGGAGGGGGAGAGTGCGAGAAATCGCGGATGCCGCGGGCCGGCGGCATCCCCCGAGTCTAATCGTCAGCGGGCGCCGCACTGGGCGGCGTAGGCGGAGTCGAGGACGCCGTTCGGGTCGTCGAGCGGCGTGTAGGCGACGCCGACGGCCGCCCCGAGGGCGAATCCGACCGACACGGTGGCGCTGGCGGCGCTGGTCGCCGCGGGCGTGGCGCGCGGGGAGGCGTCCGTCAGGGCCTCGGCGGCCGCCGTGGCAGCGCTGCCCGTCTCGTCGCAGATCATCTCCGGAAGCTGCACGGCGATGCGCGCCTCCTCACCGGCGGCGACCGAGCTGGAGACGGCGCCTACGCGGTAGCCGAGGCCGAGGAAGCGGGGGTCGTCGATGCGCACCCGGTTGATGACGATCGGCTGGGTGGTGTCGTTGCGCACCACGAGGTAGGCCTCTTGGCCGCTTGTCGAGGTGACGATGCTCGGCGCCGTCTCGGGCGACGTCGCGAGCCACGCGGTGATGCCCGTCGGCAGCGCGGTCGCCGACGGCGCCGGGTGCGCGACGGCGCGGCCGGCGCAGCCGGAGAGGAGGCCGATCGCGGCGACGGCGACGAGGGCCGTGGCGGCGAGGCGCGGCATCCGGATCATCGGCGCACCTCCTCGCGCAGGACGGTGAACTCGTCGAGGGCGACCGGATCGATCTCGATGCCGAGGCCGGGGCCGGTGGGAACGTCGACGTGCCCGTCGACGAGGGTGATGGGGTCGCGCACGATGTCCTGCGTGTAGAAGCGGTTCGAGGCCGACACGTCGCCGGGCAGGGTGAAGCCGGGGAGCGCGGCGAGGGCGGCGTTCGCGGCGCGGCCGATGCCCGTCTCGAGCATGCCGCCGCACCACACCGGCACGTCGGCGTTGCGGCACAGGTCGTGGATGCGCACCGCCTCGAGGTAGCCGCCCACGCGTCCGGCCTTGATGTTGATGACGGATGCCGCGCCCAGCGCGAGCGCGTCGCCGGCGGCCTTGAACGAGGTGATCGACTCGTCGAGGCAGACGGGCGTCGACAGGCGCTCGGCGAGGGTGGCGTGGTCGACCAGGTCGTCCTCCCGCAAGGGCTGCTCGATGAGCAGCAGGTCGAAGCGGTCGAGCTCGACGAGCGTGTCGATGTCGGCGAGCGTGTAGGCGGAGTTCGCGTCGACCTGCAGGGGGATGTCGCCGAACGCGTCGCGTACCGCTGCGGTGTCGGCGACGTCGCGGCCCGGCTTGATCTTGATCTTGATGCGGCGGTAACCCTCGGCGAGGTAGCCGGCGACGGTGTCGACGAGCGTCGACGCGTCGCGCTGGATGCCCACCGAGACGCCCGAGGGGATCCGCGGCACGACGGCGCCCAGGCGCTCACCGAGTGAGCGGCCCTCGCTGCGCAGCGACGCGTCGAGAACGGCGAGCTCGAGGCCGGCCTTGGCCATGCGGTGGCCGACGATGGGGGCGAGCGTGCCGGCGACCTCCTCGGGGGCGAGGCGGTGACGGTCGAGCAGCGCCGGGATCAGGAAGCGGCGCGCCACGTCCCACGCGCCCTGCGTGTACTCGCTCGAGTAGAGCGGCGCCTCCTGCGTGACGATCTCGCCCCAGCCTTCGCCGTCGGAGGTGAGCGCCCGCACGACGATGACCTCGCGCACCGACTCGGTGCCGAACGAGGTCGTGAAGGGACTCACGAGGGGGATGTGCAGCACCCGCAGCTCGATGCCGTCGAGCGCGACGGATCGGCAGGATTGTGGGGAAGGCACGCCTTTCAGGGTACCGAGGGGCATGCTGTGCCCCCGCTGAAGAACGCCCGCCGTCACCGGATCGTGATCGGGTGCGGAGCCGGGTCTCAGACGAGGGGGCGGATGCCGACGGGGAGCCCGTCGTCCGCGACCTCGTCGACGAGCCGGTCGAGCGCCGTGAGGGCGGCACGCTGCGGCCACGGACCGAACGAGACGCGGGCGACGCCGAGCGCGGCGAGCACGGGGAGCGGGAGCGACCCCGGAGCGGCGAGAACGCTGAGCCTTCCGGGCCCGAACGCGGCGACGAGCTCGCGCACCTCGGGCTCGTCCAGCACGCCGGGCACGAACACGCAGGTGGCGCCCTCCGCGAGGTAGGCGCGCCCACGGGTGATCGCGTCGGCCAGCGACTCCGCACGGCCACGGCCCTCGGCGCGCAGGAACGCATCCGTTCTGGCGTTGAGGGAGAACGGCACGCCCGCGGCATCCGCCGCCTCGACAGCCGCCGCGACCGCCGCGCTCGCCGCCGCGAGCGGTCGCAGTTCGTCCTCGAGGTTCGCGCCCACCACGCCCACGTCGATCGCGCGGCGCACGGTTGCCGCGGGGTCGCCGTAGCCGGCCTCGAGGTCGGCGGTCACCGGCAGCGTGGTCGACGCGACGATGCGCTCGACGGTGGCGAGGTGCAGCTCGAGCGGGATCCGCTCCCCGTCGTCGTAGCCGAAAGCTGCCGCGATCGCGTGACTGGCCGTCGCGATCGCGCGGGTGCGCGGGTGGGCGGCCACGACCCGGGCGGAGGCGACATCCCACACGTTCACCAGGGTCAGCAACGGCGGATCGGTGTGCAGCGCGCGCAGCGCGGCGCCCTTCTCGACGATCGACATGGCACGAGTCAACACCGGTGACGCCGGTACGCCCGGATGCCACGGGGTGTGCGGTCTACTGTGGTCAGCATGACCGACGCCGCATCCTCCGGAGCGTCCCCCGTCAACACCGGATCGTTCGAGATCCGCCGTGCGCGCACCGCCGATGTGCGCGCCATCCATCGCCTGCTCGAGCCGTACGTGCAGCGTCGCATCCTGCTCGGCAAAGACCTCGTCGTGCTCTACGAGGCCACGCAGCAGTTCGTCGTCGCCGTCGACGCCGAGGGCGAGGTCATCGCGTGCGGTGCTCTGCACGTCATGTGGGAGGACCTCGGCGAGGTGCGCACTCTCATCGTGGCCGACCCGTGGCTGCACACCGGCGTCGGCCGTGCGGTCGTCGAGACCCTGGAGGAGCACGCCCGCCGGCTCGGCCTCACGCGCCTGTTCTGCCTCACCTTCGAGGTCGACTTCTTCACCCGTCGCGGCTTCGCGCCCATCGGCGAGCACGTCGTCGACAACGACGTCTACTCGCAGCTCGTGCGCAGTCCCGACGAGGGTGTGGCCGAGTTCCTCGACCTCGCGCACGTGAAGCCGAACACCCTCGGCAACACGCGCATGCTCAAGAACCTCTGACCCGTCCCGGTCGCGACGCACGGATGCCGCGGCCCCCGGCGCGGGCGTCGCGTCGCCGTCGACCCGCCGCCTAGCCTGGAACGGTGACCATCCCGCCGCTCCGCCGTCGTCGGCACTCGCGCGCCGTCTATCGGCGCCGGCGCCTGGCCGTGCTGTTCGTGCTGGTGGTCGTCATCGCCGCGGTCGTCTTCGTCGTCATCGCCCAGCCGTGGCGCGGGGCGCCGCAGTCGTCCTCGTCTCTCTCCCCTGTCGATTCGCCCGCTGCGACCGGCGCGGCCAGCCCGTCTGCGCCTCCCGGTGCGGCGACACCGGGGGCCGCGGCATCCACTCCGACTCCCGGCGGGACGCCGGGCGCCTGCACGGCGAACGAGGTGACTGTCGACCCGGTCGTCGACCAGACCTCGTACGCGTCGGGGCAGAACCCGAAGCTGTCGATCAAGCTGACCAACACATCAGGCGTCGACTGCACCATCAACGTCGGCTCCGCGCAGCAGGTGTTCACGATCACGAGCGGTTCCGACACCTGGTGGCGCTCCACCGACTGCCAGACCGACCCGAGCGATCAGGTCGTGACCCTCACCGCCGGGCAGAGTGTGCAGAGTGCGAGCCCGCTCACCTGGGACCGCACCCGATCGTCCGTCGACACGTGCAACAGCACCTCGCGCCCCCGCGCGGGTGCGGGCGGGGCGACCTACCATCTGTCGGTGTCGATCGGCGGGATCCCCTCGACCCAGACCGCGTCGTTCCAGCTGAACTGACCGGTCCCGCCGCCGCGCGGCGACGGGTCGCAGGGGTGCCAGGATTCTCGGTATGACCGCCGCACCCGCAGGCCGCCCGCCCGTCATCGGGCTCACGACCTACCTCGAGCGCATCCAGCAGGACATCTGGGACCTTCGCGCGCCCTACCTTCCCGCCACGTACCTCGACGCTGTCACCACCCAGGGCGGTGTCGGTGTGCTGCTGCCGCCGCAGCCCGTGACGGATGCCGCGGTGGAGGCGACGCTCGACGGCATCGACGCGCTCGTGATCACCGGGGGCCTCGACGTCGACCCGGCGCGATACGGACAGGCACCGCATCCGACCACCGATCGGCCGCGCGAAGACCGGGACGCGTGGGAGCTGGCTCTGCTCGCGGGGGCGCGACGCCGCGGCATCCCGGTGTTCGGCATCTGCCGCGGACTGCAGCTGATCAACGTCGCCTTCGGCGGCACCCTGCATCAGCACCTGCCCGACGTGCTCGGCGATTCGCGGTACCAGATCGGCGGCGGAGTGTTCGCCCGCGGCGAGGCGACAGTCGAGCCCGGGACGCGGCTCGCCGATGCGCTCGGCGCCGGTGGCACGAGCATTCTCAGCTACCACCACCAGGGCATCGACCGGGTCGGTGACGGTCTCGTCGTCTCGGCTCGCAGCGCCGACGGTCTCGTGCAGGGCATCGAGACGGCGGGGGAGGACTACCTCGTCGCGGTGCAGTGGCACCCCGAGCAGGATCCGTCCGACCCCCGCCTGTTCGCCGCGGTCATCGACCAGGCCGCGGCCCGCGCGGCGCAGCTACGCTGATCGGATGCCGGGCAAGAAGAAGGCGTCGAGCGCGCAGGCCGAGTTCCGCAACACGCAGCTGAGCGACGCGTTGCAGACGCAGGATGTCGCGGCCGTCGCGTTCGCGCTGCGTCATGGCCCGACAGTGGTGCCGCTCATGCGACCCGGTGCGCGGGACAACCCCCTCGACGTCGGCGAGGTGTGGACCTACCGCGACCCGGCGAACGGCAATGTCGCGCTGCTGCTGTTCAGCGACGCGGCGCACAAGCCGGCCACGCTGCCGAAGGAGGTGGCGCTGCAGTCACCGGCCGCCCTGCTCCTCTTCCTCCGGGCGCACCGTGACGAGCTGACGACGGTGTTCTTCGACATCGCCGGGCCGCATCCCATGCAGGCGACACCCGACGATCTGATCGCGGCGCTCGAGGCCTGAGCGCGGCGCGACCGCGAGCCGCGATCGCTGCGAGAGCGCGGTACCGCCGCGCCCGAGCGCCCGCCCGCCGCGGCGCCGCTCAGAACCCTGGTTCGCCCTCGTCGCGCGTGCGGGCGGCGATGAGCGACGGATGCCGCAGGGCCTTCGCGATCGTGCCGACCGACGCGTCGAGCACGGTGCGGTAGCCGAGGCGCTCGGCCTCGCTGCGGCGTTGCGGCGCCTGGGTGACGTGACGGATCTCGCCTGCGAGGCTCAGCTCGCCGATCGCGGCGACCTGTCGGGGCACGGCGCTCTCGCGGACGGCCCCCGCGACGGCGATCGCGATCGCGAGGTCGGCCGCCGGCTCGGTGAGGCGCACCCCGCCGACCGTCGAGACGTAGACGTCGCAGTCCGAGAGCTTGACGCCCGCGCGCCGTTCGAGCACCGCGAGCACCATCGCCACGCGAGACGCATCGACCCCGCTGACCACCCTGCGGGGGTTGGGTGCGCCGGTGTGGATCGTGAGGGCCTGCACCTCGACGGGGAGTGCCCGGCGTCCCTCCATCGCGATGGCGACGCAGGTGCCGGCGACGGGGGCGCCGGTGCCGAGGAACAGGGCGCTGGGGTCGGCGACCTCGACGATGCCCGATCCGGTCATGTCGAAGCATCCGACCTCGTCGGTGGGGCCGAAGCGGTTCTTGAGCGCGCGCACGAACCGCAGCGAGGTCTGCCGGTCGCCCTCGAAGTGGCAGACGACGTCGACGAGGTGCTCGAGGATGCGCGGCCCGGCCACCTGGCCGTCTTTCGTGACATGGCCGACGATGATGATCGGCAGGTCGCGCTCCTTGGCGACCCGGATCAGGGATGCCGCCACCTCGCGCACCTGCGCGGGCTGGCCGGCGGCGCCGTCGGAGAGCGACGAGGTGACCGTCTGCACCGAGTCGACGATGACGAGGTCGGGTCGGGTCTCGTCGATGTGGCCGAGGATCGTGGCGAGGTCGGTCTCGCTGGCGAGGTAGAGCTCGTCGTGCAGCGCGCCGGTGCGCTCGGCCCGCAGTCGCACCTGAGCGGTCGACTCCTCGCCGCTCGCGTAGAGCACGCGTCGGCCTGCGCGGGCGCTCTGCGCGGCGACCTCGAGCAGCAGCGTCGACTTGCCGACGCCGGGCTCGCCGGAGAGGAGGATCGCCGCCCCGGGCACGAGTCCGCCGCCGAGCACACGGTCGAATTCGGCCACCCCGCTCGTGCGTCGCGGGGCGTCGCGGGTGTCGATCGTCGTGATCGGTCGCGCCGAGCGCGTCGGCGCGGTCGCGCTGACCTGCCGCACGATGCCCGTCTCGGTGGCGGCCTCGACGACCGTGCCCCACTGCTGGCATTCGGCGCAGCGGCCGGCCCATTTCGCCGTCGTCCACCCGCACTCGGTGCAGCGGTAGGCGGGCGGAGCGGCCTTGCGGGTCGGCATGCGTCCAGGTTAGGTCGCGGGTGCGACATCGGCGCCCCGCGCGGTGACCGGCGCGGCGACTATCGCAGCGAGGCGGCGACGGCGCCGAGCGCGTCGGCCGAGCGGCGCAGCAGGCCCAGCTCGCTGGGCGAGAACGCGCTCTCGCGCACCGGCACCGCCCCACGGGAACTCACGATCGACGGCACCGAGAGCGCGACCCGATCGACGCCGTGGAAGTCGCTCAGCACGGTCGAGACGGGCATCACGGCGTGCTCGTCGCGCAGGATCGCCTCGATGATGCGGGCGCTCGACAGGCCGATCGCGTAGTTGGTCGCGCCCTTGCCCTGGATCACCTTGTAGGCCGCGTCGCGCACCTCCACGGCGATCTGGTCGAGCTCGTCGACGGTCATCGGCGGGTGGCCCGCGCTCTGCCAGTCGAGGATCGGCACGGTGCCGATCGTGGCCGACGACCACAGCGGGAACTCGGTGTCGCCGTGCTCGCCGACGATGTAGGCGTGCACGCTCGACGGCGACACCCCGGCGCGCTGCGCGAGCCGCACCCGCAGCCGGGACGTGTCGAGCACGGTGCCGGAGGCGAAGATCCGCTCGGGCGGCAGGGCGGTGGCCTCCTGCGCGAGCACTGTCAGCACGTCGCACGGGTTCGTGACGATGACGTAGATGGCGTCGGGGGCGACCTCGAGCAGCTGCGGCATCATCGTGCGCAGGATGCCGGCGTTCACGCCGGCCAGTTCGATGCGCGTCTGCCCCGGCTTCTGCTTCGCGCCGGCCGTGATCACCACGACGTGCGAGCCTTCGGCGACGCTCACGTCACTGCCGCCGATGATGTCGCTCGACCCGGTGAACTGGGTGCCGTGCTGTAGGTCGAGCACTTCGGCCTCGACCTTCTCGGTCGCGACGTCGTACAGGGCGACGTGCCGCGCCGACCCGCGGATGAGGGCGGCGTAGGCGGCGCTCGACCCGACCGCTCCCGCGCCGACGATGGTGACCTTCGAGTTCTCGATCGCGCTCACGGGGTCAGTCTGGCAGTGACGGATGCCCCGTGCCCCCGGTTCGCACCGTGTTAATCGACCAGACGGCCCGGCGTCGCGCGAGCGGTCGTAGCCTGTGCGAGGAGACGGGTGCGGCATCCGTCGGATCGGAGCGCGTCATGGAGTTCGGACTGCACATCGCTGATTTCACCTGGAAGACCGGACCCGCCCAGCTCGGCCCTGCGCTCGCGGCGCACGTGCGCAATGCGGAGGCCGCCGGCATCCAGCGACTGACCGTCATGGACCACTTCTGGCAACTGCACGGTATCGGCCCGGAGGATCACGAGATGCTCGAGGCGTACGCGACGCTCGGCTTCATCGCGGCCCACACGGAGAAGGTGCTGCTCCACACTCTCGTCACGGGCGTGATCTACCGGCATCCGTCGCTGCTGGCGAAGCAGATCTCCACGCTCAACGTGCTCTCAGGCGGTCGCGTCGGGCTCGGCATCGGTGCCGCCTGGAACGAGCAGGAGTGCGTCGGGCTCGGGTTCCCGTTCCCGCCGGTCGCGCAGCGCTTCCGCGAGCTCGAGGAGACCCTGCAGATCTGCGCGCAGATGTGGTCGGACGACGACGGGCCGTTCGAGGGCAGGATCTGGCAGCTCGAGCGCACCATCAACTCGCCGCAGAACATCACCAAGCCCTACCTCATGATCGGCGGCGGCGGGGAGAAGAAGACGCTGCGCCTCGTCGCCGAGCATGCCGACGCCTGCAACCTGTCGGCGATGGCAGACCTCGAGGTGCCCGCGCACAAGCTCGACGTGCTGCGCGGCCACTGCGACGCCGTCGGCCGCGACTACGACACGATCGAGAAGACCGCCATGATCGCGGTCTCCCCGGCCTCGACCGTCGACGACGTCGCCGAGCGGGTGGAGGCGCTCGCCGGCCTCGGCTTCACAGCGACCTACGTGTTCTCCGTCGGCATCGACGAGCCCGCGCGGGTGGTCGACATCGTCTCGGATGTCGCAGCCCGCGTCGCCTGAGACGGCAGCGTCAGACGGGCGCCGATTGGCGGCATCCGTCGCCCTCACGTACACTCGTCGGCGGTGACGTGTCCGAGCGGCCGAAGGTGCAACTCTCGAAAAGTTGTGTAGGGTAACCCCCTACCGTGGGTTCAAATCCCACCGTCACCGCCATTTTTATCCCAGATCAGCGCCCTCTTTTAGGGCGCTGATCTGCGTTGTGGGAAAGAATTGGGAAGAGCCTTGGGATTCCCGAAACTGCTTCCTATCTGGGGTTTGGTGCTGCTGTGACTCGCGCCGGGTGCGGGAGCACGGAAGTCCCACCGTTAGTCGTGGTCAGAGCGGCTCGCCCGTGTGACCACTCGGAGACTCGCGCCCTCGGAGGCGCCGCGTTCGCGGGACGGGATCGTGCGGTGCCTGTGGCCGCGGTTGCTCCCGGTCCGATGCGCCGTCAGGATCGCATCGTGACGCACTTCTGGCGGACCGACGCGGGCGAGTACCTGCGACTGCATCGGCGAAGGATGGCGTCGCTTCGTGTGACGATTCCGACGGAAGCGCCAACCAAGAAGACGCGACGGGCCTCGCGCGAGAAAGCGCGGCAGATGCTTCGAAACTACTTCGAAACGGACGCGCTCGCGCGGTATGCGCGGGGTCGGACAAACTGGCCAAAGCCACGAGCGGACATCGCCCTCGACATCTTCGTTAGTAGCGCCTCGCGCAACGGGCCCAGGATCGACAACGCGTGTAAGTGGCTCCTCGACGAACTCACCGAGCTGGTCTACAAGGATGACCGGCAGGTCAAGCTGCTCTTCGCTCGGGTTGGTCGTCCACACCTTGATGTGGAGACTCTCGCCGCTTTCTGGGGAGACGATGCCCCTCCATGGATCGCTCAGCGAGAACGTCGAGGCGCGGAGATCTGGATTACCGCGCAACCGAAGGCGAGTGTGCTCGATGATCTCCGCGTCGCGCAGACGCTTGAGGAGAGGTGGGATCCGTTCAAGGCGGTCTACGGAACGCAAGACGTATCTATGTTCGACGCTGGCTTCGAGCGCGATGAGTTGGTGGACTACCAGCGTACGTTCGACCCCGCGGTAAAGACGCAGCAAGCTCGGTTCCGGCAGATTGCCAGTCAGATCGACTACCTCGATCAGGCTCAACAACAGCACCACGTGGACCTTGTCTTCTCGTCGCTATTCACGGAATTCCCCGTCGATCGATTCGGCGTATGGAAGCACGCAAGTGCACGCCTGTCTCACTGCCCATACATCTTCAACTTGGGCACGCTGCCCGAGCGCGGCGAAACAGTCGAGTTCGAGCGACGGCTTCGCGAGATTCTCGAACACCGACGAGATCAGTTCCCGCGCTTGCTGCCGCTTCGCGCACGGAGTGGCATCTCGATGATCCTGTTCGAGAAGAAGGGCCACTCGAAGGATCTCGACAATCTCGTGCAGCAGACGCTCCCGGCGATTATGGACGTTCTACGGCCGCCCCGACGTGATCATCATGGGTGGTTGGCCGATGAGCCCGACCTTCGCGACAGTGCCCTCGACATACCGTTCATCGAGATCGCCGCGATCCCGGCAGATCAATCGGACATGCCGGCGGGGTCGCTCGTCATGGGCCTCTCGAGCGGCGATCGATACTCAAGCTGGTGGTCGCTCGTTGGGGACTACGTCGAGCGAAGGCTCGAGAACGCGTACCCCTAAGCCGTCGTCACGTTGCTATAGGTGAGTTCGTGACGCCCCGATTGGCTTAGCGGCAACGCGCCCTGTCTGTCCGACAGTTGGTCGGCGGCGAGTGGGGGCGAACGCGTGGATGCGGGCTCGGGGTTCGGCGTACTCCGCTTCGAGTTCATTGGCGCCGCGGCCGGGCGCGCTCGACGGAGTGTGGGTCGCGCGTGTTTAGGCGACCACTTCTCATCGTTACTCGAAAGCTACTGTAAAGGCCCGCAATGCTCGCGATCCGCGTGATTCCGCCAATCTCAACCTCAATGTCGCGGTGCTCCAAAGTTACTCTGAAGGGGTGAGCTCGAAGGATGTCGACCGTGCACTGGCCGCGCCGATCGGCGAGGTTGGCCCCAAGCTGCTTTCGCTGCCCGAAGGGCAGTGGTTTGACCGAAAGTCTGTGAGGTCCGATGTCAAGAGTCTCGCACCGGTACTCGTCGCTCTCGCCAATGCCGACGGGGGTGTAGTTGTCATCGGGCTTCACGACGGCATCGTGGAAGGAATCAAGAGCAATCCCGGGCGGATCAATGACTACCGGCAGGCGGCTATCGACCACACCGTGCCACCGGTGCGCTGCACCGTCGATCAAGTGGGCTGTGTCAACTCGCGCGGTGAGACCGACTCCCTAATCGTGCTTCGGGTGGACCCGGGCGAGGTAGTGCACGAGACGAAGTCCGGAGATTGCTATCTCCGGATTGGCGACGAATCGCGCAAGCTGGATCACAGCCTGCGTCAGGAGCTGGCCTTCGACCGCGGACAGGGTCATTACGACGGACAGCCGGCGGATGGCGTTCGAGTTGGTGATCTGGACGAACTACTCCTCCGTCAGTTCAGAGACGCAACCGGCGCGAAAGGGAGTTTTACACGACTACTGCAAGCGAGAAGTCTCCTAACTAGACAGGGGGACGTCACCAATGCCGGGTACCTTCTGTTTGCGCCCGACCCAGGGAACCTCTTCCCCCAGGCGCACATCAGAGTGATCCGATATCTTTCCTCGCAACGAGGCAGTGGGTCACGACTGATGGTCGACGCCGAGCACGATGTTCGAGTAGAAGGACCGATCCCTCGCCAGATCGAGGAGGCCGCCAGGGTCATCGAACGCCTGATACCTAAGCGCCGAGCCCTGAAAGCGTCGGGGTTATTCGAGGACGAGCAGATCGTTCCGCGCGATGCGTGGCTAGAGGGAGTGGTCAATGCTGTCATTCATCGCTCGTACAGTCTGGGGGGAGACCACATCCGAGTCGAGATCTTCCCGGACCGTGTCGAGGTTGAGAGCCCCGGAAGATTCCCCGGGCTCGCCGACCTGCGAAAGCCACTAGAGATCGGTCGCTTCGCCAGAAATCCGCGCGTAGCGCGTGTCTGCGCTGACCTCCGTATCGGCCAAGAACTCGGCGAAGGTATCCGCCGTATCTTCGACGAGATGCGCCGAGTCGGACTAACTGATCCTGTTTATCGCCAAACGCAGTCGTCTGTAAGGCTCACGCTCGCCGCGGTCGCGAGGCTTGATCCGTCGGTCGCGTCTCGTTTGCCGTCACGAAGCCAAGATGTGTTGGATCTGCTTCGCGCGACCGCAGCCGAGCTGGGGACGGGAGAGATCGGGGAGGCGCTAGGAATGAGCCGGCCCACTGTGATGAAGAGATTGAAGGCCCTGCAGGAAGAGGGGCTCGTGCTCTGGGTCGGAAAATCCGCGCGGGATCCGCGAGCAGTCTGGAAGCTTGAGTAGCCGATGCTCGGGATCGACCGCCAACGGATCAATGCCCTCACAGAAAGGACCGTGTCTAATGCGAGTAGATAGGGCCACGTTGCAATCTGATCCGATCACGATTAGCAGCGTGCTCGGCGCGGGCGATGACACTCACACTCCGTGATTCGTCGGGGGGATTGACCTTCGAGAGCGACTAATCGACGCGAGACTCATCGCCCGGACGTCCGAGTGCGGTCTACTTCTCGAGCTGCGGAGGCGCGACGACATGCGAGAACATCTCTCGGGTAGTCCTCGCTGCGACCCTCACTGGAAACCATCGCGCCGAAAGGCGTTTCAGAATTCGAGCGCCGCCGACAGGTGGCGTGAGCGCCGCGGAAGGAGCGGTCGGATTCGCGCCGTGCGGGTCGCGCATCGCACAATGGGCGGAACGCACAGCGGATGTGCGCGGCTCCGACCGGGGGGAACAGTGGCCAAGACGATACGGGCCGATCATGCGGATGCGGGCTACCGCACCGGCGGACGAGGCGGTGCGTCATGACGATCGAGCGATTCATACTGGCGTTGCCGGTGCCCAAGCGGGATCTCGCTGAGTGGCACGAGCGCCTGTTGCGTCTCGGAAGCGCGGACGACGTGGCCGAGCTCGAGATCGTCGGTTCCGCGAGCACGAAGAATCCGCTCCACGACGGGCGGGCGATCCAGTTCGTGCTGACCTGGGGAGCGGTTCCGGCGGCGTCGAAACTCGTCCTGTCGGAAGGCGCGCCCGACGGCTGGGCGGCCTATCTCGAGGCCTCCCAGCTCGTGACGATCGCTGCCGTGCTCGCCGACGTGATCGTCGACGCGGGCGGCGCAGACCTTACGGCCGAGATCACTGAGCACGCATACGAGCTGCTCGAGCGGTACAACCGGCTGGGCGACGTCGACTTCGCCGAAGGCGCGGCATCGGCGTACATCCTGCTGCCGAGCCATGTTCCCTCGCTGAGTCACAGCCCCGACCTGCACGCCTTCGAGAACGGCGAGTGGCGCGTCGACGAGGAAGCACGCACCCTCTATCACGCGCTCTGGCCCGAGCCCGACAAACCGTCGAGCGTCCGCGACGCGTTGTTCCACCTCGGCGAGAGGCGGATTCTCACCGAGAAGGGGAGCTCGTTCGTGCGCCGCTTCGCCGGAGAGGGCCAACCGGAGTTCCGGACGCTGGCAGAGCGCACGGTTCGTCCTCGCGGCCGCGCGCGGGTGGCGGCGATGGATTACCGCGTGCGGGAGAAGACACCCGAAGACGAGCTGGGCGAGGTGCTGTTCGAACTCGTGCAGAACACGCAGTGGCACGGCAGGGATGCCACCTCTCGTAGCGGCCGTTCGCTGCGCGTGCTGCGGTTCGCGGTTGAGCGCTATACCGCGGAGGATCTTCCCGCCGTCCGCGCGGAGGACGCCGCACTGGCAGACTACCTCGCCTCGGCGCTCCAACTGGCCGACGCGGACAGGTCGGGCTCGTCGCCCGTGCTCGTGCTCGGAGTCGTGAGCATCATCGACGACGGACTCGGACTCGCCCGATCCGTGGCCGGTAACCTTGGCAAGCTCGACGAGCTGGACGAACAGACCGAGGTCGTTCTGCTTAAGACGGCGCTTAACAAGACGGTGCGCACGAGCTTCCGGGGAACGGGCAACTTGGGCTTGCCGCGCGTGCAGCTGCTCATGACCAACCTGCGCGGGTTCATGACCATCCGCACGGGTTCGCTGGAACTGCACCGCGACTTCATCGCGCGGCCGATCCGCCCGCGGCCCGAGTCGCCGCTGTTCACCGAGTGGGTACCCGAGGACTACGACGACTTCTATGCGGGGCCTCGCGTGGGCACGGACGTCACTCTGATGCTGCCGATCGATTACACGTTGGGGGACGTGAACCATGAGACGAACGCACGTCGATAACGACGCCTTCATCTTCGCGACCGACGTGACCATCGACGGCGGGTACCGCACGACGGTAGCCGTGCAGTGGTCGGCGTTCCCGTTCCCGGCGGCACCCGCCCACCTCACCGCGATCGACCGCTTCCTCACGCCGCGCCCTGAAGTCGCCGAGGCGTGGTTCGTCTTCCCGACCGACGCGCGAAAGAGCTTCGACGATCTGAGCCAGCTCGACGAGTTCAAGAACCGCGCGCTTCACCTCGGCCTCGTGCACTATCGACTGTTCGAAGTGAGCGAAGGCGGATCCTGGACGGAGGTGCCCATCGGTGCTCTGCCGCCGGGCTACGAGCCGCTAGTGCTCGATCCGGTGATAGTGCAGCACGTGCAGAGCGATGGGATGCGGCAGATCTTCCGCGATACCGAATCCCTGTCGCCAGCGAGCGCCGGCTATCACTACGAGCGGCCCGGCCGAGGGCACTCGGAGGTTTTCATGCGGACCTCGCAGTCGGTGGCGCGCGCCCAGCACGCATACTTCATCGCCATGTGCATGCTGTCGCTGCTCACGCCCACCCCGGGCGCCCGCCTGTTCGCCGACACCGGCGGCATCATCCCGCTCCTGCACGCAGTGAAAGACCTGTGGGCGCGGATGGATTCGAGGGTGAGCGGCGTCTCCGTCGACACGTTCGGCGGCTACGAGGGCTATGAGGACAATCTCAAGCTGGTCCCGAACCGGGATTGGGTGGTGATCTCGAGTTCGAGCTCGGGCTCGCTCGCGCACGAGCTCGTCTCGCGCGGCTACGCGCCCGCCAACCGCATCGTCACGGCGTTCTACCTGTCGCGGACGCCGCCGCTCGCGGAGAACGGCGCGGTACTGTGCGACCTATCGAACCTCGACGAGCCGTACGTCGAGTCGGTGCGCGATCCGCGCCTGCGGCCCCACGACTCGTACCGCGTGTCGGAGGACCAGCACTGCGAGTTCTGCGAGCAGGGAAGCCATCCGATCGAGCTGATCGGCGACAGCTTCTTTCCCGCTCCGACGAACCTGAAGCTGAGGATGCCGTCGATTCTGGACCGCCCCCTGAACGGAGAGCGCAAGCGCCCGAAGGCGGTGATGAGGAACTTCGATCATGAGGAGTACTTTCGGGACTTCTACGGCCTCGGCGCGATCGTCGGGCCGGGAACCGTTTCGCCGAGCGCCGGCTCGTCGGACACGGCCCTGCAGTACGGCGTGTCCACGCGCCTGTCGCACCTGCTGGCCAGCGACGAGGCGCGCTCGGCGGGTGTGAGAGAGCGCATCCTCGTGGCGCTCGGGCTGATCGTGGACGATGCGGCGACGTGGGCTGACCCCGTTTCGTAGGTCCAGTCGTTATGAGAGTCGTCCTGTTGTCCGCGGTCGCGGGCAGGGA
>NZ_MKSL01000040.1:0-1005 GCF_001897265.1 Microbacterium sp. 71-23
GCTTCCGCACCACCCCGTCGGTGGTCGCCTTCAC
Organism: Microbacterium sp. 71-23; assembly: GCF_001897265.1. Lineage (NCBI taxonomy): Bacteria > Bacillati > Actinomycetota > Actinomycetes > Micrococcales > Microbacteriaceae > Microbacterium > Microbacterium sp. 71-23. The sequence continues at coordinate 35 of NZ_MKSL01000040.1, forward strand.
GAAGGACGGCGAGGTGCTCGTCGGTGAGACCGCCAAGCGCCAGGCCGTCACGAACGTCGACCGCACCATCACCTCGGTCAAGCGCCACATGGGCACCGACTGGAAGACGCAGGAGATCGACGGCAAGCGCTACACGCCGCAGGAGATCTCGGCGCGCATCCTGCAGAAGCTGAAGCGCGACGCGGAGCAGTACCTCGGCGACGCGGTGACGGATGCCGTCATCACGGTCCCCGCGTACTTCAACGACGCCGAGCGTCAGGCCACCAAGGAGGCCGGTGAGATCGCGGGCCTCAACGTCCTGCGCATCATCAACGAGCCCACCGCGGCCGCGCTCGCCTACGGCCTCGATCGGGGCAAGGAGGACGAGCTGATCCTCGTCTTCGACCTCGGTGGCGGCACATTCGACGTGTCCCTCCTCGAGGTGGGCAAGGACGACGACTTCTCCACGATCCAGGTGCGAGCGACCGCGGGTGACAACCGCCTCGGCGGCGACGACTGGGACCAGCGGCTCGTCGACTACCTGATCAAGCAGTTCAAGGACACGACCGGCGTCGACGTCTCGGGTGACAAGATCGCGCTGCAGCGGCTCAAGGAGGCGGCCGAGCAGGCGAAGAAGGAGCTCTCCAGTTCCACGTCCACGAGCATCAACCTGCCGTACCTGTCGCTGACGGACTCCGGCCCGGTGTCGCTCTCCGAGACGATCACGCGAGCCAAGTTCGAGGACCTCACCAAGGACCTCCTCGACCGCACGAAGAAGCCGTTCTCGGACGTCATCCGCGAGGCCGGCATCAAGGTCGAGGACATCGACCACGTCGTGCTCGTCGGCGGATCGACCCGCATGCCGGCCGTCACCGAGCTCGTGAAGCAGGAGACCGGCGGCAAGGAGCCCAACAAGGGCGTGAACCCGGACGAGGTCGTCGCCGTCGGCGCCGCCCTGCAGGCCGGCGTCCTCAAGGGCGAGCGCAAGGACG
>NZ_MKSL01000041.1:0-4860 GCF_001897265.1 Microbacterium sp. 71-23
TCGCGTGTGCGGCGGACCAGGGGGAGCGCGAGCGAGGCGCGGTCGCAGCCCGCTTCGCGACGGAGCGTGAAGATCACCGTCGAGACGGCGACGCGGGTGACGTCGTCGGTCCCGCGCCCGGTCGCGGGTGCCGAGGACCGCACGGCGACGGGAGGGAGGGATGTGGTTTGTGTCATGGTGACCCTAACTGGTGCTCCGATCTTATAGTCAGCTCGACCTGAAGGCAAACCCCCGCGTCCTCCCAGCCTCGGTGCGTAGCCTTCGTAGGCAGGACACCGGGAAGGGAGCCGCGTGCTCGTCGTCGACGTGATCGTGATCGTGCTGCTCGTGGCCGCCGTGGTCGGCGGCGCGACGCGCGGGCTGGTCGCGAGCATCGGCATGCTCGTCGGCCTCGTCGCGGGGGGTGCGGCCGCTTACGGCCTCGGCCCTCTGATCGCCGGCGCCATCCCGCTCCCGGCGTGGCGGGCGGTGGCGGTCGTGGGCGCGTCGATCGTGCTGCTGGCCGGGGGAGCGGCGCTCGGCTCGATGCTCGGTCTTGCGGTGCGCAAGGGCGTGGATCGGGCGACCCCGCTCCGGGTCGTCGACCGTGTCCTGGGTGGCGGCGTCAGCGTCGTGATCGCGGCGCTCGTGATCTCGCTCGCCGGATCGAGCATCGCCACGACCGGCATCCCGACGGTCTCCCCGGCGGTCGCGTCGTCCCGTGTCCTCCGCGTCATCGACGCGCTCGTCCCGCCCCCGGTCGCGTCGGGCCTGGCTGAGCTGCGCGGCGCCGTGCTCAGCGAAGGCCTGCCCCGACTGGGCGTCCTGTTCTCGCCGCAGCCAGGGACCACGGCGCCGCCCGTGCGCCTCGACGACCCGGCTCTGACCAGGGCGGCCGCATCGGTTGCGCGCATCAGCGGCGTCGCCTACGCGTGCGGGATGAGCCTGACCGGAACGGGGTTCGTGATCGCGGACGACGAGCTCGTGACGAACGCGCACGTCGTCGCGGGCGTGACGCGGCCCATCGTCGAGCTGCCGGGGCGGTCGGCCGTCGAGGGGCGCGTCGTCTACTTCGATCCGACGAACGACCTCGCGGTGATCCGGGCGAGGGGCCTCGGGGCCCGGCCGCTGGCCGTCACCCCGGCGCTCGCCGCGGGCGCCTCCGCCGTCGTGGCCGGCTACCCGTACGGCGGTCCCTTCACGATGGGCGACGCCCGCGTCATCGACCGGGGGACGGTGTCGGTCCCGGACATCTACGACGCGCGTGACGCTCCGCGCGACGTGTACTCCCTGGCTGCCGCCGTCAAGCCCGGCAACTCCGGCGGTCCGTTGCTCACCGCCGCCGGCACCGTCGCCGGCGTCGTGTTCGCTCGCGCCGAGGACGGCTCCGACCGCGGGTACGCCATGACCAGCACGGTCCTGTCACCCGTCGTCGCGAAGGCCCCTACGCTCACGTCGACGGTGTCATCGGGGCGCTGCACCGGATGATGCCCGCGAGGTGCCCGCGTGGGGCCACGCGAACCCGTCCGCGGCGGATACACTGGTCGCGCAACTGAAGACAGGCCGAACGACGCGTGCGGGAGAGCCGGAGGCACATCGCCCCCGGCACCGAAGGAGCAAGCCTCCCCGCCAATCTCTCAGGTCCGCGTACCGTACGCGTCCGGCCGCTCTGGAAAGCGATCCGTGCTGCTGCACGTGACGGATCCGCCGACGGTGAAAGCAGGCGGCCCTCGGGCCGCGGCGAAGCTCTCAGGCTCATGACAGAGGGGGAGTTCATCGGGCGTCGACCGGCGCCCGCCCGTCAGATCCGGGAGAGCTCATGACCCATCCAGAACCGCGCTTCACCCCTCTGCGCGAGCGCCACGAGGCGCTCGGCGCCTCGTTCACCGACTTCGGTGGATGGTCCATGCCCGTCCGCTACACCTCCGACCTCGCCGAGCACCGGGCCGTGCGCGAGGCCGCGGGGATCTTCGACATCTCGCACATGGCCGAGTTCCTCGTCGCGGGGCCGGACGCGGGCGCGTTCCTCGACTTCGCGCTCTCCGGCAGGCTGTCGACGATCGCAGACGACCAGGCCAAGTACTCCCTCGTCCTGGACACGACGGGCGGCATCGTCGACGACGTGATCGTCTACCGCCAGCACGCGGAGCGCTTCATCGTCGTCGCGAACGCCGGCAACCGGCATGCGGTGGCGACGGCGTTCGCCGAGCGCATCCAGGGACGCGATGTCCGCGTGGAGGACTGGACGGACCGCATCGCACTGATCGCGGTTCAAGGTCCCGCGTCGCCGGCGGTCCTCGCCGACACGACGGAGATCTCGGGCTGGACGACGCCGCTCGGCGAACTCGGCTACTACCGGATGGCCCACGCCGACTTCGTCCCGTCGCCCGGGGCGGAGCCCGTGCCCGTCCACATCGGGCGCACGGGCTACACCGGCGAGGACGGGTTCGAGGTCTTCGTGCGCACGGAGGACGCCCTCGCGATGTGGGATGCCCTGCGACGTGCGGGCGAGGGCCACGGCCTCGTGCCCGCCGGACTCGCGGCCCGCGACACCCTGCGCCTCGAGGCAGGCATGCCGCTCTACGGCCACGAGCTCTCGCTCGATGTCTCACCCGTCCAGGTCGGACTCGGGCGTGCGGTCGCCCGCGGCGACGACGACTTCGTCGGCCGGTCGGCGCTCGCCGTCGAGGCCGCAGGTCGGCCCGTGCTCGTGGGGCTCGCGGCGGAAGGCAGGCGCGCAGGGCGTGCGGGCTACGCCGTGCGCGACGAGAACGGAGCCGAGATCGGCGTCGTGACCAGCGGGGCGCTGAGTCCCACCCTCGGGCATCCGATCGCCATGGCGCTCGTCGCCCCCGACCACGCCGCGACCGGCGGCACCCTCTCCATCGATGTACGGGGCACGCTCGTGCCCGCCACCGTGACCGAACTGCCTTTCTACCGGAGGACGAAGTGACCGATCTCAACACTCTGAAGTACACCGCCGAGCACGAGTGGGTCGCGCTCGACGGCGATGTCGCGACCGTCGGCATCACGGACTACGCGGCGGAGAAGCTCGGCGACGTCGTCTTCGCCGAGCTGCCTGCCGCCGGGACCACCGTCTCGGCCGGTCAGGTGTGCGGCGAGATCGAATCCACCAAGTCCGTCGGCGAGCTGTACGCGCCTGTCGACGGCGAGGTGGTCGAGGCGAACACCGCGCTCGACGACGACCCCTCCGCGATCAACGCCGACCCGTTCGGCGACGGGTGGCTCGTGAAGCTGCGGGTCGACCCCGGTGCGGTCGCGGGGCTGCTCGACCGTGTCGCGTACCTCGCACTCACCGGCGGCGCCGAGTGACCCCCGTCGACGCGTCCATGGGCGGCTTCGCCGCCAGGCACATCGGGACCGACCACGACGCGCAGCGCCGCATGCTCGACGCGATCGGCTACGAGAGCGTCGACGCACTGGTGCAGGCGGCGGTGCCGGCATCCATCCACGTGCGGGAGCGCGCGACCACCGACATCCCGCCCGCGGCGACAGAGGCCGAGGCGCTCGCCGAGCTGCGCACGCTGGCGTCCCAGAACCGGGTCGCGCGGCCCATGATCGGCCTCGGCTACTACGACACGTTCACGCCGTCGGTGATCGCACGCAACGTCCTGGAGAATCCGTCCTGGTACACCGCGTACACGCCGTACCAGCCGGAGATCTCGCAGGGGCGCCTGGAGGCGCTGATCAACTTCCAGACCATGGTCACCGACCTCACCGGCCTCGCGACCGCGAACGCGTCGATGCTCGACGAGTCCACGGCCGTGGTGGAAGGGATGCTGGTGGCCCGGCGCGGCTCGAAGGCGACGTCCGACGTGTTCGTGGTCGACGCGGACGCGCTGCCCCAGACGAAGGCCCTCCTGCGCGTGCGGGCGGCGGCGGTCGGCGTCCGTCTCGTCGAGCTCGACCTGGCGCACGGGGCCACGCTGCCCGACGAGCTGTTCGGCGTGTTCGTGCAGTACCCCGGCGCGTCCGGCCGGGTCTGGGATCCGAGCGGCATCATCGACGCAGCCCACGTGGCGGGGGGACTGGCGGTCATGGCCGCCGACCTGCTCGCCCTCACGCTGCTGCGCTCGCCCGGCTCGCTGGGCGCGGACGTGGCGGTGGGGACGACGCAGCGCTTCGGGGTCCCGCTCGGCTTCGGCGGGCCGCACGCCGGCTACATGGCCGTGCGCCAGGGACTCGAACGGCAGCTGCCCGGTCGGCTCGTGGGCGTGTCGCAGGATGCCGCGGGGCACCCGGCCTACCGCCTCGCGCTGCAGACACGCGAGCAGCACATCCGCCGCGAGAAGGCCACATCCAACATCTGCACGGCCCAGGTCCTCCTCGCGGTGATGGCTGCGATGTACGCCGTGTACCACGGTCCGGATGGACTCCGCGCGATCGCGACGGACGTCGCCCGCAAGGCGGAGGCCCTCGCCGAGCGCTTGCGTTCCTACGGTCTCTCCCTGGCCACGGATGCGTTCTTCGACACGATCCGCGTGTCCACCCCCGGCCCCGCCGCACGTGTGATCGAGCGCGCGCGCAGCAAGGGCTACCAGCTCTTCTGGGTGGATGACGCGACGGTGGGCGTCTCCGTAGACGAGACCACCACCGCCGACGACCTCGCGGCGGTCGCGTGGGCCTTCGGTCTCCCGGATGCCGACGAGCACGACGTACGCGACCTGCCCTTCGCCGCCGCGCCGCCGCTCGCGGGCGTGGCGCAGGTGCTGCGACGCGAGGACGAGTACCTCACGCATCCCGTCTTCCGCACCCACCGGTCGGAGACGGCCATGATGCGCTACCTCAAGCAGCTCGCCGACCGCGACTACGCCCTGGACCGCGGCATGATCCCCCTCGGCTCGTGCACGATGAAGCTCA
>NZ_MKSL01000042.1:0-4871 GCF_001897265.1 Microbacterium sp. 71-23
ACGGGCTGCGTCTGGACGCCGTGCACGCGTTGCACGATGACGGACCGGTGCACATCCTGCAGGAGATCGCCGAGGCGGTGGACGCCCTCTCGGCCCACCTCGGCCGGCCTTTGACGCTGATCGCGGAGTCCGATCTCAACGAACCGCGACTCATCCTCCCGCGGGAGGCGTCGGGCTACGGCCTGCACGCCCAGTGGAGCGACGATTGGCACCACGCGGTGCATGTGGCACTCACTGGGGAGACGACCGGCTACTACGAGGACTTCGCAGCGCCCGACGCGCTGCCGAAGGTCTGGGCTCACGGCTTCTTCCACGACGGCACCTTCTCGTCCTTCCGGGGGCGTACGCACGGGAGTCCGATTCCCAGCGAAGTCCCCGCGTGGCGCCTCGTCACGTTCGCGCAGGACCACGACCAGATCGGCAACCGCGCCGTGGGCGACCGACTGAGCCAGACGCTTTCGTATGGCCGCCTGGCGATCGCTGCGGTCCTTACACTGACGGCACCCGGGACGCCGATGCTCTTCATGGGAGAGGAATGGGGAGCGTCGACCCCGTGGCAGTTCTTCACCTCGCATCCGGAACCCGAACTCGGTGATGCCACGGCCAAGGGCCGCATCGCGGAGTTCGAGCGGATGGGCTGGGACCCGGCCGTTGTTCCCGATCCCCAAGACCCCGAGACGTTCCACCGCTCGAAGCTGCGCTGGGACGAGGTGGGCACCGGTGAGCACGCGAGACTCCTCGGTCTGTATCGGGAGCTGGCACGCCTCCGCCGTGAACGCCCCGAGCTGACCGATCCCTCGTTCGGCGATCTGTCAGCCGAGGTGGTCGACGCGGACGCCGCTCCGGACAGTCGGAGGTTCGTGTTGCACCGGGGGCCGCTGAGGGTCATCGTGAACCTCTCCGACGCTGCATGGACGGTGCCGGTCAAGGGCGGTGATGTGCTGCTTCTGTCGACGCGGTCGCGCACAGCCGACGGCGATTCGTCTGAGGATGACGCGCGGGTCTCCGATAGTCCCGCCGCGCCAGGTGCGGGAGCGAACCACACCTCCGCCCGAGGGCAGCTCATCGTGCCCCCTGACGTTGCGGTCATTCTCGGCCCGGCCGTGTAGCGGGTTCGCTTCCCTCCCCTCAACGGCATCATGCAGCACCCCGATAGTCGAACCGCTGCCGGCCGCCGAGCCGCGGACGTCGGTGCGCGTCGATGCGGGCGGGAGGGATGAACCACACCGTCCCGCCCGTGACGTCGCCCGAGGGGGGAGGCTCGATCCGGATCTCCCACTCGTCCGCGTGGATCCGATGGTGACAGGACGTGCACAGCAGGATCAGGTTGCCGAGATCGGTCCGACCCCCGTGCGAGCTCCACCACAGGATGTGGTGTCCCTCGGTGAACTGCGGAGGAGCGCCACAGAATGCGCATCCCCCGTCGCGTTCGACCAGTGCGAGCTTCTGCGCGCGGGTGAAGAGGCGGCGCGTGCGGCCGAAGTCGAGTATCTCGCTCTCGCCGCCGAGCACGCAGGGGATGACCTCCGCGTCGCCGGCCATGCGACGAGCCGTCCCCGCATCGATCGGCTGAGCGATCCCGTCGATGGTGGCGACGCCGATTCCTGACGTCAGCGCGTCGAGCGGAATTCGCACCACGACGGTCGTGTTGGCGAGCTGCGGCACCTCGTCGCAGCCGAGAGCGTGGCGGCAGACATCCACCAGTGCGTCCGCCCGCAGCTGCGGCATCGACCGCGTCTCCGGCGTCTGCTCGGAGGAGCAGGCGTCGAGGGGCTCCCCCGTCCGGCCCACGACTCCTCCACCCCACTGCTGGGAAGCGTTCGCACCACGGTGAGCGCGGAGGTGACCGCCGACGATCGCGTCGATCACCGCTCTCACCGGGGCTGCCGACTCCGGGTCCAGGCGGGCGATGAGCGACAGCATCCCACCCTGCTCCTCGCGGACGTGGAGCGACCGCTGCGTGCGGAGCTCGTCGATCTTTTCGGGAAGACGGTCGGGAACGAGCCACGCCTCGGCGCGCCGGAGCATCGTGGACAGCTCGGTCAGCGACAGCGTCACGGCCTGCTCGGTGATCTCTGCCTCGACCGCGATGAGACGCGCGCGATCGACGTGCACGGCGACCTTCTCGAGCAACTCGGTGATCGAGGCCGCCGCGGACAGGCTGAGACGTCCTGCGCGCAGAGCTTCGGCGACATGCGCGTGGCGCGGTGCCGTGCGCTCGCCCGTGAAGGTCATCCGCCCCGCCATGGCCTCCCCCACCTGAATCAGCCGCGCGGCGTCGCCGGGATGGCCGCCGGTCGCAGCGGCCAGGAGACGGGCCGGGCTGCGATGACCCGCTCTGCGGGAGAGGCCATCGCTGCCGAGCTCGGGACGGGATCGCGCGGCGATGGCGGCAGCCACGTGAGCGTGGACCGCCTCGACGTGCCGCCGCAGATCGCAGAGTGCGTCGTTGACCGCGAGGATCCCACCGTCGGTCATCTCGGCGGCGTCGTCCTCTGCGCGACTGCCCGGCATCGCTCCGCCCAGAGCAGCGACCCATACGGCGCCCACGGCTTCGGACGCAGCGGTCAACGATGCGAGAGCCTTCGCTGATTCGTCCATATATTCGATACTAAACACGGCGGCGGACATCGCTCTTCATCGGCGAATGCCCTGTGGATATCCTGTCATCGAGTCGCACCAGATGACACTATCGAATCTATGTTCGATAACCTAGAGGGTCCGATGGCACTCAGCGAGATGTCAACGGTCGAAGCGCCGAGCGAACTCCCGCAGGAGGCGCGGCGGCTCCGTCAACGAAGCCGCCAACACGCGCCCGGCCACGACGTCATAGTCCTCCGAGGCGAAGTACCCGTCGTCGCGGTAGACGGCCATACGCTCCGCGAACGCCTCTGCCGTCGGCTCCGGATGGAACTGCGTCGCATACAGATGGTCTCCGTACCGATAGGCCTGCACGGGGCAGGGCTCGTTGGTGGCGAGGAGGACGGCACCTGGGGGAGGAGTCGCCGAGCCTTCCTTGTGCGCCGTCAGCGCCGTGAAGCGCGTGGCCAGCCCGCCGAAGATCGGGTCGCGCTCCCCGTCCGGCGTGAGAGAGACGGTGGACGGTCCGGTGTCCTCGGGGTGCGCGCGGCTCAGCTCGCCGCCCAGCGTGCGCGTGGCGACGCCGATTCCGTAGCAGGTGAACAGCACCGCCGGCCCGGCAGGGTCCGCGGCAGCCGTCGCCAGGCGATCCAGCTCGGCCTCCAGCCGTCGCTGCGTCTCGGTCTTCGACGATTCCGGGTCGGTGACGTTGAACGGGCTTCCGCCGACGAAGAAGCCCGAGTAGCGGTCGAACGCGTCGGCGGGAAGCGGATCGCGGACGAGATCGTGGGTGTGGAGCTGCCCCTGTTCCAGACGCGCAGCGGTGCGGAACGACTCGTACTCGGCGATCGCGGCGCCCTGCTGAGGACGGACGCACACGTACAGCAGGGTCATGGCGCGATTCTAGGCGCCCCGTATTCGCGCACGAAACGGGGGCGTCGGAACCTCTCATGGCGCCCGAACTCGCATGATGTATCAGACGCAGACGTTGCCGCTCCCTTCAGGTGTGGACACAATGGGCGCTATGACCGATGTCGATCGGTCGGATCCGCGCGACGACGTCCCCGCTCCCGGGGGGATGTCCGCGGCGGAATCCGATGGCGTGAGCGAGCCGACCCGCTGGGAGCGCGCAGCCGACCTCTTCGCGCGCTGGCGCGAGGGCGACAGCCGCGCGATGGACCAGCTCGTCCGCCTCATGACGCCCGTGCTGTGGCAGGTCGTCCGCGCATACGGCTTGGACCACGCCCTGGCCCAAGACGTCGTGCAGACGACGTGGCTGACTCTCGTGCGTCGGCACGAGACGATCGTCGAGCCCCGAGCGATCTCGGGGTGGCTCACGACCTCCGCCCGTCGCGAGGCCTGGAGAGTGGGGAAACTCCAGCGTCGCGCCGATCCGACGGAGGCGGAGGCGCTCGAGCCGCATCTGCCGATGCACGAGTCCGCGGAGCACACGGCGGCGCAGAGCGACGAGGCGCGTCGGCTCTGGGCAGCCGTGGCTCGGCTCAACGATCGATGCCAGCGGCTGCTGCGCGTCGTCGCGTTCGACGAGCGACCGGATTACGCCCGGATCGCACAGGATCTGGCCATGCCGGTCGGCTCCATCGGACCGACCCGCCAGCGATGCCTGGGCAAGCTCCGCGTCCTCGTAGAGGGCGATGGATGGGGGGAAGGAAATCATGGAGACTGAGGACTTCGCGGCCGATGCCGCGCTCTTCGCGCGACTGCGAGCCGTGTGGGAGGAGGTCGACCCTGTGCCGGTCGATCTCGTCGACCGCATGGTGGCCGCCGTCGCCGTCGAAGACCTCTCTCGCGAGTACGCGCTGCTGACTCTCGTGGAGAGCGAGCTGGCGAACACGCGCGGGGAGACCGACACGCTGACGCTCCAGTTCAGCGACGGCGACACGAGTGTTCTGCTGCACGTGTCCGCCACCGAGAGCGGAGAGCACCGGATCGACGGATGGGTGGATGCTGCGGCACTCGCGGTCAAGCTCACGCAGGGTGATCGCGAGTGGAACGCGGACCTCGGCGATCATGGCCGGTTCTCGTTCGACGCGGTGCCGTCGGGCGTGGCTCGAGTGCGTCTCGTCGTGCGTGACGGCGATCTCGGCCTGCGAGAGTTCCAGACCCCGCAGTTCGAAGTGTGACCGTCATCGACGAAGGATCGACCGCGGTCGGACCCGGGGTCGACCGTACATGCCCCGGCAGGAGTCGGGGCCGAGGATGCCGCGTCCCCCCGCGGCGTGAGGAGACACCATGACTGACCTGCCCCCCGGCTCGGGTTCGGACGAGCC
>NZ_MKSL01000043.1:0-17483 GCF_001897265.1 Microbacterium sp. 71-23
CTTGCCGCCGTACATCCAGTGCTGGCCGATGGCCGAGCCGGTGTAGGGAGCGAGGTACTTGAAGCCGGCCGGGTCGGACGCGGGGGCCGCGACGATGGTCGTGTACTCCAGCGCACCGGCGTCCTCGAGCGCACCCTTGACGGCCGCGATCGTGGAGCCCTTCTGGCCGATGGCGACGTAGATGCAGCGCACCTGCTTGGTCGGGTCGCCCGACTCCCAGTTCGCCTTCTGGTTGATGATCGTGTCGATCGCGATCGCCGTCTTGCCGGTCTGGCGGTCGCCGATGATCAGCTGGCGCTGACCGCGCCCGATCGGGATCATCGCGTCGATCGCCTTGATGCCGGTCTGCATCGGCTCGTGCACGCTCTTGCGCTGCATGACGCCGGGAGCCTGCAGTTCGAGCGCGCGACGGCCCTCGGTCGCGATCTCACCGAGACCGTCGATCGGGTTGCCGAGCGGGTCGACCACACGACCGAGGTAGCCGTCGCCGACGGCGACCGAGAGCACCTCGCCCGTGCGGGTGACCTCCTGGCCCGCCTCGATGCCGGCGAACTCGCCGAGCACCACGACACCGACCTCGTGCTCGTCGAGGTTCAGGGCGAGGCCCTGCGTGCCATCGGCGAACGTGACGAGCTCGTTGGCCATCACGCCCGGCAGGCCCTCGACGTGGGCGATGCCGTCGGCCGCGTCGATGACGGTGCCGACCTCGGTGGCCGCGGCCCCCGTGGGCTCGTACGCTGCGACGAAGTCTTTCAGCGCGTCACGGATGACGTCGGGGCTGATGGAGAGTTCTGCCATTGTCTTCCTTCGTTCATGGGGCCATCGCCCCGAAGTCTCATCGTCGGGAGGGAGGTCCCGTTAGCCCGCCAGTCGGTGGCGGAGATCCGCCAGACGGGTGGACACGCTCGCGTCGATCACGTCGTTCGCGATCTGGATGCGCAGGCCGCCGACGATCGACTCGTCGATGACCGTGTTGATCGAGACCTGCGTGCCGTAACGCGCAGCCAGCGCCGCGCCCAGTCGCTCGGTCTGCGCGTCGGTCAGCGCCACAGCGCTCACGACCGTCGCGACGGTGCGCTCGCGTTCCGCGGCGACCACGCGCATGGCGCGCGAGAGAACCTCGCGTACCCGGCGCTCGCCCGGCTGGCGCACCAGCGACGACACGATCAGCGTCGTCGCCTCGGACGCACGTCCGCCGAGAAGCGTCTCGACGAGCACGCCCTTCGCCTCGGCGTCGCCGAGCCGGCTGCCGAGCGCGAGCTCGAGCTGCGGGTTGTCGGCGATCGTGCGCGACACCCGGAACAGCTCACCCTCGACGTCGGCGGACGGCGCGGCTTTGGAGGCGGCACGAACGGCCAGTTCCTCCACGCCGAACACGAAGTCGTGCGCCGACGACCAGCGCTCGACGGCTGCGGCCGCGAGCACCTGACGGGTGACGGGCGACACGGCGGCGCCGAAGACGTCCTCGACCACCTTCGCGCGCGACTCCGGGGTCGCCGCCCAGTCGGCGAGTGCGCCGGCAAGGGTCGGTCGGTGCGCGAGCGCGCGCGCTGCCTGGAACAGCTCGGTGGCGACCGTGAGGTCGACACCCGCCGTCGTCGACAGTGCCGCGTTCGCGGCCTCCTGTGCGTGAGTGGTCGCGGCGCCCATTACTTCGTCGCCTTCTCGGATGCCTCGAGGTCGGCGAGGAAGCGGTCGACGACGCCCTGCGCGGACGCGTCGTCCTTCAGCTTCTCGCCGATCACGCCGCCGGCGAGATCGAGCGCGAGCGCACCGACCTCACCCCGGAGGGAGACGAGGGCCGCCTGGCGCTCGGCCTCGATCTGCGCGTGGGCCTGTGCGGTGACGCGCGCGGCCTCGGAGGTCGCGGCATCCTTCGCCTCGGCGACGATCTGCTTGCCCTCCTCGCGGGCGGACTCGCGGATCTCACCGGCCTCCTTGCGGGCGGCGGCGAGCTGCGCGGTGTACTCCTCGAGCGCGGCCTCGGCCTGGCGCTGGGCCTCGTCGGCCTTCGCGATGTTGCCCTCGATCGCCGCAGAGCGCTCGTCGAGCAGCTTCTGCATGCGCGGCAGGATCACACGCCAGAACACCAGGAGGATGACGACGAAGCAGACCGCGGACCACACGATGTCGTAGACCGCGGGCAGCAGCGGGTTCTGCCCCGCCTCCGTGGCGGCGCGGGTGACAAGAGCGGGAAGCATCCTGTCTCCTTACTTGAAGTCGTTCGCGATCAGAAGCCGAAGATGAAGCCGGTCGCGATACCGATGAACGCGAGGGCCTCGGTGAAGGCGATACCGATGAACATCAGCACCTGGAGGCGGCCCGCGAGCTCGGGCTGGCGGGCGACGCCCTCGATGGTCTTGCCGACCACGATGCCCACGCCGATGGCGGGGCCGATGGCGGCGAGACCGTAGCCGACCGTCGCGAGCGAACCGGAGACGTCGGCGAGAACCGTAGTTGCGTCCACGGGGTTATTCCTTTCGGTTGTGGGCGGCGGATGCCGACCGGATCAGTGCTCTTCCGCGACCGCGAGCTGGATGTAGACCGCGGTGAGGATCGTGAAGACGTACGCCTGGAGGAAGGCGACGAAGAGTTCGAAGAGGGTGAAGACGAAGCCGAAGGCCAGGGTGCCGAGACCGAGGGCCGTCCACCAGCCGCTGAGCTCGACCGTGAAGAACCAGGTGGCCGAGAAGAAGAGCACCAGCATCAGGTGCCCGACGATCATGTTCATCAGCAGACGGAGGGTGAGCGTCACCGGGCGGATGATGAAGGTCGAGAGGAACTCGAGCGGGACGATGATGAAGTAGAGCGGCCACGGCACGCCCGACGGGAGCAGCGCGTTCTTGAAGAAGTTCTTCGGGCTCTTCTTGACACCGGCGTAGATGAACGTGATGTAGGAGACGATCGCGAGCAGCAGCGGCACCGCGATGATGCTCGTGCCGGCGATGTTCAGGAACGGCACGACGCCCGTGAGGTTCATGAACAGCACCATGAAGAAGATGGTGGTCAGGATCGGCAGGAAGCGGTTGCCGTCCTTCTTGCCGAGCAGGTCGTGGGCGATGCCGTTGCGCACGAAGTCGAGACCGAGTTCGGCGACGCTCTGGAACCGCGTCGGCACCAGGCGCATGCGACGGGTGGCGACCAGGAAGAGCGTGATCAGCACGACGGTCGCCAGGATCTGGATCAGGTTGATCCGCGTCAGCGCGAACGGCGTTCCCGCGAACAGCACGGCGTCAGGGAAGAACTCTCCGATGGAGGGGGCGTGGAAACCACCGTCGCCCGTGGACTCGGCATTCGCGATCACAGTCGCAGCGTGATGAAACAGCACAGGCTCCAGCTCCGGGGCACCGAAAGAAATCGGTACGACGATGGGTCGGGGTGCACCCCAGGGCCGGCACTCAGGCGCTCGCGGTCGGGTGCGTGTCCAACCTTATCAAACCGCTGGGGGTTCAGATGCCGCTCGGAGGTTGCGGGTCCTTGCGCTCCCCCGCTTCCGGGTCGGTCGGGAGCGTCGTGTCGCTGACATGAGGCAGCCGCATCCTCGCCAGCACGACCACGTCGACGACGAGGGACCCGATCACAGCCGCGACCAGCGCGAGGAAGAAGACCTGCGGAGCGATCCACGGCTGCCCCCGCAGCACGAGCATCGCGACCACGAACAGCACGATCTTCAGCAGCCAGCCGCCCAGCACGATCGCGAAGAAGATCGGCACGTAGAGCGCGTCGCCGAACCAGCGGTTCGCGATGAGGATGCTGCCCGAGGTGATCGAGAGGAACACCGCGCCGACGACGACACCGGCCAGCCCGCTGACGAGGCCGGAGGGGCCGGCGGCGATGAACCCGGCCACGCCCGCGATGATCGCGAGCGCGAGGGCGGCCCATGCCGACCACTGGAGCGTGGCCCGCAGGACGGGAGTGCTGGAAACGGGAGACGACATCATGCGGGGTCTTTCGCTCGGGGGTCGGGGCGGCGGCGCCGGGACGGCAGGGCGGTGACGATCACGCAGGCCGCGCCACCGAGGACGCCGAAGCCCACGCCGATCCAGTACTGGCCGGGCCAGTTCTCACGGGTGGCGATGTACATGAGCAGCACGGCGAGCCCGACGATGGCGGCCCATGCGTAGAAGATCAGCACGGCCGAGCGGTCGGAGTGACCGAGGTCGAGCAGCCGGTGGTGCAGGTGCTTGCGGTCGGGCGAGAAGGGCGAGCGCCCCGCCCCCGTGCGCCGGATCACGGCGAGACCGAAGTCGAGCAGCGGCAGGATGACGACGGCCACCGGGAGCAGCACCGGGATGAAGGCACCGAGCAGCTGCGAGCGTCCGAGGGTCTCGGGGTCGAGCGTCGCGGGGTTGAGCTGACCCGTGACGGCGATGCCGCTGGTGGCCATGAGGAGTCCCAGCATGAGCGCGCCGGAGTCGCCCATGAACATCTTCGCGGGGCTCCAGTTCCACGGGAGGAACCCGACGCACGCGCCGACGAGCACGACGGCGATGAGGGAGGCGAGGTTCGAGTACGTGCTCTGGCCGGTGTCGCGCACCAGAAGGTAGGACCACGCGAAGAAGACGCCGTTCGCGATGAGCGCGACGCCGGCGACGAGGCCGTCGAGCCCGTCGATGAAGTTGACCGCGTTCATGACCACCACGATCGACAGGATCGTGAGGACGACGCTCATCCAGCTCGACCCCACCGTGAGGCCGCCGACGGGGAGCGAGTAGATCTGGATGCCCCCGAACCACGCGATGATCGCGGCCGCGCCGACCTGCGCCGCGAGCTTGATCATCCAGTCGAGGTCCCACAGGTCGTCGGCGATGCCGACAGCGACGATGAGCACGGTCGCGGCGAGGATCGCGAGGACCGGCTGCGGGTCGATCCACACACGGTGGAAGAAGTCGTTCTGCGCGGTGAATCCGAAGGCCACGACGATGCCGAGGAACATGGCGATGCCCCCCAGGCGCGGCGTCGGCCGCGTGTGCACGTCGCGTTCGCGGATGGCCGGGTAGAGCTTGAAGCGCAGCGCGAGGCGCCACACCGCCCCGGCGAGCACGAACGTGAGCACCGCGGTGACCAGCGCGGTGAACAGGTACTGCTTCACGTCCCCGGGTCTGGTTCGAGCGCGTCGCCCAGCACGGAGCGCAGTTCGGCGCGGGACACGACCCCGTCGCGCAGGACGCGCACGGTTCCCTGACGACCGGCGCAGAGCCCGGTGGCGTCGATGATCGTCGAGGCGAAGCCCGCGGTGGCCGGGCCGTCATCGAGATAGACGGCGACGCTGTCGCGCAGCATCCGCTCCGCCTCCTTCGCGACGATCGCGGCCGGGGCGCCGGTCAGGTTGGCGCTCGAGACCGCGAGCGGTCCGGTCTCCTCCAGCAGCTCGATCGCCAGACGGTGGGCGGGCATGCGCACGGCCACGGTGCCGCGGGTGTCACCGAGGTCCCAGGCGAGCGAGGGCTGGGCCGGCAGCACGATCGTGAGCCCGCCGGGCCAGTGCGAGCCGATGAGGCGGTCGATGGGCTCGGGCACCTCGCTCACGAGCGCCCGCAGCGTGTTCACGCCGGGCACGAGCACAGGCGGGGGCTGCTGACGGCCACGGCCCTTCGCCGCCAGCAGACGCGCGACGGCAGCCGGGGAGAACGCGTCGGCGGCCACGCCGTAGACGGTGTCGGTGGGGAGGACGATGAGCTCGCCGCGACCGATGGCCTGGCGCGCCTGACGCATGCCCGCGAGAAGCTCGGCCTCGTCGCGGCAATCGAAGAGGGAAGACATGACCGGGCCAGTCTAGTTCGGCCCGGCTGGGCGGTCAGGGCCGCAGCGCCGTGGTGACCCGGTCGCGCAGCGTCAGGTCGCGGTGGGTCGCTGCGGAGCGCCAGCCGGCGTCGGCGAGCGCTTCCCTCACGCCCGCTCCCTGCAGCTCGCCGTGCTCGATGGCGATGAGTCCGCCGGAGTGCACGAGTCGCAGCCCGACATGCGCGAGGGTGCGCACGACGTCGAGGCCGTCCTCGCCTCCGTAGAGGGCCGCGGGCGGATCGAACAGCCGCACCTCGGGGTCGCGGGGGGTCGCGGCATCCGGCACGTAGGGAGGGTTCGACACGAGCACCGAGACGGTGCCGTCGAGCTCGGGGAACGCGACGGCCAGGTCGATGAACGCGAGACGTGCGTTCTCGGCGCCAACCTCGGCGAAGTTCTCCTTCGTCCACACGAAGGCGTCGACGGAGTTCTCGGCCGCGTGCACCCGCGCATGCGGCACCTCGGTCGCCAGCGACAGGGCGATGGCACCGGATCCGGTGCCGAGATCGACGGCGATCGGCGAAGGGGATGCCGCGGCGCGCAGCGCATCGATCGCAATCTGCGCGAGCAGCTCGGTCTCGGGGCGGGGCACGAACACCCCCGGGCCGACCCTCAGCTCCAGGTGACGGAACGGCGCGCGCCCGGTGATGTGCTGCAGCGGCTCGCGCGCAGCGCGGCGCTCGACGAGGGACGCGAGGGACGCGGCATCCGGTTCGGAGATCGCGTCGCCGCGCAGCGCTGCCGCCTGCACCTCGCCGCGCCCGCCGCCGCGCACGTGTGCCGCGAGCAGCTCGGCGTCGACGGTCGCGTCTGCCACTCCCGCACGCGCGAGGGTCGCCGCAGCGGCGCGCAGCGCGTCGGCGAGCGTCTCAGGACGCTCGGGCGCGACGACGTCGGGCAGATCGCCGGGGTGCGGTGCGGTCTCGGGCATGGGCGCCGCCCAGTTTATCGGCCGCACCGCCGACCCGGCTCCCGTCACACAGCCTCCTCATCGCATCCGCTCGCATAGGCTGGGCGCGGTGCGCGCATAGACGCGCGACGACAGGGAACCAGCGAGAGAAGGCAGCCCCGACATGCCCGCGATCCACGACGACATCACCAGCGCGTTCGGCAACACGCCGCTCGTGCGGTTCAGCCGCATCGGCGAAGGCCTCGGCGGCCACATCCTCGGCAAGCTCGAGTTCTACAACCCCGCATCCAGCGTGAAGGACCGCCTCGGTATCGCGATCGTCGACGCCGCGGAGGCCTCCGGCGAGCTCACGCCCGGAGGAACGATCGTCGAGTCCACGAGCGGCAACACCGGCATCGCCCTCGCCATGGTCGGCGCCGCCCGCGGCTACCGCGTCATCATCACGATGCCGGCGTCGATGTCGAAGGAGCGCCGCCTGCTGCTCAAGGCGTTCGGCGCCGAGCTCGTGCTCACCGACCCCACCAAGGGCATGTCGTTCGCCGTCGAAGAGGCCAAGCGCATCGTCGCCGAGACCCCCGGTGCCGTGTGGGCCCGCCAGTTCGAGAACGAGGCGAACCCCGCGATCCACCGCAAGACCACCGCGGAGGAGATCCTGCGCGACACCGACGGCCAGGTCGACTACTTCGTCGCCGGCATCGGCACCGGCGGCACCATCACCGGCGTCGGCGAGGTGCTCAAGGAACGCGTGCCCGGTGCGAAGGTCATCGCCGTCGAGCCGGCCGACTCCCCCATCCTCACCAAGGGCCACCCGGGACCGCACAAGATCCAGGGCATCGGCCCGAACTTCGTGCCCGCGATCCTCAACCGCGAGATCATCGACGAGGTCATCGACGTCGAGTTCGACGATGCGATCCGTGTCGCCCGCGAGGCCGGTGCCCGCGAGGGCATCCTCGTCGGCATGTCGTCGGGTGCGGCGCTCTGGGCCGCCCAGCAGATCGCTGCGCGCCCCGAGGCCGCCGGCAAGAACATCGTCGTGATCATCCCGTCCAACGGCGAGCGCTACCTCTCGACCGCGCTCTACGAGCACCTGCGCGAGGAGTGAGATGACGGGCGGCGGGATGCTGCGGCGGCTGCGGGAGGATCTCGCGGCCGCCCGCCTCCGCGACCCCGCCGCCCGCTCCTCCCTCGAGATCGCGCTGCTCTATCCCGGGCTGCACGCGGTGTGGTCGCACCGCGTGTGGCATGCGCTGTGGGTGCGCCGGGTGCGCTTCCTCGCCCGCGCCGGCTCGCAGCTGACCCGCTGGCTCACCGGCATCGAGATCCACCCGGGCGCCACGATCGGCCGGCGCCTGTTCATCGACCACGGCATGGGCGTCGTCATCGGCGAGACGGCCGAGGTCGGCGACGACGTGCTGCTCTACCACGGGGTCACCCTCGGCGGTCGCACGCGCGACGCCGGCAAGCGCCACCCCACGATCGGCGACGGAGTGGCGATCGGCGCGGGCGCGAAGGTGCTCGGGCCGGTGCGCATCGGTGCGGGATCCGTGATCGGCGCGAACGCCGTCGTGACGCGCGACGCGCCCGACGACTCCGTGATCGTCGGCATTCCCGCCAAGGCGCGCCCGCGCCGCGACGGCGACGACACGCGCAGCATCCTGACGACGCCCGAGTACCACATCTGACACGGCCCGCGGGGACGGCGACGAGGTCGCGGATGACGCGGCCCGAGGTGGAGCGCGGCGTGACCGCGCACGGCGCGAGGTGCGCATGGGTGCGCAGCGGGCGCGGTCGGCGCGGTCGGTGATCAGTCCGCGGCGAGGGCCGCGAGACGCTCTTCCTCGTCCGCGGCGATGCACGCGTCGATGACCGGCGCGAGGGCGCCGTCCATCACCTGGTCGAGGTTGTACGCCTTGTAGCCGGTGCGGTGGTCGGCGATGCGGTTCTCGGGGAAGTTGTACGTGCGGATGCGCTCCGAGCGGTCCATGCCGCGGATCTGCGATCGACGCGCGTCGGAGGCGGCCGCCGCAAGCTCCTCCTGCTGCTGGGCGAGCAGGCGTGCGCGCAGCACGCGCATTCCCGCCTCGCGGTTCTGCAGCTGGCTCTTCTCGTTCTGCATCGAGACGACGATGCCCGTCGGGAGGTGGGTGATGCGTACCGCGGAGTCGGTCGTGTTCACCGACTGACCCCCCGGCCCCGACGACCGGAAGACGTCGATCTTCAGGTCGTTCGCGTCGATGTGGATCTCTTCGGGCTCGTCGACCTCGGGGAACACCAGCACCCCCGTCGTCGAGGTGTGGATGCGTCCCTGTGACTCGGTCGCGGGAACCCGCTGGACGCGGTGCACCCCGCCCTCGTACTTCAGATGCGCCCACACGCCCTGCGACGGGTCGCCGGGCGCGCCCTTGATCGCGACCTGCACGTCCTTGTAACCGCCGAGGTCGGACTCGTTGCGCTCGAGC
The DNA here is from genome assembly GCF_001897265.1 of Microbacterium sp. 71-23. Classification (NCBI taxonomy): domain Bacteria; kingdom Bacillati; phylum Actinomycetota; class Actinomycetes; order Micrococcales; family Microbacteriaceae; genus Microbacterium; species Microbacterium sp. 71-23. The sequence continues at coordinate 9,154 of NZ_MKSL01000043.1, forward strand.
AGTTCGGTCTTCCACCCCATCGAGGCGGCGTACTGCAGGTACATACGCAGCAGATCGGCGGCGAACAGCGCGCTCTCCGCGCCGCCCTCGCCCTGCTTGATCTCCATGATCACGTCGCGCGCATCGTCGGGATCACGCGGAATCAGCAGGCGTCGCAGGCGCTCCTGCAGGGTCGCCAGGCGCTCCTGCAGCGCCGGGACCTCCGCCGCGAAGGCGTCGTCCTCGCGGGCGAGCTCGCGCGCGGCATCCAGATCATCGGATGCCGCGCCCCACGCCTCGTAGGCGTGCACGATCTTCGACAGCTCGGCGTAGCGCCGGTTGACGCGCTTCGCGCGCGCCGCATCGGCGTGCACGGCCGGGTCGGAGAGCTCCTCCTGGACGGCCTTGTGCTCGTCGATCAGCTGGCGGGCCGAGTCGAACATCGCGGGTTCAGCCACGGCGAACCCGGATCAGCGGATGTTGTTCTCGTGTCCGTGCGAGTGGCCGCCACCGGCGGGCGCCGGGATCGACTTCTGCATCTGCACGAGGAACTCGACGTTCGACTGCGTCTCCTTGAGCTTGCCGAGCACGACCTCGAGCGCCTGCTGGGCGTCGAGGCCGGCGAGTGCGCGGCGCAGCTTCCACGTGATCTTGACCTCGTCGGCCGACAGCAGCATCTCCTCGCGGCGCGTGCTCGACGCGTTGACGTCGACGGCCGGGAAGATGCGCTTGTCGGCGAGCTGGCGCGAGAGGCGCAGCTCGCTGTTGCCGGTGCCCTTGAACTCCTCGAAGATGACGTCGTCCATCTTGGAGCCGGTCTCGACGAGCGCCGTCGCGAGGATCGTCAGCGAGCCGCCGTTCTCGATGTTGCGCGCGGCGCCGAAGAAGCGCTTGGGCGGGTACAGCGCCGAGGCGTCCACACCGCCCGAGAGCACGCGGCCGCTCGTGGGCGCTGAGACGTTGTAGGCGCGGCCGAGACGGGTGATCGAGTCGAGCAGAACGACGACGTCGCGACCGAGCTCGACGAGGCGCTTGGCGCGCTCGATGGCGAGCTCGGCGACGGTGGTGTGGTCTTCGGCGGGACGGTCGAAGGTCGAGGCGATGACCTCGCCGCGGACCGTCCGCTGCATGTCGGTGACCTCTTCGGGCCGCTCGTCGACGAGCACGACCATGAGGTGGACCTCGGGGTTGTTGGTCGCGATCGCGTTCGCGATCTGCTGCAGCACGATCGTCTTGCCCGCCTTCGGGGGCGCGACGATCAGGCCGCGCTGACCCTTGCCGATGGGGGCGACCAGGTCGATGATGCGCTGCGTGAGCTTCTCCGGCGCCGTCTCGAGACGCAGGCGCTCCTGCGGATAGAGCGGGGTGAGCTTGCCGAACTCGACGCGGTTCTCGGCGTCGTCGGGGGCGAGGCCGTTGACCGAGTCCACCTTGACGAGGGCGTTGTACTTCTGGCGGCTGGGTGCCTCGTTCTCGCGCGGCTGCTTGATCGCGCCGACGATCGCGTCACCCTTGCGCAGGTTGTACTTCTTGACCTGACCGAGCGAGACGTAGACGTCGCTCGGGCCGGGAAGGTAGCCGGTCGTGCGCACGAAGGCGTAGTTGTCGAGCACGTCGAGGATGCCGGCGATCGGCAGCAGCACGTCGTCTTCGCCGATCTCGGTCTCGAACTCGTCACCGGTCTGGCCCTGACCGCGGCGCTTGTTGCGCTGACGGTTGCGGCTCTGGGCAGGGGTCTGCGCGCCGCCGGCGATCGCTGGGGCGGCCTGCGCGTCGTCCGAGGACTCGCTCGCGGCGGGCGCCTGGCCCTGCTCGCCGCCGTTGGCGTTGCGGTTGCGGTTGCGGTTCCGGTTGCGGCTACGGCTGCGACGACTGCCGGTGGGCTGCTCGCCCTCGGCGGGCTCGCCGTCGGCCTGCTCGGCGCCCTCGGTCTCACCGGCCGCGGCGGCGTCGGCCGGCGCCTCGTCGGCGGCGGATGCCGCGGCATCCCCCTCGGTGGCCAGGTCACCCTCGACGGTGTCGATCGCTGCCGGCTCGACCGCGGCGGCGTCAGCGGGCTCGGCGAAGGATGCGGTGAGCTGCGCAGCGAGGTCGTCGTCGACGGCCGACTGCGCGCTCTTCAGGCTCGCACCGAGCTCGGCGGCGCGAGCGATGACGGTCTTGGCGTCGACGCCGAGGTCGGCGGCGAGTGCCGAGACGCGGCGGCGGGCGGGCTTACGGGCCGTCTTGCGCGCGGGTGCGTCGGCCTCGGCAGCGGGCGCGTCGGCGGCCGCGGGGGTGGCATCGGCCGGCGCCGGCTGGTCGCTCGGCACCTCGATGTCGGGGCCCTCGAACGGCAGCGCCGCGTCGGCCGGGGTGGTGTTGTCTTCGGTCTGGATCTCGGAGATGGACTCCACGAGTACTCCCTTGTAGAGGATGGGGCGCGCGACGACTACGGACATCGACAGAGAGACATCCGCCCACCCGAAGAGGATCCTCGGGACCGATCGAGCGTGGCTCGGAAATCGGATTTCAGGGATCGCGCGGTTTCGCAGATTGCGACGGAGGCCGTGTAAACGACGTTACGAGGCACCCTCCGCGTCGGTGTTCACTGTACCACCCCTCACATCGACGGCCAGCATGAGCGCCTCCCACGGCGTTTCGGTGCGCGTCGCGGCGAGGGCCGCCGCCTCGAGGCGACGGCCCGGGCCGTCGGCGAGCACGAGCACGCTCGGGCCCGCCCCCGACACGACGGCGGGGAACCCCGCCGCGCGCAGCTCGCGCACGAGGAGATCGGTCTCCGGCATCGCTGCGGCCCGGTAGTTCTGGTGCAGCTTGTCCTCGGTGGCGGCCATCAGCAGCTCGGGGCTCTGGGTCAGAGCGGCGATCAGCAGCGCCGAGCGGGACACGTTGAACACCGCGTCCTCGCGCGACACCTGCAGCGGCTGCAGGGAGCGCGCCACGGACGTCGACATGGTGAACTCGGGCACGAACACGATCGGCGAGACGCCGCGGTGCACGAGCAGCTTCTTGTGCTGCGGACCGAGCTCGTCGACCCAGGCGATCGTGAGGCCGCCGAACAACGCCGGCGCGACGTTGTCGGGGTGCCCCTCGAGCTCGGTCGCGAGGCGCAGCAGCAGGTCGGGGCCGAGCTCGACGTCACCCTCGAGCAGGCCCTTCGCGGCGAGCAGGCCCGACACCACCGCGGCGCCGGAGGACCCCATGCCGCGGCCGTGGGGGATGACGTTGTGGGCTTCGAGCCGGATGCCGGGCAGCGTGCGCGACACGGCCTCGAACGCGTAGGCCATCGCACGCACGACGAGATGCGAGGCATCCCGCGGCACGCCGTCGGCGCCCGCGCCGGTGACCTCGATCTCGAGGCGGTCGTCGGCGAGGGCTGTGACCGTCACCTCGTCGTAGACGCTCAGCGCGAGGCCGAGCGTGTCGAAGCCCGGGCCGAGGTTCGCGCTCGTCGCCGGCACGCGGACGACGGCGCGACGGCCCGGGGGCACGCTCACGCGGATGCCTCGGCGGGCGCGAGGCCGAGCACCGAGGCGACCTCGCTGGTCGCCGCGTCGACGACCGTGGGGGTCACGTCGACGCCGTCCGCGCCCTTGAGCACCCACTGGGGGTCCTTGAGCCCGTGGCCGGTGACGGTGAGCACGACACGCGCGCCGGCGGGGATGACGCCCGCCTCGGCACGGTCGAGCAGGCCCGCGACGCTGATCGCGGAGGCCGGCTCGACGAACACGCCCGCCGTCTCGGCGAGGAGCTTCTGCGCCGCGAGGATCCGTGCGTCGTCGATCGCGCCGAAGTAGCCGTCGGTGGCCTCTCGCGCCTCGATCGCGAAGTCCCAGGAGGCGGGGTTGCCGATGCGGATGGCGCTCGCCACCGTCTCGGGGTTCTTCACGACCTCGCCCCGCACGAGCGGCGCCGAGCCCTCGGCCTGGAACCCGAACATGCGCGGCACGCGGGTCGAGACACCGCGGTCGGCCTCCTCACGGTAGCCGCGGGTGTAGGCCGTGTAGTTTCCGGCGTTGCCGACCGGGATGAAGTGGAAGTCCGGGGCGTCGCCGAGCTGCGAGACGACCTCGTAGGCCGCGGTCTTCTGGCCGTCGATGCGGTCGGGGTTGACGGAGTTCACGAGGTGCACCGGGTAGTGCGCTGCGAGCTCGCGGGCGATCTCGAGGCAGTCGTCGAAGTTGCCGCGCACCTGGATGAGGCGCCCGCCGTGGGCGACCGCCTGGCTGAGCTTGCCCATCGCGATCTTGCCCTCGGGCACGAGCACGGCGGCGGTGATGCCGGCGTGCGCCGCGTAGGCCGCGGCCGACGCGGACGTGTTCCCCGTCGACGCGCAGATGACGGCCTTCGCGCCGTGCTCGACGGCGCGGGAGAGGGCGACGGTCATGCCGCGGTCCTTGAAGGAGCCGGTCGGGTTCATGCCCTCGAACTTCACCCAGACGTCGGCGCCCGTGCGCTGCGACAGCGCCGCGGCCGGGATGAGCGGCGTGCCGCCTTCCCCGAGCGTGACGACGGTGGATGCCTCGGTCACCCCGAGGCGGTCGGCGTATTCGCGCAGGACTCCGCGCCAGACGTGTGCCATGTCAGTTCCCTTCGACGCGCAGCACCGAGACCACCCGTGCGACGACCTCGCTCGCGGCGAGTCGTTCGACGGTGGCGCTCAGGTCCTGCTCCTTGGCCTTGTGCGTGCCGATGACCAGACGCGCGGTGGCCGCGGCATCCGATTCACCGATGGTGGTGGTCTGCTCGACCGTGGCGATCGAGACGTGGCCGTCGCTGAGGAGTCCGGCGACGGTGGAGAGGACGCCCGGCTGGTCGACGACCTCGAGCGTGATCTGGTAGCGGGTGACGACGCGGCCGACCTCGACGACGGGGAGGTTGGCGCGCGTGGACTCCCCCACGCCGACACCGCCGGCGATGTGACGGCGTGCGGCCGACACGACGTCGCCGAGCACGGCGGACGCGGTCTGCACGCCGCCGGCGCCGGCGCCGTAGAACATGAGAGGGCCGGCGGCCTCGGCCTCGACGAACACGGCGTTGTTGGCGCCGTGGACGCTCGCGAGGGGGTGGCTGCGGGGAACGAGCGCCGGGTAGACGCGCACCGAGATCGCCTCACCGGTCGGGCTGTCGTCCTGTCCGTCGAGGCGCTCGCACACCGCGAGCAGCTTCACGACGTAGCCGGCGTGACGCGCGGCATCCATGATCGCCTTGTCGATGGCGGTGATGCCCTCACGGTGCACGGCCTCGAGCGGCACGGCGGTGTGGAAGGCGAGGCTTGCGAGGATCGCGGCCTTCTGCGCGGCGTCGTAGCCCTCGACGTCGGCGGTCGGGTCGGCTTCGGCGTATCCCAAGCGCTGCGCGTCGGCGAGCACGTCGGAGAATTCGGCACCCTCGGTGTCCATGCGATCGAGGATGTAGTTCGTCGTGCCGTTGACGATGCCCATGATGCGTCGCACGCGATCGCCCGCGAGCGAGTCGCGCAGCGGACGGATGATGGGGATGGCGCCGGCGGCGGCGGCCTCGTAGTAGACCGAGGCGCCCACGCGGTCGGCGGCCTCGAAGATCTCGGGGCCGTGCGTGGCCAGCAGCGCCTTGTTCGCGGTGATGACGTCGGCGCCCGAGCCGATCGCGCTCAGGATGTGTTCACGGGCCGGCTCGATGCCGCCGATGAGCTCGATGACGATGTCGCTCGAGGCGATGAGGCTCGCCGCGTCGGTCGTGAACAACTCGCGAGGGAGCTCCGTGTCGCGCGGGGCGTCGAGGCTGCGCACGGCGATCCCTGCGAGCTGGAGACGGGCGCCCGCGCGGTCGGCGAGCTCGTCGGCGTGCTTGAGCAGCAGGGCGGCCACCTGGCTGCCCACCGCGCCGGCGCCCAACAGGGCGACGCGCAGCAGTCGGTAGTCGGTCATGCGTTCCTTTCGAGGGCGACCCCGGCATCGCGCGCCAGGAGGTCATCGATGGTCTCTCCGCGCACGATCACGCGCGCCTCGCCGCCGCGCACGGCGACGACGGGCGGGCGGGGCACGTAGTTGTAGTTGCTCGCGAGCGAGAAGCAGTAGGCACCTGTCGCGGGCACGGCCAGCAGGTCGTCGGCGGCGACGTCCCCGGGAAGGTATTCGGCGTCGACGACGATGTCGCCGGACTCGCAGTGCATGCCCACCACACGTACGAGTGCCGCATCGGCGCTGCTCACACGGCTCGCGAGTCGCGCGGAGTAGTGGGCGCCGTACAGCGCGGGGCGGGCGTTGTCGCTCATCCCGCCGTCGACGCTCACGTAGGTGCGGGTGAGGTCGTCGGAGACCCGCACCGGCTTGACCGTGCCGACCGTGTACAGCGTGACGCCGGCGGGTCCGACGATCGCGCGTCCGGGCTCGAAGGCCAGGTGGGGGATCGGGATGCCGCGCTCGGCGCACGCCAGCGCGACGCCGTCGACGATCTGCTCCGCGAGCTCGTCGATCGGGCTCGGCACGTCGACCCGGGTGTAGGCGATGCCGAACCCGCCACCGAGGTTCAGCACGGGCACGGCACCGGCGGCGAGCAGCTCGGCGTGCACGGCCACGAGACGGCGGGCCGACTCGGCGAAGCCGGCCGACCCGAAGATCTGGGAGCCGATGTGGCAGTGCAGTCCGATGAACTGCAGGCCCGCAGTCGCACGGATGCGGGCGACGACCGCCGGCGCATCGGCGAGGGCGAAGCCGAACTTCTGGTCCTCGTGGGCGGTCGCGAGAAAGTCGTGGGTCTCGGCGTGCACGCCGCTCACGACCCGCACGAGCACCGGCTGGGTCGCCCCGGTGCGAGCGACGATCGCGCTGAGCCGATCGAGCTCCTCGAGACTGTCGAGGACGATCGAGCCGACGCCCGCGGCGACGGCGCGCTCCAGCTGCGCGACGGACTTGTTGTTGCCGTGCACGCCGATGCGGGACGGGTCCGCGCCGGCCGCGAGCGCGACGGCGAGCTCACCCTCGCTCGCCACGTCGACGGCAAGACCCTCCTGGGTCACCCAGCGCACGACCTCGGTCGACAGGAACGCCTTGCCGGCGTAGTAGACGCGCGCCGACACCCCGTGTCGTGCGGCCGCCGCCGTGAAGGCCGCGAGCGTGTGGGAAGCACGGCCCCGCACCTCGTCCTCGTCGATCACGTAGAGAGGGGTGCCGAAGCGGGCCGCGAGCGCCGGTGCGGTGACGCCCGCGAGCTGCAGCGCGCCCGCGGCATCCCGTGTCGCCGACGCCGGCCACACACGCTCAGCCAGGTCATTGGCGTCGCGCGGCACCTCGAGCCAGGTCGGCACGGTGGGGCGGTCGGGCGAGGCGGACACGGACGGGAACCAATCGACGGATGCTGCGGCGCGGTGAAACCCACGCGCCCGCACCGTGCGGCGCGGTGACACAACGGGACGGCACGAGTCTAGGGCACCGGGCATACAGCGCCGGGGATGGGCGGCTAGCCGCACGAGCCCTTCTGGCGCAGCGAGGCATCGGTGAGGATCCTGCCGTCGATCGAGAACGTCGCCGCGAGATCGGATGCCTCGACCGAGACCCCCGTGAGGGTGATGCCACGGGGGATGCTGCCGGCCACGCAGATCGTCCACGACTGGGTGAGCGGCGCGGCCAACGCCCCGAATCGTGCCCGCACGTCGTCGGCGGTGGCCGTCGCGCCCGCGATCTGGAGCGAGGCCGGGGTGAGCACGAGTGCACCGTCCTTCGCGGACGGCGTGAGCGCGATCGACACCGGGATCTGCGCGCCGAGGAAGGACAGCTGGCTCGAGGCCGTCACGTTCGGCGCGGCGAGCCCGACCGATTCCGCAGGGAATCCCTGCTGTGCGGCGAGCAGGGTGCGCAGCTGCTGCTCGTCGAGGCGGATGGTGCCCTCGCCGCCGGTCATGGCGTGATCGTTCCACAGGTCGAGGCCGTGCAGCGTGACGTCGGCCGCGCCCGTCACCCCTCCGGCGCTCACCTGTGACGAGGAGACGCGCACCTCGTCGAGACGCCCGCCGATGAGCTGGGGGATGACCTGACCCGACAACTGCACGTCGACCTGCTGATCTGCCGGCAGCGCCAGCTGACTCTTGACCTGCTGCTGGATGACCGAGGTCACGATCGCACGGGCGATCCCGTCGCCGGCGAACCAGGCAGCCACCGCGAGCACCGCCACGATGACGATCGCGACGACCCACACGACCCACCGGCGTCGGCGGCGCGGCGCGGCATCCTGCTCGGGGATCTCGAACGGGAACGTCGATCGGGCGTCGTCGGTCACGGATGCCTCACATGCGGTCGGGGGCGCTCACACCCAGCAGATCGAGGCCGTTGCGCAGCACCTGGCCGGTGGCGTCGTTGAGCCACAGGCGGGTG